>JAGAUJ010000010.1 GCA_017620845.1 Rickettsiales bacterium | reverse complement strand
TTAGTAGGAATTTTTATATTTAAGAAAAAACAAGACAAATTTATATATTACGTTTAAAGGAGGATTTTATGGAAAAAGAAAATATGATTGAGATAAATAATGTCTCCATGAAATTTAATCTTGGAATTGAAAAAGGATTTTCTTTAAAACAATGGTTTGTTGATTTAGGAAAACATAAAAAGAAGGAAAAAAATGAGTTTTGGGCTTTGAAGAATATTAACTTAAATATAAAAAAGGGTGAAGTTGTTGGATTCATTGGTTCAAATGGGGCTGGAAAATCAACACTTTTAAAAGTAGTTGCAGGTGTTATGAAACCAACAGAGGGAAATGTATTTGCATATGGAAATATTTGTCCAATGATCGAACTTGGTGCTGGTTTTGATTCTCAACTTACTGCAAGAGAAAACATTTATTTAAATGGGGCAGTCATGGGATATTCAAAAAAACTTATTGATCAAAAATTTGATGAAATAGTCGAATTTTCAGAATTAAAGGAATTTTTAGATGTTCCTGTTCAAAATTTTTCTTCTGGTATGGTTGCAAGACTGGCATTTAGTATCGCAACAATTATTGATCCAGAGATTCTTATAGTTGATGAGATACTATCTGTTGGTGATATTGCATTTCAATCTAAAAGTGAAAGTAAAATGATGGATATGATTAGTGGAGGAACTACTGTTTTATTTGTATCACATTCATTATCACAAATACAAAAATTATGTGATAAAGTCGTATGGATTGAGCATGGTGTTGTACAAAAAATTGGTGGAAAAGAAGTATGTGATGATTATTTAAAATTTATGGAAAGCAAGAGGTAGAGGATATAATGAATTTAATAAATAAAAAATGGCTAAAAAAAGGTAGTGCTAGTGTTAAATATTTTGATAATAAGTTGATAGTTAAAAACAGTAATAATACTCACACTTTATTAATTTATCCTAATATTTTTAAAAATACTACAGATAAGGCAACTTTATTTTTTAATGGTAAATTAATAAAGGGTAATGCACCAGTAATTAAGTTACTTGATAGAAGAAAAAATATAATTGGTCAATTTGATTTTAATACAATTAATTCAATAAATTTAGATTTAACAAAGTACTACTTTATAGTTATTTATATTCCTGAAAATTCTGAATTTGAAGTTGAAAAAGTTGACTTTAACAAAGATGATGAAATGGTTAGTGAAGAATTCTTAAATTTTTTTAAATCAGATATATTAATTGTTACACCTGGATATCCATCATTGTCAAATAAATATAATACTGCTTTTGTTCATACAAAAGTACTTGAATATAAAAAGCATGGACTTAATGTTGATGTTGCTGTTGTAAATTCTTTGCCTGGAAGAAGTAAATATACTTTTGAAGATGTGGATGTAGTACGTTGTAATTATTTTTATTTACGAGAACTTTTATCAAAAAAGAGATATAAAAAGATAATGTTTCATTTTTTTGACTATAATTATGGTAATATTTTAGATAGTGTTGATATAACAAAAACAAAATTATATTTTTATATGCATGGTGCAGAGATCTTATATAGAGATTATTATAAATTTGCTGGAAACTATTTTACTGATATACCTGAAGAAAATTATTATGAACCTAATTTTGATATAAGAGATTATTATTTAAATAAATATAATAATAACAAAAATGTTACATGGATTTTTGTAAGCGATTTTGTTAAAAATAGAGCTGAAGAATTAAATAATATTAAATTTAATAATTATAAAATTATTCCGTGTTATATTGATAATAAAATATTTAAATATAAAGAAAAGGATTTTGACTTAAGAAAAAAAATTTTTGTTTTACGAAAATTTACGAATGATAGATGCTATGCACTTGATATTGATGTTAGAACAATTATTGAATTAAGTAGAAGGAAAATCTTTAATGATTTGGAGTTTGATATTTACGGTTCTGGTGAGTTGTTCGATGTTATAACTGAACCACTTAAAAAATTTGATAATGTTCATCTACATAATGAATTTTTGACTCATGAGGAAGTTGCTAAAGTACATGAGACACATGGAATTGCACTTTTTGCCTCAAGATTTGATACTCAAGGTGTTTCATTATGTGAGTCTGCTTCTAGTGGTTGTGTTCCAGTTACTTCTAATATTTCAACTATTACAAGTTATATAAATAAGAAATATGGTACGATATGTAATGTAGAAAATTATGTAGAATATGCAGACGTTATAGAAAAAATATATAATGATAAAGATTATTTTAAATTTTTATCTCAAAATATTTCTAAAGATGTACAAAATCGTTTTAATTATAAAAACACACTTCAAAAAGAAATTGACTTGTTAACTGAAAATGATATAAAGGAATTTAATTTTGAAAATATTTTGGATAAACCAGTTTTATCAATAATTGTTCCTTCCTATAATGTTGAAAAGTATTTATGGAATGGTATATGTTCACTAATTAATCAACCAAATGCTCATAAACTTGAAATTATAATTGTTGATGATGGTTCAAAAGATAAAACTAAACAAATTGGTGAGGATTTAGTTAGATATACAACTAAAAATAAGAAAAGTATTGTAAGATTAATTTCTAAGACTAATGGTGGACATGGTTCAACAATAAATATTGGTATTAAAGAAGCTAGGGGTAAATATACTAAAATAATGGATGGAGATGATACACTAGATTCTTATCAATTATCTAAATTGATAGATATATTAGAAAAGGAAAATTCTGATATTATTCTCAATAACTATATTGAGGATTTTGCTTATATTAATACTTTTAATTACAAAAAAATATATCAATTTATGGTACCAGGCATGCAATATAATTTTGATGATTTATGTTATAAAGGTTATGGATTTGATTTGTGGGGACCAATTCTTTCTTGTTCAACATATAAAACTGATATGTTAAAAAAACTGGATTTTAAACTTTTGGAACATTGTTTTTATGTTGATATGCAACTTAATACAAATATTTCTATTGGTTGCAAAACAATTACTTATTATCCTATGTTTATATATAGATATTTTCTTGGACGAAGTGGACAGTCTGTTTCAAAAGAATCATATATGAAAAATTATAAACATCATGAAAAAGTTACAATGGAAATAATAGAAACGTTAAAAAGAAATGAGAATAAGCTTTCAGAAATTAGAAAAACTTATATAGAAAATAAATTAATAATAACAATGATTAAAACTCAATATATTGTTACAATTCAGTTTTATAATAAAAGAAAGCCTTTTATGGAGTTTGAAAAGCAATTACGTAAATATCCACAATATTATAATAATATTGAAATTGCTACAAAGGCTGTTAAATTTCATAGAGCAACAAAAGGTTACTTTATATGGTGTAATAGTTTTTTAATAAATATTAAAAATATCGCTAGAAAAAGTTTTCTAGGAAAATTAAAAAATTTTTTTAGATAGGAGAATGATATGAAAACTAAATATTTAATTATTGGTGCTGGTATATCTGGTTTGACCTCTGCAAGTTATTGTAAAGATGATTATATAATTATTGAAAAAGAAAATGAAGTTGGCGGTTATTGTAAAACTCATTATAAAGATGATTATGTATGGGATTATGCTGGTCATTTCTTTCATTTTAAAACTGATGAATTTAAGAAAAAGTTTATTGATAGTTTGGATAAAAATGATTTTGTTACGCAAGATAAAAAAACATTTATTTATTTTGATGATAAGTTAATTGATTTCCCTTTTCAAACACATATTCATGAACTTTCTAAAGATAAATTTATAGATTGCTTATATGATTTATTTAACAAGGAAGAAAAAGAAAATTATGATAATTTTTTAGATATGCTTTACGGAAAATTTGGTAAATCAATTACAGAAATGTTTTTAAAACCTTATAATGAAAAATTATATGCTGTAGATTTAACTAAACTTGATAAAGATGCCATGGGAAGATTTTTTCCTTATGCTGATATAAAAGCAATAATTAATAATATGAAACAAAATAAAGTTAACTCATATAATAATACATTTATGTATCCAAAAAAGGGTGCTCAAGTTATTATTGATGTTTTAATGAAAGATATTGATGAGAATAAAATATTATTAAATTCA
>JAGAUJ010000009.1 GCA_017620845.1 Rickettsiales bacterium | reverse complement strand
TTAAGGGGTTTAAGGGGTTTAAGGGGTTTAAGGGGTTTAAGGGGTTTAAGGGGTTTAAGGGGTTTAAGGGGTTTAAGGGGGTTAAGGGGGTTAATAAGAAAAAGCAAATATTTAATAAAGTTAAAGTTAAGAAATAAAATAAATAAAAAATAATAAAAAAATATTTATACATTATATATTAATAGTTATATGATATACATTAAAACACCATAAAAATTTTACCAGCAAACAGTAAAATTCAAAAACTCATCAACAACATCAACAACAATCAGCAAATTACAACAATAATACATACTAATTTATAACAAACCAATTTTTATTTACTTTAAAAAAAATTTCTTTTATCATAAAAAAACAATTTAACAAACTTTACAATAAAACAAAAATGAGAAAATTTGCCACAAATATTTTAATAAGAAATAATAGATTACCAATTATGGAAAATAACGGATTAATTGTTAATTATGAAATTTTATCAGACAGTGATTATTTAATTGAATTAAAAAAGAAATTATTGGAAGAGGCACAAGAAGTATTTGAAGCCGAAAATATTCAAGATTTAAAATCAGAAATTATTGATGTAATGGAAGTTTTAGAACATTTAATGGAATTATATTCTATTGATGAAATTGAACTCAAACAAATTAAAAAAGATAAACAAATAAAAATTGGAAAATTTGATAAAAAAATAAAAACTCATTCGGTTGAAATGGCAGATGATCACGAAGAATTATCATATTATTTATCAAAACCAAATAAATATCCAGAAATTAAAGAATAAAAAATTATTAATTTACTTTATATTATTTAAAACAATATAAATTTAATAATATTTTCCTTAATATCACATATTATAATTATATCAATTAAATAACAAATTTAATTCTATAAATTATGTAATTTTAAGCGTTTAATAAAATAAACAATGTTATCACTAATAAAATAAATTAAAAAAACAATCACTTGAAATTAATATTTATTCATACACAATATTACTTAAAATGTAAATAATTATAATAAATTATGTTAAATCAATATGCAAAATCAGATTTAGAATCAATGGTAGGAACAGAAGAACAAATTTTATGGCAAGGTCGTCCAAATAAACTTTGTTCCATTTTAGAAGGAATTTTTAATCCACTTTTGCCGGTTGCTTTACTATGGCTTCTTTGTGATGCTTTCGTCTTGTTTTGTTTTTTAAATAATGCCAAACCCACTAAAGATAATACAGTTATCTTATTTCTTTTAATACATGCATTGCCTATATGGATATATATTGCTGGAGTTTTATTTACTTTTCGTAAATATAAACATACAGAATATATTATTACAGATAAAGGTGTATATATATCTGGTGGAATTTTTGCTTATACTTGTCAAATGAAATCTTATATGGACATTTCCTCTATTAATATTCATCGAGGAGTATTTGATCAACAACTAAAAGTTGGTGATGTTGTCTTTTCAAGTGTACTTGATGAAACGAATACACAAATTATATCAAATAATAATCCAAATTCTGCTAAATTATCTATTTCCAACATTTCAGATTATCAACAAGTATTTAATTTAGTTAAAAAACTTCAAATAGACGTGTTTTCTGATACAATGTATCCAAATGATTTAAGACCAGCAGAAAATCACGGATATAAAACAAAATATAAAGGGCTATAATTAATTTATTTCTATATATTTTCAATATTTAAAACTTGTTTATTTTAAAATACAAGTTTTAAATTTATATTAGTATCTAAAAGTAAAAATTATATTAAAATATTATAGTTTTTATTTACTTAATATATTCTTCTTATATTTTTACAATGTTATCAACAGAATTCATATTAGAAACATCAATTTTAATACTATCAACGGTATTATAAAATTTAATTTTTTCCATTGATACTTTTACTTTTAATTCCAAATATTCACTATTACAGTCTTTATCAAACCTGTTTCTTATTACATCTTCATTAGCAACTAATGAAAAATTATAAAAATTATATTTACTATTTAATTTTTATAAAATACCATCTATTATTTCCTGCTAATGTCTAACCCAACAAAAAATAACATTTTCAAAATTATCATTTTTTAAAAAATTATTTAAAAGATAAATTGCATTATCAATTACCATTTTTATTTTCTTCACAAAAATTCCAATAGTTTTGAAACCAACACTAATCACCATCAAGCATAACAGATTTTTCTAATATTTTTAATAATTCAACAGAAATAGTAGTTTTCCAACAACCATAGTTCCACTAATAAATATCAAATTTTTATTTTACATTTTGTATATTTAAATTAATATTAATATAACAATATTAATTATAATTAAAGAATAAAGTAATATTTAATACAAAACCAATAGTTAAATATTTTATAATTTTATATTTATTCTATTTTATATTATTAAACAATAATTATTTAATTTAATCTTAGTTTCATTTTAATTCATAAAAAATCTTAAAAAATAATAACTAAAAACTAAATAATTAATTATAATATTAAAATAATATAAATTTTCTACTATAACAATAGTATTTTAAGATTTATAATATAATGATAGACATTTTATATAAATTTCTAATTTTCACCATTTTTTACATACAAAAACTTTCAATATTCTCCTTCTTTATATATAAAAAATTCTTAACTATCCACAAAAAAGTATGAAAAGATTAGTTATTTACACAAAGACCTAATGAAATAAAAAGCGAGATTTAAATTAACTTACTAACTAAATTACTAAAAAGATACGAAAATTATAAATATCAAATCTTCAAAATTTAAAATTATAATTTTAAATTTTTAACAAATAGAATTAAATAAACTAAAATAATAAACCAACTTAGTTAAAACATAGAACAATACCAAACAAAAAACCTAACACTCAGACCTAAAATTTTTTGCCACAACATACATTTCAACAGAATCCTTCCTTGAAGATTTTGGCTTAAAATGTTTAACAATATCAAAATTCTGCTTCAACCTATCCAACAATTCTTTTTCTGCCCCACCCTGAAATATTTTAGCAACAAAACTTCCACCAGTTTTTAATACCTTTAAAGAAAAATCCAAAGCGTTTTCAACCAAACCCATTGTTCTCAAATGATCTAATTTTTTATCACCAGTTGTATTTGCTGCCATATCACTCATTACAACATCATATTTTTCATTATTCATATAACTTAATATTATTTCAGGAGCCTCTGGCGCTAAAAAATCTTGTTGTATAAATTTTACATTATGTAATGGATCCATTTCTAAAATATCAACAGCCAATATATTATTTGGACCAACTTTTTCACTTATAACTTGACTCCAACCACCTGGTGCAGAGCCAAGATCCAAAACTTTATAGCCCTTTTTAAAAATCTTAAATTTATCATCAATTTCAAGTATTTTAAAAGCTGCTCTTGATCTATAACCTCTATTTTTCGCCTCCTGAACATAAGGATCATTCAACTGTCTTTGCAACCATCTTGTGGATGATATTTTTCTATTTTTTGCAGTTTTTACTTTTTCTGTTTTAAACCTTTTTTTTATACTAATATCTCCCATAACAACTACCTATAAATAATATTTATCTTTGATTTATTTAAATTTAAGATTTCTCTTATTTTTGTTTCCAAAAGTTGATTAAATATATAATTTCTAACATTTAATTTGATTTCATCCATATTTTCAATAGTAATACTTTTTTCATTTATTCTAAAAATAAAACAACTACCACCATTGTCACCAATACAAAATGGTTTAGAAAAAGACTTTACAGAAACATTTTTTATATTTTTTACTATTTCTTTATTTAATTCTTTTTCATATACCCAACCAATTAAACCATTGTTTTTGGCACTTAATGATTTTGACATTGAAAAAGCAATAGTTTCAAAACTAGTATTATTTAATTTTTTATAAATATCATTCATTTTTTTTAATATTAATTCCTTCTGCTCTCTATTACCATAATTTAATACTATTTCTGATAAGTTATACTTTACTACTTTATTACCTAATTTCATATATTCTGCAACACCAATAACATAATTATCCACAACTTTTATACTTGGTTTTAATATAGTTTCAATATACTTTAACCATAAAAAATTACTTTCTAAAAAAAATAATAAAACATCTTTATCTATTTTTTTATCCTTACAATATCTATCGATACTTATATTATTGTCAATATCAAGATTATTCGAGAACATACTCCACAAAACACCTCGTTCTACTTCACTTATGGTAACTTTTGCATTTTCAGCAATAATCCTTTTACTTAATACATCAATATAATTTTCCAAGACATCATTAAGCAACACATTTGTAACTATTGATTTATTTGTGTTATAAACCTTCGCTAAATTATTTAAATCATATTTTGTTACAACAAACTCACCAATTGTTGCAATTATATCAAAATCCCCCCTACCTGCAATTTTTATACTATTCTTAGCACATATATTATTACAAAAAAATAATACATTGATACAAAATAATATTATAAGCAAACATTTTTTCATTATTTTTTATTATAAAAATTTACACCATTAATTAAATCTATTGCTTTTAATAATTGATAATCTTTCAAATCACTATCGTCAATAACATCCTGTGACTTCATCTCTTCTTTTTTTTCTTTAACAGTTTTGGTTAAAATATCTTCACTATTGTTATGTTTTTCAAGATGACCTTTTAAATCTTTCTCTCTTATTTCTGGATATAATTTATTAGAAAATACAACCTCTCCTTTTTTTACAATTATATCAGGAACTATACCATCTAATTGAATAGATCTACCAAGTGGTGTATAATATCTTGCTATTGTCATTTTTACTGCACCACCATTCATTAATGGAAACACCTGCTGAACTGATGCTTTACCAAATGTTTTTTCACCCATAACAATAGCAACTTTATAATCTTGTAAAGCACCAGCAACTATTTCAGATGCAGATGCAGAACCTTCATTTACTAACACAACAATTGGAACATTTTTTATTAATGCTTTTTTATTATTTGTTTTATAATCTTCAAAATACTGATTGTCCCTACCTTTAATTGAAACGACAGTTTTGTTTCCATCTAAAAACAATTCACTAACTTTTATAGATTGATCTAAAAGTCCACCAGGATTGTTTCTTAAATCTAAAATAACACCAGCAACTTTACTATCAGTAATTTTATTTTTTAATGTATTAAACATATTAATTGTATCTTGTTGCGTTGTTTCAATAAAATTTGTTATTCTTAAATAAATTATATTATTATTTTTAATACTACCTTTTACTGCATCAATTTTTATTATTTCTCTCTTTAAAGAAAATTCTAATGGCTTATTTTCGCCTTTTCTCAAAACAACAATTTTTACTTTCTCTCCAACTTTACCTCGCATTTTATCAACAGCATCAGTTAAACTCATATCAAATGTATCAGTTCCATCAATCTCACTTATATAGTCACCAGACAAAATACCCGCTCTTGCAGCCGGAGTATCATCTATTGGAGAAACAACTTTTATAAAATTACTGTCTTTTGTTACAACTATACCAAGTCCACCAAACTCACCTTTTGTTTGAACTTGCATTTCTTTAAATTCTTTTTCATTTAGATACATAGAATGAGGATCTAATGAAGATAAAATACCCTTTAAAGCACTTTCATATATTTCTTTATCTTTTACTTCCTCAACGTAACTTGCTTTTATTCTTTCTATAACATAATCAAATAAGTCTTTATTATCAACATCTTTACCCACACCACCAACCATAAATTTTAAGTTATTAATGGTATTACTTCCAACAACAACACTATTATTTGCATTCTTTTCTTCTACTTTACCGTCTTGAATTACTTGTTGTTCTTTGTTTATAGTATTAACATAATGTTTTTCATCAATTTCATTTTTATTTACAAATTTTATTGTATAATTTGAATTTTGTAAAACCATGTATGCTGAAATTCCTAAAACACATACAAACAGCACATATATAAAATATCTAATTGCTTTTTTCATAATAACTTCTTTTATTTCTATTTCTATGATCTATATTCTTCTAACCAAGTATTTACTGGAATTCTTGGACCACAAGGTCCATTTTTTCCTGACACACAAGGACTTTTTACATCTATAACTTTTGTGTTAACACAAGATTGGATAAATAATAATACTAAACAAACTAAAAATATCTTAATGTATTTCATATTTAACAATATTTAAGTAAATTAATTTAATGATAAAATATTGATAATTTTTTGCAAGAAAAAAATAATGTCATTACAAAACTCCATTTAAAGTCCTCAAATTTGCATCAGTAATTTTTACCTTCACAATATCACCATTATTTAACTTTTTGCCACTTTCAATCATTACTGCCTGCAAATATGGAGTTCTACCAAAAAACAACTTATCATTATTTATTGATGGATTTTCTACCAATACTTCCATTGTTTTATTTATGCAACTTCTATTAAAATCAATTTGTTGTTGATCTAAAATTGCTTGTAATCTATCAAGTCTATCTGCTTTTATTTCTTCATCTATTTGATTTGGCATTTTTATACCAACTGTATTTGGTCTTGGACTATATTTAAAAGAAAAAGAAGAGGCATATTTTACTTGTTCTACGAGACTTATTGTTTCTAAAAAGTCCTCTTCTGTTTCACCAGCAAAACCAACAATAAAGTCAGAAGATAAAGCAACATCTGGCACATATTTTCTAATTTTTTCTACTAATTCTAAATATTGCTCTCTTGTATATCTTCTATTCATTGATTTCAAAGTTTTATTTGAACCTGCTTGCACTGGTAAATGTATAAAGGGCATTAATTTTTTTAAATCTCTATGTGCAAAAATTAAATCATCCCCAAATTGTGATGGGTAACTTGTTGTATATCTAATTCTTTCAATGCCATTTATATCGTTAACTTTATATATTAATTCTGCTAATGTAGTAATTTTACCACTTTTATCTTTTCCATTATAATTATCTACATTTTGTCCTAATAAATTAATTTCTTTAACACCACAATCTACTAAAATTTTTGCTTCTTCTATAATTTCTTCTACATTCCTTGAATACTCCCTACCTCTTGTGTATGGAACAACACAATAAGAACAAAACTTATCACAACCAGCCTGTATTGCTATATTTTCACTAACTCCTTTAATATTTCTAACGCTTGGCAATGAAGCAAATTTTTCTTGTGTTTTAAAATCTATATCTATTATATGCGTTTTTTCTTCATTTTTTACTTGCTCTAAAACCTTATCTACCATATTACCTATATTATGATATGCTTCACTACTTACAACAATATCAACTATCGGCATTCTTTTAAAAATTTCTGCACCATCTGCTTTTGCAACACATCCAGCAACTATTATAACCATATATTGATTATTATTTATCTTTTTTTGCTTCAAATGTTTTATTTTACCTAATTCTGAAAATATTTTTTCGCTTGCTTTTTCCCTAATATGACAAGTATTCATTATAAAAACATCACAATCTTCAATATTATCTGTTTGTTCATAGCCTTTAAGTGACAAAATATCCGCCATTCTTGAAGAATCATAAACATTCATTTGACAACCAAAGGTCTTAATGTATAATTTTTTCATTGATATTTTTTTATTTATTAGCAATAATAATTATATAAAAAAAATTATTTTCAAGAAGTATTTAATGAATAATGAAGATTTTGTGTATTTAGCAATAGGAACAAATTTAGGAGACAAAAAACAAAATATTTTAACTGCAATTAAAAAACTACAAGAACACAATATACAAAATATTGAAATTTCACCACTTTATGAAACACCGGCACTAATGTTAACAAATTCACCAAGTGATTGGAATATTCCATATTATGATTGTGTAATAAAAGTTGATACAAATATTGAACCTTTACAACTTTTAGATATTTGTAAAATAATAGAAAAAGAAATGGGAAGAGATTTTTCTGCCCGCTGGTCACCAAGACCCATTGATATAGATATAATTTTTTATAAAAATCAACATATAAATACTGAAAAATTAACCATTCCACATAAAGAGTTTATTAAAAGAAGTTTTGTTTTAGATCCTCTATCTTTCATTTATCCAGAAAAAACAAATAATTATTATACAAACCAGCATCAACCAATATTTATGGGTATTTTAAATATTACACCAGACTCATTTTCAGACGGCGGAAAATATAATAATGAAGATGATTTTATTAATACATTTGAAACTTGGGTTGAAAACAATGTTTCAATTATAGATATTGGCGCAGAATCTACAAAGCCAAACGCAACACCACTAACAGCAGAAGAAGAATTAGAAAGATTACAGTTTGTTTTTAAATACATTAAAAATAAAAAATTTGATCTAATAAGACCGTTATTAAGTATTGATACATATCACCCAAAAACAGCAGAACAAGCAATATTAAATGGCTTTAATATTGTTAATGATATTTCAGGAATGTGCAGTCAAGATATGATTGATTTAGCAAAAAATAATCCACAGATAAAGTTTGTTTTTATGCATAATTTAGGAATACCAAATGACAAAAAAATAGTAATTCCTGATAATAAAAATGTTATAGAAGAAATTGATAAGTGGCTTGAAAATAAGATTAATGTTTTTGAAAAAAATAATTTAAAAAAAGAACAGTTGATTTTAGATCTTGGTATTGGTTTTGGAAAAACTCCGTCACAAAATTTACAAATTTTGCAAAATATAGAACATTTTCATAAATATGGTTTTAAAATTCTTATAGGGCATTCAAGAAAGTCTTTTATGAAAGTTTTTTCAAACGCTTCTGCTCTTGAAAGAGATGTTGAGACTTTGGCAATTTCTATGAAAATTGCTAATAAGGTGGATATTTTGAGAGTTCATACTCCATTAGAACATAAGAGGGCTTTGTTGGCAGTGGATCATGTAAATAATCAGTTTGTATAATAAACACAACCCTACTCTTTATATAATACAATCCATAAATACAAGTATTGCCCCCATTTTCATATGCAACACACAATATCCACTATTTAATATCTACTATTTATTATTACACACACTCAATAATATCACTCAATTACTACCAACCACTCCACATTCTTATATTAACCACAAAAACTTACTAATACAACAAAAATGAAATAAATTATTTTCCCTTGAATTTTCACAATTTAATACTATATTATTAATTAATAAATAATATTTACAATTTTTAAAAATGGCAAGAGATTATTACGAAGTTTTAGGTGTATCAAAAACTGCAACAGCAGAAGAAATAAAAAAAGCCTACCGAAAAAAAGCAATGGAATTTCACCCAGACAAAAATCCAGGAAACAAAGAAGCAGAAGCAAAATTCAAAGAAGCAGCAGAGGCTTACGACGTTCTAAAAGATGACAACAAAAGAGCTGCTTATGACAGATACGGACAAAGTGCCTTCCAAAATGGTGGTGCTGGCAGTGGCGGTTTTGGTGGTTTTGGTGGCTTCCAACAGACTAATTTCAATGATTTCAGTGATATTTTTAGCTCCTTTTCTGACATTTTTTCAGATATTGGTGGCAGAAGAAATACAAAAAGAAACAGTAGTGTAGATGGATCGGATTTAAGATATGATGTAAATCTTACACTTGAAGAAGCCTATAATGGCAAAGTTATGGATGTGAATTTTTCTGCAATGGGAAAATGTGACGCTTGTAATGGTAGTGGTTCAGCAGACGGTAGTGCTCCAACAACTTGTCCAGACTGTAATGGAACTGGAAGTGTTAGAATGCAACAAGGTTTTTTCATTGTAGAGCAGGCTTGTAGAAGATGTCGAGGAACTGGTAAAATTATTAAAAATCCTTGCAGTAAATGTGGCGGAACTGGTAGAGTTAATAAAAATAGAATATTATCAGTAAAAATCCCTGCTGGTGTTGATAATGGAAGCAAAATTAAACTTACAGGCGAAGGTGAAGCAGGTTTAAATGGTGGAAAAGCCGGAGATTTGTTTGTATTCATAAATATTAAAAAACACAATATTTTTACAAGAGATAGAAATGATTTATATATTACAACTGGAATATTACCAACAACTGCAATGATTGGCGGAGAAATAGAAGTTCCTACAATAGATGGCGGAAAGGCAACTGTAAAAATCCCCGCTGGGACACAATATGGAGATAAAATACGAGTTGCTGGCAAAGGTATGACAATATTAAATTCTGGTGGTAGAAGGGGCGATTTGATTTTAAATATAAGAATTGATATTCCAAAAAACTTGTCAGCAGAAGATAAAAAAACCGTAGAAGATTTGGATAAGTCTTTACAAAAATCTAATTCTGGTGATGGTTTTTTTAAAAAGTGGTTTAAGTAAATTATATTTTGGTTTTAATCTTAACTTTTTGTAGTCCACTACAAAAAGTTGTTAAAATATAATTTTTATTATATTATACCGCAAAAAACATTATGATAAATAATCCACATTTTCATAGCATTTTACAAATCTCATTATAAACTTTAATTAAACAAAAACAAAAACACCTATGAATTACAAAATATTATCTTTTAATGGCAAAACACCACAAATACACAAATCAGCAGTAATTGCCGACAATGTAGTAATTATTGGTGATGTAATAATTGAAGAAAATGTAAACATTTGGCCAAACACAACCATAAGAGGAGATTTAGGCACAATACATATAAAGAAAAATACAAACATACAAGACAATTCAGTAATACATACCGATTATAATTTACCCTGTATTATTGGCGAAAATTGCATAATAGGACACTCTGCAATTTTACATTCCGCGATTATAGAAAACAACTGCCTTGTTGGCATGGGAAGTATTGTTTTAAATAACACAAAAATGGAAGAATATTCAATACTTGGTGCTGGCTCAATGTTAACAAATAACATGATAGTTCCTCAAAAACAACTTTGGCTCGGTTCCCCAGCAAAATATTTTAGAGATGTAAGAGAAAGTGAAATTGAATATAATAAAAATGCAGTTACTGAATATATTGAATTAAGTAAACAACTTAAAAAAGACAATCAAACAAATAAATAAATTATATCTTTACAAAAGTGTTTTTTGTTTTATAATAAGAGTATATATAATATATAGACATAACTATGATTTACATGACTGTTGTTGGTATTGGAGCCTATTACTTTGCTACACATTATATGCATTTAAATAGTGGCATGGGAGTTGCTGGATTTGTTGCTGCTGTGCTAATTATATTTTTTGGCACTCGTGTAAAGTAGTATTATAATTATATCATATTTGAATTAAAAATAGAACAACAAATTAACCAATAAGTGTTATAAATTAAATAACAACAAACATAAACAAAGCACTTACTAACATCAACAATTAAATATCATCTTATCAACATTCAAACAAATCATCACAAGTATTATTATTTACCAACTCACAATACATCAAGATATCTTTAACAGAAGCGCCAAATTCCTGCTTTTCATAAAAAGTTTTATCATCAACAATACAATAATGCCAAACAGCATCCATCCTATCATCAGCCTTTAACTTATTTATTCTATTTACATAATTTAAAGCACCCTTCTTTTTCGCGTTAACATCATAATTATTTAAATCCCTACAAGCCTTTGTTTCGACAACATAAATATCACCAGCAATTTTTACCATAAAATCTGGAAAATAATGACGAATTAAACCATTTTCATTAATATACTGAAAATTAACAAAATTATGTCTTCTTTCATTTATTTTTACAAACCTTTCCACTTCACAATCAGCATCAACATACATCATAAAATCCTTTTCAAAACCACCCCTATTTGACGGATATTGAGTTTTTGTATAAATAGTTTTCGCCAACTCCAAAGAATAATTTTCCCTAACCGGCAAACTAGCAACTTGAGAAAAATACTCCTTTTTAACAACCGCCTCCTCAACATCAACATTTGACTGCATATCACAAATAACCTTTGACGTTTGCTTAACAATAATACCAATCAAATCTTGCTTCTTTAACATCAACAACCTCCAATTATCATCAACCAAAGGATTAAAAGGCTTACCAAAAAATCTTTTTTTAATATAATTATCAATAGTTTTTATAATTACATGTTGATTTATCTGCAACATTGGAAACTTATTAAATTTACTACCACCAGAATTTGAAATATTCACATACACAGTTCTACAAACAGTATTAACAATTCTATACAAAAAATCATTATAACAATTAACATTAAACAAATCAATAGAAACAGCATATTCACCAAACCTAACATCTTTCAAAATCTCATTTGAATAAAATATTTCCTCATTTTTTCCATTTCTAATCAAACTTTTCAACTGTTCAACACTATAATTACTCTTCTCAAAATCCCAATAATTAAGTTCCTTACCAACCAAATATTCTATTTCTTCCTTAACAATTATAGGAATATAAAAATCATACTTTTCATAATCTTTCTTCAATTCAACCTTAATTATTTTATCAATATTTTTATAATTTTCAGAATCAATTACTGGTATATTTTCTTCAAGACCTTGATAAAACTTAATAAAATTTGGATGCTCTATAATATGCAAAATATCATAAGAACCATCAGGTGCCTCCTTATCTTCAAGAATCTTTTTTCTATTTTTCTCTTTTATATCCTTATATTCCTCATCTCTCCACATCAACCGTAAACCCCTACCTATCGTTTGCTCCAACAATATTTGAGCCTCAGTTGCCCTTAAAGGAACAATAACACAAATATTATTAACATCAAAACCCTCTCGCAACATCAACACAGAAATTATAACTCTTGGTTGTTTTTTCTTATCAATATTAAACAAAGTCTGCTTAATTCTTCCCCACTCTTCCTCTCCAACAACACCTTTTTTATCAGAATCTATACGGAACACATCATCTTCCGCAAGTCCACACTCATTTTTTAAATACTCTTCAATAAACGGCGAAACATTTGTATCTTCACACACAACAAGCATTTTTGGATATTTTGTATCATCAATCATTTCAAACTCTTTCTCTAATTTATTCAACACTTTCAAACCAGCCTTCAACATCATCTCTTGCCCTTTAGACAAACTAACAACACCATTATCACTTCTAACAGCCTTAAAATCCAAAGCATCATTTTTAATACTTGTAATTTCCTCTCTTTTATCAATAACAATAGTTTTCACAAGTCCAGCCCTTATAGCATCCGGCAAACCATAATCAACCATCACATGATAAAAATACTTTTTAACTTGATTATTTCTAACATTTTTAACAGTATAAGGAGTAGCAGAAAAATCCACTTGTATAAAATTATCCCCCTTACCAGCAGACAAACAATTCAACATCTTCTGCCACTTAACAACATCATTTTTATTTTCATGTATATGATGCGCCTCATCATTAAACACACAAATATTTTCCAACTTACCCAAATACTCCAATTCACCACCATTAAAATACCTACTATCCAAAACACTCAACGAATGTCCCTCATTAGCCCCAGGTGTAATCGGCAATAAATCTGTAATTATTTTTTTATAAGACATATTATCAACATCTTTTTCTTCCTCTTCTTCCTCTTCTTCATCAAACTTACTCAAATCACTCAAAAAATGCTGCGAATTAGCAACAACAATAACCCCATCACCAGTAATTTTTTTACCTATTTCATCTTTCTTAACAACAGAGTTTTGAACAAAAGCAAACAAATCATTTCTATATTTTTTTGGAACAAACAATTCCTCATTTTTCTTCAAATCCGCACTTTCAAAATCCCTAATCCTATTTTCATTTTCCTTACCCAAAAAAGCATCAAGCAACCTATCATAAACCATCAAACTTGGTGCAATAATCAAAAAGTTTTTCGCAAAAACAACTCTTCTTTCAACCAAATCATCACCCACATTACCACTCACACAAGCCCCCAAAAACCTACCATTCTCATCACCATCAACAACCGCCCCACCAATAAAATTACTTGTCACACACTTACTATAATTTTTAGCATTCAAATACTGCCACACCAAAATAGCATTCATAACCCAAGTTTTACCAGTTCCAGTTGCCATTTTCACACAATACTTACACAGATCACCTTGATTTTTAAGCAAATCTTCCATTAAACCATCTTCCACCTTACCAAATATTTTTTTATACAAATCAACAACAGAATTAACCCCCAAAACCTCATGACAATAAACAAGATTCAAAATAGCCTGCTTTTGCCCCTCATGAAAATTAATACTTCTTTCAGCACAAAAATCATCATCAAACCACCACTGCAACAAATCAGCAGTAACCGCACCAACAGACCTTATAAAATTCCCATTTCCCCAACTTTCATTAACAATATCATTCAATTTTTCAGTTAATTCCAAAGCAATATCATTATAACTCACAACAACCTCCTTTTATTTTTACAATTCTTTCACAACAACACTTTCATAACCAAATACATCAACCGTCTTAACACACACAGTTCTCTTTCTATCAAGTTTTTCAGTCTCAATTTTTGCAACCTCCAAAACCCTAAACTCATTACTATCACTAAAAACATTTCCCCTATAATCCTGCCACTTACTCCTAAAAGTCACACCATCATAATCAGGATCAACACTCCAATACTCAATCAAAGATAAAGGATCATTTACAATATAATCTCTTAATTTTTTCTTATTTTCATCATCCAAAGGCAATGCTTCCGGCGACAACAATATATAATTTTCCAATTCAATTATCAATTCTTCCTTATTTTCACCAATACTCCTAACAACCGGATCTTTTATTGTCAAATACTGTAAAGAAGAAAATCTAATACTATTTTCATTTATCTTATTTTTTTGCAACTGTTGCAACAAATCTGGCGGTATTACCAAAATCTCAACATCATCCTTAAATTCCTTTACTACATTTACAATATTATAATCAAAATTCCACCCCAAAACTATTATTTTATTCCAATCACCATACATATTATTTTTTATTTCTCTTGCCCTTTTAACACTTGCCCTATTTGTAATTTGATTTGGACTATCTGCTATAACAAGTGTCTTTGTTCCCTTTATATATCCCAAATTTCTCTGTATTTTATCATCATAAAAACTTTCTGCCCCATATAATTTCAACACCACCCGTGCCAAATCTCCAACCCTTCTAAACTCCTTAACATTTGCAAAGTTTTCCTTTTGATAATCTCCTATTGACTGATACAAGAAAGGTTTTGCCTCCTGATCTATAAGTCTTTTTCTTGTAACCATAGTAGATGGTTTACCAAGATCTGCCATTATCCATCTTCTGCCTAACCTTTCCGCTACACTTCCAGTTGTTCCACTACCGGCATAAAAATCTGCTACAATAGAATTTTCATTGCTACTTGCTTTTATTATTCTTTCTAAAAGTGCTTCGGGTTTTTGTGTGGCATAGTCAAGTCGCTCTTTTCCATTTTTACCAACTTGAAATATATCACTCCACACATTTGTATCCTTATAAAACTCAATTTCATCCCAAAAATCCGAAACTGGTTTACTATTCTGTTCTTTATAAACTACATTACCATCATTATCTCTCATTGATACTTTTTTCCCATTAATAATTTGAACAAGATTTCTTTTGCGTTTTTCTTCTAATTCTATTCTTTGCTCATTAAATATACCTATATTGTTATCTTTTGTATAAAATAATATAGTATCATGCATACGTTGAAAAGATTTTGATACATTTGCCCATCTACTGTAAGACCAAACAATCTCATTTTTAAAATTACTCCTCCCAAATATCTCATCCAACAAAATTCTCACATAACTATTTACATGCCAATCAAGATGCACATAAATTGAACCTTGTTCACTCAACAACTCTTTCATCAAACATAATCTTGGATATAAGTCTTTTAAATAACTAACGGTGCCATCTTTCCACATATCACTATATGCAAACTGTTCTACAATAGTTGGCTTCATTTCAATATTGTCATTTTGTGGTAATTTTATTTTTGTTCTATAATCTGCCTTTGAATCATACGGCGGGTCGATATAAATTAAATCAATCTTTCCTCTCATAGATGGTAAACCAGTTTCTTCATCTCCTGTAAGAAGTGCTGACATAACCATTAAATTATCACCATAACAAACCCTATTAAACCAGTTTTGCGAATTTATATCTTCGCATTCGCCTTTAAATAAATTACCACCTTTACTTATTGGTAATACATATTCGTTTGTTTGTAAAGTTATTTTGTTGTTGCTTTCTAATCTTGTAAATATTTTTTCAACTTCTTTTTTTCCATCTGCAACAATTTTTGGTAATAGTTCTATAAGTGATTCTGGCATTATAACTCCTTTATAAATTGATATAATGCACCAAAATACACATTTTGGTGCATTATGACAGCAGAGATGCAGTATTACATTATTTTATAAATAATAAAAATTAGAGAATTTATTAATTTATGCACCGTATTGACTTTAAAAAAATCTTTATTTATCATAATTATTAGAATTATGCACCAAAATGTGTATTTTGGTGCATAAAAAACGGTGCATAAATTATAAATATTATTATAACTCAAAATTCATATAGGTTTTGTTGACGTTTTCTTGTGTTATATATGTGTATTATTAATATATTAGATGATTTGTGTGTTATTGTCTTCTTGCTCCGCATGTGGTGGTAAAGTATATATTCCTTTACAAATATATACAACAGAAGAGCAAGAAGATTTAATTAAGTTTTTAGAAAACAATAATGTTGATATTGTTGATAAAATGCTCATTGATTATGGTGAGTTGAGGGGAGTTGTGAGGATGGTGAATGGGGAGTAATAATAATTAATAATGATATTTACATTGAACTATCGTTATAAAATCATTATCAACTTTATAGACCAATCTATGTTCTTTTGTAATTCTTCTTAACTAATAACCAGAATAATTACCAGTTAAAGGTTCTGGTTTACCAAGTCCAGTAAATGGGTGTTGTTGTATATCACCTATTAAAGTAAGTATTTTTGTTAAAAGTGATTTATCTGTTTCTTTAATTTTTACAAAATCTTTTCCGGCTGATTTAGATAAAATAACTTTTCTCATTACAACAATTCCTCTAAACTTATAGTCTCTCCACTTTCAACTTCTTTTATAGAATTATCTAAATGTTTTTTATTTACTTTTGATTTTGTTAAATATTCAGTTTCTGTTATTTGTTGACTAACTGGTTTTAAAACAAATTTACTTAAATCAATACCATTCATCATACTGAATGATAAAACAGTATTATATGTATGTTTGTCTAATTGTAGTATTACTGATATAATAAAACCAATTAATTTTTATAATTTTATTATAAATCATTTATTTATAATTTTTAATTAATTTAAATCATGAATGTGTTATATTTTACATTATTATTTTTAACTCTTAATCGTTTCTACCCCATCTCCACACGCCACACATCCTCAAACATATTCTCTTTTGTATTATCATAATTCCATAAGGCACCTGTTCTTATTTTTATATCTAATTCTTTTGATTTTGCTATAAATAAACCAGTTATTATATAAGCTTCTTTAATTGCAGTAAAATCTTGTTTATTATTTATATAGGAGACAAAGTCTATTGCTTTACACTGTGTATGTTTAGAATTAAGTGTTTTACTTTTACCTTCATTATATAATTTCTTTTGGTATAATTCACTTCTATATCCGCAAGTTATAGAAAAATCTATTGGACTTATTTTTAATACTTCGTGTGCTAATATGTTTAAGTCTTTGTGAACTGTGTTTAATTGTTGTTCACTTAAAGTAGAAAAGAAGAAGGTATTATTATTATTGTTGTTATTGTTGTTATTATTTGTAGTCATGGTATTATTATATATTATTATTGATAAAATTATAAAGTATATTTAACTTAATAGAAGTTAGTAGTGTCTGTAAGTATTATTTATTTTTTTCCATTTTCTTTTTTTGTTTATATTTAACTACAATCTCACTTTTTAATTCTCAAAACTCTTGAAAAATAAAGATAAAAAGTTATATACTAAATATGGTATAAAACCTTAAACTTCCCATCTTAATATTAATATTTAAAGATTTTAATAACTTTCCAGTGCATTATTGCCGTAAAAGTCCTTGATATTTGAGAGAATTTGTTTTACAGTTAGAATACTAAATTGATGTGTGGACGCATTGTTATTTCACTTAAAGTTGTGATTTACACACATATCAATTTAATAATCTATCATATCATATAAGTAAACATTTTTTAAATCTTTTTCACCCTTTAATTTTTCTGCTACACTTTTAATTAAGTATATATCTAGAATTATTCCCAAGACAAACAAACAAAACCTTAATAATTATACCTCCATAACATTATCAGTCCAAAGTTCACACTGCATCACCACAACCTGAACAGCATCTTCAACACCATCCGGTGGATATTTATGTTTTTTAAGTAATTTTTTAACAAGCATACGCATTTTAGCCCTAGCACCCTCACGTTTTTGCCAATCAATAGTTTTATTCTTACGAAGAGTATCGGTTAACTCTTTAGTAATTGCAATCAACTCTTCATTTTCATAAAAATCTTTAACGGCCTGTGGTTTTGTTAAAGCATCATAAAAAGCCATCTCATCAGACGTTAAACCTAAATTTTCACCATCTTTGTCAGCAGTTACAATTTGTTTTGCCAATTTTAACAGCTCTTCAATTACTTGCTCATTAGTAAGCATTCCATTAAGATAGCGATTCATCACTTCTTGAATTATCTCACTAAATCTTTCTGATTTTACTACATTAGTTTTACGATAGATCAAAATTTGCTCAGCGATAAGTTTTTTTAACAATTCAACAGCAAAATTTTTCTCTTTCATTTTTGATATTTCTTCCAAAAACTTTGGATCAAAAAGTGAGAACTTTTCTTTAATATCAGAAAAAAGATTAATTACTCCATCACTTTTAATACTTTGTTTTAAAAGCTCATTAATTTTAGCGTTCATTTCCTGCAATGATATTTTTTTATCAACTCCAGTATTTGTCAACCGCAACACAAGAACACGAACAGCCTCCATAAATGCAGCCTCAATACGTAATTTTTCATCAACCAAAGATGAACACAAAGACAATGCTTGATGTAAAAGTAATGCTTCTTTTATAAATGCCTCTTTTTGCTTTTCTTTGTCTCTATCAACTATGAAGTTTACAGCGCCACTAATTATTTTTGCACGATCCAGATTAGAACCTGTGGCAAAATTACTATAATCAAACCCATGCAATAAGTCTCTACAGATACTTAATTTTTCCAAAAATTTAGGATATGCAACCTTACCAATATCTGGATCACCATAATTTTTCTTATCACGAATTGTATAATCATTCATAGCTTGTTTTAATGCCACAGCAATACCAACATAATCTACCACTAATCCACCCTCTTTATCTTTAAATACCCTATTTACACGAGCAATTGCTTGCATCAAATTATGACCTGACATTGGTTTATATACATACATTGTCGCAAGTGATGGCACATCAAAACCAGTTAACCACATATCAACAACAATCACAATTTTAAGAGGATCATTATCATCCTTAAATTTACGAGCTAATTCATCCTTATAGTTTTTATTTCCTATAATTTCGCGCCAATCTTCCGGATCATTATTACTAGATGTCATAACAACAGCAATTTTTTCTTTCCAAGATGGGCGAAGTTCTAATATTTTACGATAAATTTTAAGTGCAATTGGGCGAGAATAAGCTACAACCATTGCTTTACCAGTTAATAAATCAGCACGGTTATTTTCATAGTGATCTAAAATATCAGAAACTAACGAATTAATAGTACTATCGTCACCAAGGATAGTTTCCATTTTTCCAAGTTCTTGTTTACTTTTCTCTATTACTTCCGGATCTGCATTATTAGCCATTAAATCATATTCTGCATCAATTTGATTTAATATTTCAGATTTTAAATGTAACTTAATAACACGACTTTCATAATAAACCGGACGAGTTGCACCATCTTCCACCGCCTGCGTCATATCATAAACATCAATATAATTACCAAATACTTCACGAGTATTTTTATCTTTAGAAGAAATCGGTGTGCCAGTAAAGCCAATATATGTTGCATTTGGCAAAGAATTACGAATAACACGAGCCGCGCCTGTTTTTATTTTACCAGTTTGAACATCAATTTTTTCAGACAATCCATATTGTCCACGATGTGCCTCATCAGCCATAACAATAATATTACGACGAGTTGAAAGAGGCTCTTCCGATTCTTCAAATTTTTGCATAGTGGTAAAGAAAATACCGTTTGCTTTAATACCATTTAAGAGTTGTTTTAAATGTGTGCGACTTTCCGCTTGCACCGGTGTTTGTCTTAAAAAATCTTTACATTTTAAAAACTGACCATACAACTGTTCATCTAAATCATTTCTATCTGTTAAAACAACAATAGTTGGACTATTAAGTGTCTTTTGCAATAATTGAGCATAAAAAACCATTGATAAAGATTTACCACTACCTTGAGTATGCCAAAACACACCACCTTTACCATCTGTTTCAATCGCTTTTTTAGTAGAAACAATTGCTTTTTTAACCGCAAAATATTGATGATATCCAGCCAAAATTTTAGCGGAACATTTTTGTTCATTAGAAAAACAGATAAAATTCTTTAAAATATCAAGCAAGTGTTCTTTTTTAAAAATCCCCTTAAAAAATGTATCAAATTGAGCATATTTAGTATTTTCATAATTACCATCAACAGTTTTCCACTCCATAAAACGATCTTCACTAGATGTAATTGTTCCTGCCTTTGACTGCAATAAGTCGCTCATAACACAAATTGCATTATAAATAAACATTGAAGGAATTTCGTGTTTATAATTTTGAATTTGACGATAAGCCTCTGAAACATCAGTTTCCTCACGAGAAGGAGATTTTAATTCCATCAAAACCAAAGGAAGACCATTAATAAACAACAAAACATCCGGTCTTTTATTACTATTTTCAATAAAAGTCCATTGATTAGCTATAATAAATGAGTTATTGTTTGGCTTTTCATAATCCATCAAATAAACAATAGTATCTTTAGGTTCACCATTTTCTACATAGTGGACGGCAATACCATTTTGAAGATAATCCATAAAAAGTTCGTTTTTTTGAACTAATTCGGCATTTTCAAAGTTTTTAAGTTTGTATAAAGCTTCTTTAATGGCACTTTCTGGTAATTTGTGGTTTATTTTATAAAGAGCATCAATAAGCACATCTTCATACAAAGGAGAATAAAAATCCCTATCCTCAATATCTGGCCCATAGACATGAGTATATCCCATATTTTCAAATAACTCTATAACCGAGTTTTCATAAGCGTCTTCATTTACGGGGTTTGTATAGATCATGATTTTTTCTCCTGTAAGCCTTTGAGAAATTCTGCTATTTTATCTTTGCGATCTTTATTATCCTTTATCAAAACACAAAATAAAAGCAACTGATAAAGTTCATCATACCAAGTTTCTAATTCTTCATTGTTTAAACTTGTTGCTAAGGCATTTTTCTTTTTACCTGCTTTGTTATTATGGCGAATATCTAAATTATTCAACATATTATTTGAAGTTTTAAAATATTCTGTATATCCATCTATTGGTTTATCCAATAACGGTTCATATTCTTGAGCAATACGACGTAAAAGATCTTTCTTTTCTGCTAATTGTCCTTTTAGTGATGCATGATTGTACATTAAAATTGCCATTGATGTAGCTTCAGAAGATATTTCTGCTACTGCTGTAGCAGCGGGATTTTTAGGTACTAAAATAACCTTTTCTAGCTCATTAAATACGACTTTTTTGTAGTTTATGTGTTCTAATAACAACTCTATGTTTTTTTCAAGCATAACAAATTCCTTTGTTTTTTGATAAGAATTGGCTATTAAAAAATTATTGTAATACAATTTTGTATTAGCTAAATGTATAATGTTACAAAAGTACTCTAAACAAATAATCATATCGTTTTTATTTGAATAATCTCTTTTATCAATTTCTAATTTTTCACGCATATCCGCTAAACTGATACATCCACAGCGTTGTTTCCAAGAATAAAAGCACATAGAATTTACAGCAAGTTCTAAAGGTACCAATTGACCTTGATCATAATTCATATAAGCAACAATACTAGGTTCAGAAAATAATTTATTGATTGCATTAAATTCTTTTTCAATATCATACTTACTTTCTAAAATTTCAAAAATATTTTTTCGAACCATGACTACTCCTCATTAAATGATAATTTATCAGCTGAAATGTTAACTTTTGAAACATCAATTTCCCCACTCATGAGTTTCGGCAATAACGTATCTCGCAACTGCGCAAGTTGCGTGTTTTCTTCTATGTTTCTTCCAATTAAATTAAACATTGGAGTTATTTCATTATTATATTTTTTCACGCGCTCCATATCCAATTCAGAAATAGGCATTACTTCTATATGTTGCGGATAAATATGTGGCTGTGCCGAACCTGTTTGGGAGTCAAAAATCTCCTTTTGACGTTTTTTTAACATTATAAACCAAAAATAAACATAAGGGGTCATCTTACTATCTATAAAAGATGAATCTGAAGACCAAACAGGAATATGCCATAAATGTACATATCCAGCATTTGCACCTGAAGCGGATATAGTTATAACGGGAGATGTTGTATTTGCGGTATTATGATATGTTGAGGGAGATAGACCACCTGCAACGACAGGTACTTTTCCACTAACAGCATCCTTTGATAATAAATTTTTACCTCTCTTAGGTGAAATATATTTACCAATATTTATTTCGCCTGTAGATACCGAAGGAAAATGCTCGTCAAACAAAGCTTGAGCCTGTTGTTCTAAATTATTATTTATCTTATTATTCAGCTCAATTTTATCATCCAATGCACCCAACACCTCAGCTATTTTCTGTTGAATGTCTAATGGTGGAATTGTGAACTCTAAATTTTTAACTTGTGTACCAGATATTTCCGCAAAAGTTGAACCAGATCCCATCCCTATAATGTACTCGATATTATTTTTTAGTAAATAATAAAAAAATTCGGGATAATATCCTTCTTTTAATACAAGACTTTTAAATCCTTGGTTAGTACAAAGATCATTTTTTGCAATTGCTACATAACCAATAGGAGCGCGACTTGTTAACAAAACACTCCCTTTAGGTAATATACGAGCACTACTATTTTTAAGGCCTTCTTGCGTTATATTTCGTTCTCCTTTGGTAATATATCGATTATTATAACCCGATAAATCTTTAGGAGTTAGCCAAGGTATATTCCCATTCCAAAAATCGCAATTTTTAGTACTAGGTGTTCCTCCACCTATGACTTTACAAACGTCCCATAATTTAACTTCTTGCCATTCAATCATAACTACACCTCCCACCCTATAGCTTTAAGTTTATCTTTAATTTCTTCTTGCAATACATTAGACTGTTCAAACATAACAGAAAGTTCAGAAGTCAAGCGTTTCATCTTATCTTCAAAAACTTCGCCATCATCCTCCTGCTCTTCAATTCCAACATAACGACCAGGGGTTAAGATGTAATCTTGTTTTGCAATATCTTGAATTGAGGCAACAGCGCAAAAACCT
The DNA here is from genome assembly GCA_017620845.1 of Rickettsiales bacterium. GTDB lineage: Bacteria > Pseudomonadota > Alphaproteobacteria > Rickettsiales > UBA1997 > RGIG8782. The sequence goes on along the minus strand of JAGAUJ010000009.1, from coordinate 18,046 downwards.
TTTGTATCTTCTAATTCACCTTCTTGAAAAGCAGTAAATGTGTCAGCAATTTTTTTAATATCAGCATCTGTAAAGTCGCGGTGTTTACGATCTACCATAAATCCCATTTTGCGAGCATCTATAAAAACTGTTTTGCCTTTTTGCCGTTTGTTTTTACTTATAAACCATAAAGTAACCGGAATTGTTACGCTATAAAATAGTTGTGATGGAAGTGCAATAATACCTTCTATTAAATCATCCTCAATAATATGTTTTCTTATTTCTCCTTCACCACTTGTTTGTGTTGATAAAGCACCATTTGCAAGCACAAGACCAATCTTACCATTTGGTGCCAAGTGATGTATCATGTGTTGAATCCAAGCATAGTTAGCATTTCCTGCTGGTGGAATACCATATTTCCAACGCACATCATCAAGTAATTTGTCTTGCCCCCAGTTAGAAAGGTTAAATGGAGGATTTGCCATAATAAAATCAGCTTTTAGTTGCGGGTGTAAATCATTAAAAAAAGTATCTGCTTGATAAGGCCCAAAATTAGCATCAATTCCGCGAATGGCCATATTCATTTTTGCCATCTTCCAAGTGTCAGCATTTGATTCTTGTCCATAAACAGATATACAATTTCTATTACCGCTGTGTGCTTGTAAAAACTTAACTGATTGAACAAACATACCACCGGAACCGCAAGCTGGATCATATACTCGGCAATTATTAAATGGTTTTAATACTTCAACAATTGTTTTAACAATACTTGATGGAGTGTAAAACTCACCACCTTTGGTGCCTTCGTATGCGGCAAATTGTGCAATGCAATATTCGTAAGTTCTGCCAAGTAAGTCTTTATCTTCATCTGTGCCTGACATATCAATGTTATTAGTGAATAAGTCAACAACATTTCCAAGAACTCGCTTATCAAGGTCTTGATTGGCATAATTTTTGGGTAGAACGTTTTTTAAAACTGCGTTTTCAGATTCAATTGCACGCATTGCTTCATCAATTACTATTCCAATTTCTGGAGTATGAGCGGCTGCAGCAATTGTACTCCAACGTGCTTTTTCGGGAACAAAGAAGATATTTTCTTCAATATAAGCGTCTTTATCGTCCTCAAAACCATCACCTTCAGCAATTAATTGATTATATCTTTTCTCAAAAGCGAAAGAAATATAGCGTAAAAAGATAAGTCCAATAATTACTTTTCTGTAATCTGCAGCGGGAATATGTCCCCAAAGTTCACAAGCTGCATTCCAAATTTGTTTTTCAAATCCAATATTTATATTATTTTTTCCACCCATTTGTTACCTCTTTGTTTCGATACCGTTCATAAATTGATATTTAAAATCTTTTTACAAAACATAAAATATTAATTTTTAAATAAAAAGTCAAGAAAACTTAAATATTTATTTTAAAATATTTAAGTTTTTAAGAATATCAATATTAACTGTTAGTGTAAAAAATAAAAATTATTACTACTTCCACAATACATCTTTATAACTTCCTAATCTACATAATATTAAATCATTATCTATAATTTGATATATCAATAAAATATCTTTATCAATGTGACATTCTTGATAACCCCGTAAATCTCCTTGTAAATAATGATTTTTGTATTTTGGTGGAAGAGTTATATTATTTGCTAACATTGTATAAACATCAATTATCTTACTCATATCATAATGCTTTTTTGAAAGTGCTTTAAAATCTCTTTCAAACTTTGGTTCTAATATTATTTGCATTGTTTTGTTAAATATTTTGTTAAACTATCAGCACTATCAAACTTTTTATAATCTTTTCTATGTTTTGCACTTTCAAGTAATTCATTTTTTACTTCTTCTTTTATACAATCTTTTAAAGAAACTTCAACAAATGGTTCAAGTATAATTGTTTTATCTGTATTATTAAAATATGCCTTTACACTTGAAATATTATAACCTTTAAATAAAGACCCTATTGTTATTCTTCCTCTACTATCAACCTTTAAATTAATTGCATTAGACATAATTAATAACTATTATTTATATAAATATATATTAACCCATTTTCACAAAAAGTCAATACCCATTTATTCTATCTCCCATAATTCACACCCAACACCAAACTTTTTATTTATATTTAAAGACTATATATTGTAATATAAAATTATGTAAGTGTTTTTAATATATTATTATTACAATTTTATTACAAAAGCAACTGATTTTGTATTACAGTGTTTTTAGTGAAACTTGGAAAGTATTGAAAATAAAGACTTTTTGATGGTGCCATTGACAAGATTTGAACTTGCGACCTACTGATTACGAATCAGGTGCTCTACCAGCTGAGCTACAATGGCCTATTACTGTAATTATTTCTTTCCCATTTTTTATATTTATTTAATCATTTCACCACCCACCAACAACATCAATATTTTTCCAATTTTTTATATATTTTTTATCATCTACATACCCCTATCTTTTCCAATATCAATTTTTCTCTCTGCTTCCTTAACAGCGCTTTTCACAACACTTAAATCTTTTCTTAACCTTTTATTTTCTTTTATCAAATTTCTTTTGCTATTTGAATCATCGCTTCCATCATCAGTGTCACTGTTTTCATCATCCAATATTTCAAATTTACTCAAAATCTCCACACACTCATCAAAACCTAATTTAACCGCAAAGTCTATTGCCCGCTTTTTATCATTATTAACAATATTACACTCCAATTCAGCCAAAATACTTACACACTCAATATTATCTTTTTTTACAGCATATATAAGTGCGGTATTACCATTTACATCTTGCTTACATATTTCATCATCAAATTGCGACAAAAAATCAACACAATCAACACGATCCATATCAGCAGAATACATCAAAGCAGTGCAATTACTTTCGCCAGTCTTACCAATATTTGTTTTGGTATGCTGTTTTAGATAATCAAGATTACCATTTATAGCAGACAAAAACCAATCATTATCTATAACTTCTCCATTTATAATTTCATCATTATCTGCCATAACACCACCTTATTTATTAATTATCTTTAAAAGCATCTCCATTCATATCACCAAGCGACTTCATAATATCACTTAACTGATTCTTATTCATATTTCCTATTTTTTCAGCTATACTCTTCATTTCTTTAAACTTTTTCAAAAGACTATTTACATCTTGAATTGTTGTTCCACTACCACTTGCTATTCTAAACTTTCTTGATGAATTTAAAATATCTGGATGTTTTCTTTCTTCTCTTGTCATTGATAATATTATTGCTTCTTGCTTTTTAACACTACTGTCTTCAAAACCTTTATCTTTTAAAAAGTCTTTTAATTTTGTTGCACCCGGCAAAAAACTTAATATATTTGTTATACCACCAAGTTTCTTCATTGTTCTTATTTGTTTCAAAAGATCTTCAAAATCTAAATTACCTTTTTTTATTTTCTTTTCTAATTTTTCTGCTTCTTCTTTATCAACAATTTCTTCAGCCTTTTCTACAAAAGAAACTATATCACCCATATCTAAAATTCTGGATACTATTCTTTTTGGATGGAATAAATCTAAATCACCAATTTTTTCACCAATACCTATATACTTTATTGGACAACCAGTAGATAACCTCATACTTAAAGCTGCACCACCCCTACCATCTCCATCTATTCTTGTTAAAATAATAGAATCAACATTAATTTGTTCATTAAATTGTTTTGCTATATTTACTGCTTCTTGTCCCGTTAAAGAATCTGCCACGAGTATAGTTTCCGTTGGACCTATTAACGATTTTACTTGTTTTAATTCCTCCATCATTTCAGTATCTATAAATAGCCTTCCAGCAGTATCAAACATAATTACATCATAATCATTTTGTATTTCCAATGCTCTTTTACATATTTCAATAGGTTTTTGATCTTTTATTATTTCTAAACAATCCACATTAACTTTTTCTGCCAAAACTTTTAACTGTTCCTGTGCCGCTGGTCTATATATATCCAAAGACACTAACAATATTTTTGTATTAAACTTATTTTTTAATCTATTTGCCAGTTTTGCACAAGTTGTTGTTTTTCCACTTCCCTGTAATCCAACAAACATTATTATTGATGGATTACCAATTAAAGATACTTCTTCCTCAGTTTCGCCAAATAGTTTAATTAACTCGTCATTTACTATTTTAACTATCATTTGTCCGGACTCAACAGATTTTATAACCTCTTGACCTATTATTTTTTCTTTTACATTTGATATAAAATCTTTCACTATACTAAGCGAAACATCTGCCTCTAATAGTGCAATCCTTATATCTCTCATTGTAGAATCAAGTTCATTTTCAGTTATAAACTTCTTTCCTCTTAATTTATCAATTACACTATTGAAACTTCTTGTAATATTTTCAAACATATTTTTTTTATTTCATTAATTATCATCATCTGTTAAATCTATATCCACATCATCTAAATTAATGTCATCTTCCACATCCTCCTCTATTTCTTCATCTACACCATCAATATCTTCTCCCATATCAATGTTAGACTCAAAAGAATTACAATCTGCATCATCATCAGTATGTTTAGCATTTACATTCTCCTTTGAAAAAGGATTATTTGTGTTTATAGTTAAATCTTCTTTTATCTTTTCTTTAAAAGAATCAATATCTAATATATTTTCTTCTATTTCTTTAAGTGATTTATTTACACTTTTTTTTGTATATCTTGTTGTTTCAACTTCTGATTTATCACTTAAAAGTATTTCTTTTGCTCTATTCATGGATAATACTGATAATGTAAACTTATTTGGCACTTTATCTAAACATTTTTCAATAGAAACTGCACTCATATTTTTAAAAAAATTTATTAATAATTTAATGTAAATATAAACTAAATCAAATATATGTCAATAAAATATTTTACTAAAAATAAAATGACACTTGATTTTATATAAAAACATTCTACAATTAACTTGTTATTAACAATAAATTGTATAATTAATGTCAAGAGTAGTAATTGATACAAAAAATGCAAATTTAGAAGAAGCAGCAATGTCTTGCCCATGTAATTGTTTTAGAAAAAACAATGGCGAATTCGTAATCGACGCCAGCCAATGTATAGACTGTGGTGTTTGCCAAACAGTTGTTGACGAAGGCGTTATAGTTGAAGATAGTGAAGCAGATGATGCTAAAATTCAATACAACAATGACAATGCTGAAAAATGGGAACCAGCTCAATAGTTTTAGAGGCTGAAAATCTAACAAAAAAATTTAAAGAGGGATCAGAAAACGAAATATGTATTTTACAAGATTCCTCTTTTTATATAAATAAAGGCGAAATTGTATCTTTTGTTGGACAGTCAGGTTGCGGAAAAACTACACTTTTACAGATGTGCGGACTTGTTGATTTACCAACAAACGGACATATAAAAATAAATGGAATTAACACAACAATATTAACTGACAAAAAAAGAACAATTATAAGAAGAAATAATATAGGTTTTGTTTATCAATCACACAATATTTTTCCAGAATTTTCTGCTTTGGAAAATGTTATCATGCCATTACTTATAAATAATATTAGTAAAAAAAATGCTACAAAAAAAGCAGAAGAAATATTAGACTTTTTAGGGTTAAAAGAAAGAATTAATCATATGCCAGCAGAATTATCTGGTGGAGAAAAACAAAGAGTTGCGATAGCAAGGGCAATAATACATAAACCACAATTAATATTAGCAGATGAACCAACTGGTAATTTGGATGAAACAAATTCAAATAATGTAATGGATTTATTTATAAATGTTGTAAAACAATATAACCTTTCACTTCTTATGGTAACACATAACATTAACTTAACAAAACATAGTGATAAAGTTATTACAATTAAAGATCATAAAATAGTTGAGTTTTAATATATAAACTATTTATTCAAAAACAACTCGCAAAATTCACTATTTATAATATTTTCTTTATCTTCTTTTTCTTTATTATAAAAAGACAAACCAAACAACTTATAACTCTTATTTTCTTCATAAACACCCTTATTATATTCCAAATTAATTTTATCCTCTTGTGTCAATTTTGTTATTTGTTTCAAAAATACCTCTTTTTCACAATCATAACTAGTTAAATTATTACCCTTTGGTTCTATATAAACCTGATAATTCACATTATCACTTTTAAAAAACAACACAAAATCCGGCTCAAAACCAGTGCCATTATTATCAAACTGAAACAATTTTAACTTTTTCTCATTTCTAACCAAATACACATTATCATATTTTTCCTTCAATTTATCATATATTTTAATTTTAAAAAACTTAACAAAATCCTCCTCTTCACTCATAAAATCAGCTTTATCATAAACCAAAAACTCTTCATAATAAATCAATTCTTTATTTTCAAGTGTCTTTATTATATATGGGCTAAACACATCCAAAAATTTCTTATCATTGAAAGTTTTACTTCCACAATATGCCTTAACTTCTTTTGATATAATTTTATTATATATTTCATCGAGCACCCAAGAATATAAATTATACTGCTCCACCCTACTTCCAGTCCAATTTTTAACTTTCACATCAAACGAATCAATCATCTTAATAAAATCTTCAAAACTCCAAATTTGCAATCTTTTATACAATTTTTCAAAATTATAATTTACATTATCAACAATCGCACCTAATTTTATAGAAGTATCAATTTTACTTAACAACATCTCTTTTTTACAAATATCCACAACCTTATTTTCAATATCACTTTTATCCATCAAATTAAAACTTACTTCCTTATTTGTTTTAATATCATATATTTTATTACTCAAAAACAATCTTATATCTTCATAAATATCATAATCATTACTTACCAAATTTTTTAACTATTTTTTATTACAAAAAACCTTTTCTATCTGCATTTTTTCACTAACTGCCTTTTTCATTTTTATTTCAATCTTTTTATTTTCCTTAATTTCAATTCCATTTTTAGCAAGTTCATCCTTCAATTTACTAATAGCTAAATTATCCTGACTTGAATGAAAGTATAACTGCTCCAAAATACCATACTTATCAAATTCATCAAATTTTCTTTTTCCAAATTCTCTATTTTCATACTCAAAACCACAATATCTCGCCCCTCTGCCTATTAACTGCGCCTCTCTAACAGTTTCAACCTTACTTTGTGTTGTATATAACTTAACTATATCAAACAAATTCAACACATCCCAGCCTTCATTTAATTTATCAACCGAAAAAATAACTCTTTTATTATTATTTTTGTTCTCCAAAGTATTTAACAAAACAGCATTTTCATCTATTTCTTTATCATTATTAGTATTTATTATATTACCATCAACAAAATCCATTTTTAACAATTCTACAAGATTGTTATATTTATTTATCAGATACTCGCAAGCAACTTTCGTCACACTTCCATCATCTAACCCATCAAAAAAAATCTTAATCTTTCCATCATTCAATTCATCAATTAATTCATTAAACTTTTTATGATTTTCTAAACTATCAGCAATAGTTTTACTTTTAAACAAAATAACTGGCTTTACATTAATTCCAATTTCATTAAATAAACACTCTCTATATTTATTTAAAATAACTGCCCCCAACATCAAATTATCATTTTCAACATCCCTCTGTAGCAAAGAAATTGTTTTAGTATAACCACTTTTATAAAACTCTCTCAAATCATACTTATACAAACACTTGCTTAAATACTTATCTTTTAATTTTACATCATTCCAATTTATAGTTGCCGTCCACTCCAACAAAAAATTTTCATCATTATTATTTAATACTCTATTTACTGCATTTTCCCACTCGCCGCTTTCCTTATCAACACCTGCATTTAAATGATGCGACTCATCAGCAATAATAACAATCTTTTTATTTTTTACATCTTCCAAATTAAAAGCGTTTTCCTTACAAGTTTTCAACAAACTTGCCAAACTTTGATAAGTGCCAACATTAATATTTATTACATTTTCAACAAAATCAAAACATTCACTTTGTCTAATATTCACATTTTTAGAAAACAAATATTTACTACTATTTTTATTAAAAAAATTATCAATAGTTTTTATATTTATAGAATTTAAATGCGATAAAAACAAAAAATTATTATACCCAAATTCATTATGTAAATACAATATCATACAAGCCATCAACAAAGTTTTACCACCACCAGTTGCAATATTAAAAAGTAAATGGTTTTTATTAAAAAATAACATATCATCACAAACAACATCTTTTTGATAATAACTTTTATTTTTTAAATAATATGTAAATCTTTTTATTGCTTCTTCTTGATATTCTCTTAATACAAATCTTTCATTAACTCCATCCAAAATACAACTTGGAATTTCTACATTTTCCTTTTCTGGTGTATCAATTTTAATATTTAAATCCATAAAAATCCCCACTTAATCGTTTCTCTTCTTCATTTATATTAAACTTATTATCATTCATAATAGACATAGGAATATAAAGCATATTTTTATTTAAAATATCATAAATATTTTGTTTCATTTCATCAACTGTCCTTTTTAAAAACTCACTATCTTCGCCTTTTTCAATATCTTTTTGCAACTCTTCAATATCTATATTATACTTTACAAATCCCTTTTTACATATTTCATAAAATATATTAATTACTTCTTCTTTTGTTTCAGCAAGTTTTAACATATCAACAAAGTCTTCGTTATATTTTTTTAATTCACAATAAATAAATTCCCCTCCCCCCTGCCAATTCACACTTTTTGAAATTCCACTATTATCAAATTCAATATTCTCTAATAAATTACCATCTTGTTTTACTTTTTTACCTACAACCTTTTTTAGTCTTTCTTTTGTAATATCTTCTATATAGTCCATTTGTTCTATCATTATCCATTGTCTGTTCATTTTGTGCGCTACTGCCCCGGTTGTGCCTGAACCGGCAAAAAAGTCAAGGACTATGTCGTTTTTGTTGGTGGAAGATTTAATTATTCTTTCTATGAGTTTTTCTGGTTTTCTACTGTTAAAATTAATTTTAATATCTCTCACTCCAAGAAATCCAGCAAAATTTTCAATATCAGTCCAAATATCCTTGAATGGTTTATTAGAAATATCACCAGAAGTTTGTTTAACTTGAAATGTTAATTTATTAAATACGTCTCTATGCACATTAATATTAAATGCATAATAAAAAATAACCGAATGTGAATAAATCCAATTATTAGACAGCCACTTATTGCCAGCAACATATGGAATTGATGTATCCCATATAATTTCACTTCTAAAATTATTTCTACCAAAAATTTCATCCATTAACACTTTTAAATAATGTGCCTCCTTTACATCCATTTGAACATAAATACTCCCATCCTCCCTCAACAACTCCCTTGCAATTTCAAGCCTATTTTTCATAAAACACAACCAAGTAGAATGATTAAAAGAATCATTATATTTAAAACCATCATTACCAGTATTATAAGGCGGATCAATATATATTAATTTTACCTTACCCCTAAACTCCTCAACTAAACTATGTAAAGCAATTAAATTATTTCCTTTTATTAATAAATTATCTGTTATTACACCATCTGCATTTCTATTAAATTTTTCAACTTGCGTTTCACCATCTTGATTATATTTTTTAAAGTTTGTTAAAACTTTCGGTTCAAATAATCTTTTAATCTCTTTTTTAGCAAGTATTTCATTAAAAAAAATTTCTTGCCGTTTATCTTCTTCCCTATTTTGCCCTCCTTCTAAAATACAATCTTTATAAGGAAAATTCAAAACAACATTATTATTTAACTCTTTATAACAGTTAAAACCAATTTTGTTGTCAAATTTTGTATAGGAGGAATTTAAGTAATTTTTCTTTTTTAAATAAAATGTAAATTCGTCTTGTTTAAAAACTAAAATATTATTAATATTTGTAAAAAATTCTGTTTTTATCTCTTCATTTGTTAAAAGTAATTCGATTAGGTTTGCTTGATTTTCTTTTGATAGTATTTTGTCAATTAATAACTCATTTTTATTATTAATAAAATCTTTATTTGTTTTTAATAAGGAAAATAATTTTTCTTCTAAACTGCCCCCCCCCAACAACGTTGGGGACAATATTATCTATATTGTCAATTTCATCAATCACAATTAATCCTTTTTGTATATTAATAATATAATATTATAACACTATATAATATTAATTGATTATAATCATTAAATTATATAAATATTTTGTCAACGGAATATTTAATAATTATTATAAAAATATAAATTTAAATTTTTATAGACTTTTAATTTCCAATCCCTAATATAACATTGTTTACAAGGTTATATTATTAATTAAATTACAAAAATAAAAAGATGGACATAAAAAATTTAAACTTCAAAAAATACAACAATGACATATTATTTATACCAATCGGTGGATCAAATGAGATAGGTTTAAACTGCAACTTATATCACTATAATGGAAAATGGATAGTTATTGACTGCGGAATAGGTTTTACAAAAACAGTGCCAGGCGTTGACTTATTAGTTCCCGATATTTCATTATTAAGAAAAATAAGAAAAGATATTTTGGGAGTTTTTATAACTCACATACACGAAGATCATTTGGGCGCAGTTCAATATTTGTGGCAAGATTTAAAATTACCAATTTATGCTTCAAGATTCACAAAATTATTTTTACAAGAAAAGTTAAAAGAATATGAATTTTATAATCAAGTTGAAATAAATGAATTAAATGAAAATGATAAAATCAAACTTGGCGATTTTGAAATTGAATTTTTAGGTTTAACTCACTCCACCCCTGAAATGAATGCAATGATAATAAAAACTCCAAAAGGCAACATTTTACATAGCGGGGACTGGAAATTTGACCCCACGCCAGTTATAGGTCAAAAATCAAATATTAAAAGATTAAAACAATTAGGAACAAAGCAAGAGATTTTAGCAACAGTTTGCGAATCTACAAATATTTTTAATGAAGATCAAGGTCAATCTGAAAGTGAATTATTTGATAGTTTTTATAATATTGTAAAAGAAAAAACTGGACTTGTTGTATTTACAACATTTGCTTCAAATGTAGGAAGAATAAAAACTATTGCGGATGTAGCAAAAAAAACAAGAAGAAAAATTGTTTTAGTTGGCAATTCACTTTATAGGTTAGTAAAAGTCGCAAGAGATGTTGGATATATAAATGAAAAATATGAATTTTTAAGTGAAGATGATATAAAAAATTATAAGAAAAGAAATTTAATTGTTATTGCAACTGGTTGTCAAGGTAATTTTAATGCTGGTGTTGATAAATTAGCAAACGATGCTTATAAATATATAAAACTTAGTGAAGATGATTGTGTTATTTTCTCTTCAAAAGTTATCCCTGGTAATGAAAAAGAATTGATTTTACTGTATAACAAATTGGCTGAAAAAGATGTAGAAGTTATAACAGAAAAAAATGAATTCGTCCATGTTTCAGGTCATTATTGTGTGCAAGATTTGAAAGATTTTTATTCTATGGTAAAACCAAAAACCGCAATAGCAGTTCATGGCGAACCAGCACAATTATTACAACATCAAAAGATTGCAAAACTGTGCGGAATTAAGAATGTTGGAAAAAGTAAAAATGGTGTAATTTTAAAAATCAATACTGATGGAAAAGTTGAAAAACTGGGACAACTTGATTTGCAATATATGGTTGTTGATGGTAAAAGAATTTTGTCTACAAAAAGTGAAATTATAAAAACAAGAAGAAAAATGGAAGAAGTTGGGATTGTGTTTGTTAATTTGATAATAAATACAAGATATAAATTATTGAAAATTCCGGTAATTTCTGCACCAGGTGGTTATGATTTAGAAAACGACAGAACCACGAGGGAAATTTTATTAGAAGATATAGTAAAAAATTATAATCGTGGAATAATGCAGATTAACGAAAGTAAGCAAAATAATAAGAAAAAATTTGTAACTGATATTGAAAAAGAAAACTTTTTGGGTCAAAAAATTAGAACTGTGATAAATAAGATGTATGATGTTGAAATCGGTAAAAAGCCGGTAATTGAGGTATTTTTTACAAAGATAAGTGAAAATTAAGTTTAGTTATAATAATTTTTATTCTAAAAATATCTGTTTGCCCGCATTAGTATAGTTTATCGTGTATAAGTATGTAAGCAGCAATACGATTTGTTAAGTATAATTTTAGGTATAACCAATTAGAATATATAACTGATTGATTGGTTTTATATATGTTTATTATATACAATTAGTTAAAATATACAAAATTCAGTTTAATTGTTTTGTTAATATAAGTGTTGCTATAACTTATTAACTGAAATTACAAAAGATTGCCAACTTTGATTATAGGTGCAATTTATATCTCAAAATATAAATCACATAAAAATGTTTGATATTAAAAACTTTTTAAAATGGTAAATATATATTTACCATTTCCAACCAACAAGTTAGTATAGATTTTTAGTTATTTTTTATTATCTATACTAACTGCACAAATAAAACTTATTAATTATTTTTTTATTCTTCTACACTCTCTTCATCAGCATCACCACCAACAACCAATTTAGCTGGTGAAGACTTTAATTTTTCCCTAATTTTTGCCTCAATATCAGCACAAATTTCAGGATTATTTCTCAAAAATTCTTTAACATTATCTCTACCCTGCCCTATTCTTTGACTATTATAAGAATACCAAGAACCAGATTTTTCAATAATATCAAATTCAGCGCCAAGATCCACTATTTCACCAAGTTTTGAAATACCTTCACCATATGCTATTTCAAATTTTGCAGTTCTAAATGGTGGTGCAACTTTATTTTTAACAACCTTAACACTTGTTTCGTTACCAACTATTTCATCTTTATTTTTAATTGAACCAGTTTTTCTAATATCCAACCTTACAGAAGCATAGAATTTTAAAGCATTTCCACCAGTTGTTGTTTCTGGATTACCAAACATAATACCGATTTTCATTCTTATTTGGTTAATAAAAATAACTGTGCTATTTGTTTTAGAAATTGAACCAGTCAATTTTCTCAATGCTTTACTCATTAATCTTGCTTGCAAACCCATTTGATTATCATCCATATTTCCATCTAATTCAACTTTTGGAACAAGTGCTGCAACAGAGTCAATAACTATCAAATCAACTGCACCAGATCTAACAAGTGTATCTGCAATTTCAAGTCCCTCTTCACCACAAGACGGTTGTGAAATAATCATTTCTTCAAGATCTATTCCTAATGCTTGTGCATAAGTTGGATCAAAAGCATGTTCTGCATCTATAAAAGCACAAGTTAAACCTAATTTTTGTGCCTCTGCAATAGCATGTAATGTTAATGTTGTTTTACCAGAACTCTCAGGTCCATAAATTTCAATAATTCTACCTCTTGGATAACCACCAACACCAAGTGCAGTATCTATTGCCAAAGAACCCGATGGAATAACTTGTATATTTTCAACTGGTCTTTGACCAAATTTCATTGCTGAACCTTTACCAAATTGTTTATCTATTTGTGCCAATGCTACGTCAAGAGCCTTTTTTCTCTCTGGATTTATTGTAGTTTTTTCTTCTTTTTTCTCGATTGCTTTTGCCATAATATTTAATTTTTATTGCTGGTTTAGATAATAATATTTTAATTTAAAAAAGTAAATAATAAAATTATTTTTACTACAAAGTAAATCACAAATATTCATCAAAACTCAACCTCGGCAAAGACTCAATCAAATCAACACTTTTAATACTTACCTCAATAACACTCAAAAGCAAATCAAAAATATATTTTTCATTTCCAAATTCATCGCACCATAAATTTGGATCATTTTTCAAACCACTTTTTTTATCAATATCAATTTTATACTTATCCATTATCCACTCAATAGCAGATTTTCCATTTATAATATACTTATACGCCTTTTCTGGCACATTTTCAATTTTTATAAAATTATTATACACAATAACAGACTTATCCTTATTACCATCTTTATCTTTACCAAAAGACATTTTATTAACATAATAATTTTCAGCAGTTTTAACAACTTTACACTGCGAACAAGCCTCAATGCTTTCATAATTCAAATGCAAATCTGCCAACTCTCTTCCAACTTTACTAAATACCCAAAATTCATCAACCAAAGGTATTCTTGGCAAAACTCTTTTTAAATCATCTTGGAATTGTTTTTTATAATCTTCACTATTTAATATTCCATAAACATAATAAAATATATCTTCCTTGTTTACATTTTCTCCATATTTTTCCTTACATTTTTTTAATATATAATCACTTATTCCATTATGTTTTATATATTCTTCTTTACTTTCTCCATCTTTTCCATAATTAAGTTCATATTGTGTCGCTTTTTCATTTTTTGTATAATAATACAATGGAAAACATTGAGTTATACCATACACATGATAATCTGTAATAATATTTGTTATAAACACACTAAAATCTTTACTATCACCAATACCGTTCATACAAATACATAAATTATCATATTTATTCATTGGAAATATAGCTGGCATTTGAAATCTTCTTTCATTTAAATATTCATTAAAATATACATTTTGCTTAACAAAAGGTCTATACATAGCAGTTCTATAACTATTTATATCTTCAAAAATTACTTTATTATTTTTTAAATATTTATCCCATTCACCAGTCCAATTACATTTACTGCTATCTTTAATTAAAGTATTATTATATTCATTAACTTCTATTCTTTGTTGATTATAGTAATCAATAGTTGTATGTATATTTTTCTTTAATTCATTTTTAGAAAAATTATAACACCATACATCTCTTGCTGTTGATATACCACAAGAATAATTAATAAAAAAACTACTTGTATTAGCATCATATTTTTTAAGTGGCTCTATTGGTATGAAATTTTTATTCTCAAAAATATCACTCCTTTGTGTCAACCAATCATTGTGTTTATTTGGTTGTATCTGTATTACATTTTCTGCTTCTTCTGTATTTATTATATTTAATATACTCTTTAAATTTTTTAACTTTTCTATCTTTTCTTTTTTATTTAAATAATCTCCTATGTTATAATAATATATATCCGCATCTTTTTTTTGTGATGTTTCCATATCTTTTTCTGGTTTTTTAACTAATATAGTTATAGCAACTCCAACCATTATATCAAATACATTTTCACCCTCTGTTTTATTAAATTTTCTAATATTACCTTTTAAATCTATTACATAAATACTATCAAATTCTTTTGTTAAACAACATCTAAAACCATCTGCACTACCACTATCTAACCAACCTGAATTTGTAATAAAACCTATAATACCACCAGTTTCTTTATTAATTCTATCACTCGCCCATCTAAAAGATTTTATATAACTATCATACATAGAACTTTTTTGTGCCTTTGAATATTTAACATAAGTATCAGCGATTTTCTTTTCTAATTTCTCATAATGTTGATTTTGGTTATTATCATTAGCAGATTTTTGTCCTGCTGAATATGGTGGATTTGAGATAATAATATTTATAGGTTGTTTCTTTTGTCTTATTATTCTTTCTGTATTTCCTATATCATTAAGGAAATCCATATCTTCTTTTGTATTATGTTCTTCCTCTGTTTCATACATTTGGAAAGTATCAGTTAAACACAAACCATTAAAAGAAATATATTTATTTGTATCACTTAAACTCAAATATTCATTTTCTATATTCGCACAAGCCACATAATATGCCAACGGCACTATTTCATTAGCAAATATTTCTTTTTTATATTTTCTTTCAAGATCTTCTTGTTTAATAATACCCGAATGTAAAAGTCTTGTTATAAATGTTCCAGTTCCAGTAAATGGATCTAATATATTTATTCCCTTGTCAGTTAAAGTTTTACCAAATTCTTTTTTTAAAACATCATTTACTGAATGTATTATAAAATCTACTATTTCAATAGGTGTATAAACAATACCTAATTTTTCAGTTGTGCTTTTAAAAATTTTATTAAAGAAATTGTTGTATAAGGTTTTTATAAAACTTTGTTTTTCTTCTTTTGTATTTATTTCTTTTATTTGCCTTTTTGTGCTTTCATAATACAATTCTAATTTATCATTTATATCTTTGCATTCCTCTGTTAATATTTTTACAATACCATACATCATTTTTGTAATGGCATTTTTATTAACAAACTCTACATCGTTATTAAATAATATTTCAAATATTGGCTTCATTATCAAGTGTTGAGATAACATCTCAACCGCTTCATTTTCTGTAACTTGTGAGTTTATATCTTTATGTAATTTACTTAAAAATTTATCAAATTCTCTTTTTATTTTTTCATTTTCTTTTAATAAAACTCTAATTCTATTAATATTTTCTTCTGCAACTTTTGCTATATCTTCACTATATTTTTGCCAATAATTCTTATCTGCTAATCTAACATATAGCATTTCTTTTATTTTATCTGCAAAACTTAATTCCAATTCTTGACCGACCTCTTTATTTAAATCTATTTTATTTGTAAATATAGTTCCTTTAAACTTATTTTTATTTTCATTGGAAGTACCTAAATTTATTTTATTAACTTCACTTAAAAATCTATCATCATGTGATTTTAAAGCACTTAATACATCCCATACAATTTTATAAGCACCATCTTTTTTATTCATTTCCTCTTCTACTGTCTTACCTTTTGGTATAACGACTGGAACAACTATATAACCATATTTTTTACCATCAGCCTTTCTCATCACTCTTCCAACTGATTGCACTATATCTATTTTTGAATTTTTTGAACTTAAAAATACAATTACATCAAGACTTGGAACATCTATTCCTTCTGATAAACATTTAACATTTGTTAATAAATTACATTTTCCTTCTTTGTTTGAATTTTTTAACCATTCCATTATTTTATGTCTTTCAGTTAAACTAAAAGACCCATCTATATGCTCTGCATCTAATATTAATTCATTTTCTTTGTTATTTTTATTTTCTTTATTTTCTACTTTGTTTATATCCTCTACTTCATCGCCCCCTACTCCACTATTCCCCATCTCATCATCTTGTATCTCATCATCTTCATTTTTTACATCTACTACAAGTTCATTTTGTGATTTTGCTACTTTAAATATTTCATCCCATTTCTTTAATGTTTTTGTTATAATTTTTGAATTTTCTATTGTGTTACAAAATATAACACCTTTTTTCATAGAATCTGGATCTGTCTGCTGTATAAATTCATTATCTTCCTCTGTTAAACATTTTTTAGATAAAGCATTTACTGAACCTATTAATTTAACTGTATTTTCTATTATAGTTTCTTCTTTAATTTTTTTAATGTCTTTAATATCTTCTTTTGCTAACTCTAATATTTTTTCTTTTAATGCATCATCAATATAATCTTCTTCATTTAAAGTTAAAACAAATACTCTATAATCACTTAATAATTGTAAATCAACTGCCTCGCCAAAATTAATTTTATAAAATTCTTCTCCATACAATTCCTCATCATCCATAGAACATAGAGTAATATTATTCATTTGTTCCGCTTTTTTCTTAGCATCATCTGTATATATTCGCGGTGTTGCAGTCATATACATTCTTTTATGTGCCTGTATAAAATCATTGTTATGGACTTTTATAAAATTTGATTCATCTTTATCTGTTAATTTTGCACCAGTTGTTCTATGCGCTTCATCGCATACTATTAAATCAAATATAAAATCTTCCTTATTTTCTTTATTTATTTTCTCTTGAAATTGTGAAACTATGTCTATTGATTGATATGTTGAAAATATAACATTTAGTATTTTTTTATTATTACTGTTATTTATATAATTTTTATTTCTAAAACATATTTTTTTATAACTTCTAATTAAACTATTAACATTTGTTGTTGCTGGAAAAGATAAATCTTCTAACCTATTTACAACTTCATCATCGCCCATTTTTGATGCTGTTGAATCAGAACATACACAGATATAATTAACTAAAAAATCTGATTGTTGCGTCCATTCAACTAATGCTTGTTTCACAAGTGCAATTGATGGAACTAAAAATAAGCAATTAAACTCTTGATATTGAGAGAGAGAGAGAGAGAGA
>JAGAUJ010000008.1 GCA_017620845.1 Rickettsiales bacterium | reverse complement strand
TAATTGGACAAATTCTGCTACATATAAAAATAGTGAAAATTGTGTGTTTCTTATGAATAAAAAAATTGTTAATAAGTATAATAAACGATTTAATTATCTTTGGAAGAGTAATACAAAAGTTAAGTCTGATAGATGGTTTGATAGAATAAATGGTAATTATGGTTTTAAAAATAATTCTGTTGAGTAGCAATTAATATTACAGTTTTTTAAATATAATTATTTAATTGTTTATAATGGTTGTTTTTGTATAATTGTTTAGATATAAATGTAAATATATATTAAAAATGTTTTTGTTTATATAACTTTATAATCCATTAATAGATCAAACTACCACAATACAAGATACGGAGTATTATTAGAATAAAAACACACACACAACAAGATAATAAATCAAATACAACGGATTTTAAGATACAAAAAACCCAATTACAAACAAAAGCTCATAATTGGGTCAAATTTTACTTTTTAGATTTTTCTTTTTTTGGTTGTTTTTCTTTTGGTGTAAATACAGGCTTAAACTTTTCAGCACCTTTAACACCAATTTTATTCAACAAAATAGCAACTCTATCAGTCGGTAATGCTCCAACACTCAACCAGTATTCAACCCTATCAACTTTTATATTTAAACGATTTTTTGCATCATCATTTAAAACTGGATCATAATAACCAACTTTTTCAATAAATCTTCCATCTCTTGGAGATCTTGAATCTGCTATAACAACATGGTAAAAAGGTAAATTTCTCCTTCCTACTCTTGCTAATCTAATTTTTGTAGCCATATTAAATCTAAATAATTTATTTATAAATTCCTAAAAGAGGGTTACCTTTGGGAACAAACACATTTTATATTAAATAAAACAAATTTCAAGAAAAAATAACAAACACAAAACTGTCCCATTAATTAATAGTATCAAACCAATAAGGCACCTTCACAAACTATTTTCTTTTACATTTTACCAACTACAACAATATAATTCTTGCCCCATCAAGTTCAGCAACCATAAAAACCTGACAAGCCAGCCTTGAAGTTGGTGTAAGATTTATTTGTTTTTCCAAAATATCCAATTCATAATCATCTATTTCTAATTTATTATAATGTTCCTCATCCAATACCACCTGACAAGTTCCACAAGCACCATTTCCATCACAATTAGATTTTATTTTAAAATTATTCTCCATTAAAAAATGCAACAAAGTTTTACTTTTATCCTCTTCAAAATTAATTGCTTGCTCATTTATGTAAATAATCATTTCAAATTTAATACTTAACTACATTAATTATTACCACATTTTTTTTAAAGTCAATTTTAATTATTTTACTCTTGATTTTAAAATTAATTTTATATATTCTTCATATAAAAAATAATGTTTATTGTAATGAAAAAATACTTATCAATTTGTTGTGCATTACTATTTAGCACCACACTTATGGCAAATGAAATAGCAATTATTAACATGGAAAACATAGTAAAAGAATCTGTTGCTTTCAAAAGATTAAATGACTCATTGGAAAAAGAAAAAAATACATATCAAAAAAAAATAAAACAAAAAGAAATTGAACTCAATGCCAAAAGAGATGATTTACAATCAAAAGCATCTTTATTGTCACAAGAAACATTACAACAAAAAAGTCTTGAATTTCAAAAGGAAATACTAACTTTTCAGGAAGAAGTAAAAAATAAAGAAAGCGAACTACAAAGTAAATTAGTTGATGGTTTAAATATATTAAACAATGAAGTAAAAATAATAGTAGAAGAACTAATTAAAGAAAAAGAATTTAGTAAGTATAATGCAGTTGCAAATTCTGCAATGTTTATACATTACAATACAAAAGACGACTTAACATTAGAAGTGTTAAAAAGATTAAATAAAAAAAATATATCTCTAATTAAAAAAGGTAAATAAAAAATAAACAAGGAAGAGTGGCCGAGTGGCTTAAGGCACACGCTTGGAAAGCGTGCATACTGTAACAGGTATCAGGGGTTCGAATCCCCTCCCTTCCGCCATTTCTTTTTAGTTTCATTACTATAAATTTATATATTACAATAATTAACTATAAAGGTATACTTAATCCATTCATAAATACACATAATAGCAATATTTATAGATTCAATTTACACTATTTCTACTTTATAATACACTTAAAACTTGATATAATAATGTTCTATTTGCTTTATTTCAAAAATATTAACAAAACATTTAAAAAAGTCATACGTTTTTAATATAAAACCAAACACTTAATATATCAAAAACACAAAACATCAATACAATAAACACCAACAATTCACAACCAACAATCACCACACCAACCTAAAAATCAATAAATATTTTCCCTTTCCCACAACAACAAACCAGAATCCACCAACTGCTTATTTATCTTTTTTGCCAAAATATCCCTTTTATCAAAAAAATCATAAAATATTGGCAAATACTCACTACTAACAACAGACTTTATTGTATTTCTTCCAAAACCAGTTGTTCCCTTTGTTGTTTTTATTTTATTAATTCTTGTATCATTTTCAACATCTAAATCTTTAAAAGTGCTTATATCTTTATTCATTATTGCATTTGTTATATCATAAAAGGAATTATTGTAATCTGTATTTTTATAATTTTTATGATAATATAAAAATATTTGCAAAGCAGATTTATATAAATCTTTTGCTTCTTTACTAAAATTAAATTGTTTTAACCATTCTCTAAAATCAAATATCTCATTATTATCAAATAAATTACCACTAATATTTCCATTTAAAACATTTAAATCATTTTTAGCACAACCTAACATCTCACTTGTAAAAGGCATTATATAATTTTTTTGTTCTTTATTTGAAAAAGCACAATTTTTATAAAACAAAGAAAACATTATTGAATCATTAAATAATTCTTCTTGTATATCTTCAATTTTTCCTCTATAAACATTAATACTTCTTTCAAAATACTTAACATGAGTGTTAAAATTAATTCCTTTGTATAACAAACAATATTTTAAATTATTTGTTGTTATAGAATAATTACTTTTTTCAACTATTTTATTAACTAAACTTATAGTTCCATTCATAAGAGCATAATTTCCAACAATTAATCCATTTTGATTATTTTTAACTTCTTTTTCAATTTCTTTAATTAAATTTGGTCTTTCTTGATTATAACTATAAGTTCTTATAAAATCTAATTTTTCAGTTTTATTATTTAATTCATATCTATCAACTTTTATATTTGATTTATCTATTTCTTCACCTTTATCTTTATCAAAAATTACCAACGATATAGGCCATTCACTTAATAAAAATGTTGTCTTGGCATTACTTATTATATGATTAACAATTTTATAATTAGAGTTTATGTAATTTTCTAATTCTTCTCTTAAAAACGATTCTGTTTGATAATAAAAAACTATTACTTGTGGCTTTAATTGTAAAACTTTATTAAAAAATTCAATAGCAAGATTATTTTTAAAACCTTTTATTCTTTGATAAGGTGGATTCATAATAACCATTAATTTTTTATTTTCTCTTTTACATATTTCATTAATATCTAAAAAATCACCTTTATATTTAAACTTTGGTTGTTTATCATCTTTTAAATAATCATGTTGTATGGTATTTTCAAAACCTTTGATTTTCATTATATCTACATCCATTTGCTCTAATGTTGATAAATAGCAATAATCTTTAAAGTCTATACCAAACTGATTTTCAAGATTTCCAACTCCAGCACAAGGATCAAAAACTATAAAATCTTCCATATTGTAGTGTTTTTGTAACATTTCATTTTGTTTTTCTACAAAGCAAAATGGTGTATATTCACCGCCCGTGTCTTTTCTGTATTTTTCACTATATAAAGTTGCACTTCTTTCTAAAATTTTTAAAAATTCTTGTTCTTCTGGTGGACGGTTGTATTTATTCCAAAATATATTATACTTTAAAGTATCGGCAATTGTATAAATTAACATTTCATTATATATTATACCCTTAACAATTCCATTATTATAATTTATTTCATATTTGTTTAAATCGGTTCCTTCTCTTATTAAACCAATTTCTCTTTCACCTAATTCATCTTTTATTTTTCTTTTATATTTTGTTCCATTTAATACATCAGTTAAAAATAAGTTTATTAAATCTTGTTCATTTAAAACATCTCTTTTGAATTTAATATTATTTTTCCACTCGTTGTAAATTGTAATTATGTTGTTTATTGTTATGTCTATTTTTGTATCTTTGTTTTCTAATAATAATTTATAGAATTCTTTAATTTCTTCATTATAATAAGTTGTTATTTTATCTTGTATTCTATCGTTTATTCTATCTATGGCATCTTTTGTTGGGTTGCTTGGTTTTTCTTGTTTCCAGTTAATATCGTTATTATACATAATACTGTCATCGCTACAATCTATTAATTTTAAAATATCATTGTTATCTTTGTCTCTATAAATTAATGCAACTTTGTTTAAAATTTGTTCTTGTTTATGATTTGTTAAAATTGTTTGTGCTAATGCTTTATGTAAATCTGTATCATTAAAAATTGAGTCTTTGCTTTCTATATATAAAAGTATATTATCTTTTTTGTCTTTTAATAAAATATCTACTTGTTTTAAAACATCAAATTCACATAATTTAATATTAAATATTTTTCGCTGAATTTTACTTTATAATTAACTTCTTCTTTCTTCATTTTTTTGTTACTATGAATAATTATTTATAAATAATGTATTACTATAATTAATATTAATTATAGTAATGTTTTGGTATAAATCAAGTAATTTTTGTTGTTTTAATGTAAGTTTTTTAGTTGGATTAACATAAAATATAGAAGTAATAACAAAAACTATGGAAGTAATAAAAATAGAAAATAACAAACATCATAGACACACAATACACATTATAACACCATACACACCACATGCACAAGCAATTAGTAATCACCATGTCAACAATCCACATAATCCAATCAACTTAATACTTTAAAAAACAATTACAACACAAAAACAACCCATTGGCACACCAAAAGTCAAAAAACCAATAAAACATTGAAAATAAAAGATCTTAAATGGCGCATCCTGCGAGATTCGAACTCACGACCCACAGCTTAGAAGGCTGTTGCTCTATCCAGCTGAGCTAAGGATGCACACTCACATTGTTGATTATAATAATTATTAATTAAAAATCAAGAAAAAAATTATTTTATTAATTTACCAATAACTAAATAAATTTTATCAAAAATAACAACAAACTATATAATTTTAAATATACAAATATTTAACAACACAATACAAATAAATAGTTTTTAAAACAACTATATAAAACCATTAAACAACTTTTATATTTTGATACCACAATATATATTACTATACAATCAACAAAACAAACATAAAATATCACAAAAATAACTACATTTTTAATAACAAAGATTGTCCAACTTTTTATTTATCAAACTTTATAAATACATTAATTATATATTCAAAAAAACACAACCATACACCAACAAATCCTCACTCCTACTCCAACCATAACCAATACACCACCCTCACCATACCAACAACTAAAAAAATAATCTTAATCAAAAGATTAAGATTATCAAAAATTTCAAAAAATTTTAAAATTACCCCAAACAACAGCAATTATCAAAACAACTTTTAACTCAAATTAATTATTATCTTCCATAAACTGCTTCAATTTAGTTATTCTCTTTGGATGTTGTAATTTTCTTAATGCCTTTGCTTCTATCTGCCTTATTCTTTCTCTTGTAACAGAAAAATGTTTTCCAACTTCTTCCAAGGTATGATCTGAATCCATACCTATACCAAATCTCATTCTCAACACCCTTTCTTCTCTCGTATTTAAATTTGATAATAAACTTGTTGTTATTTCTTTCAAATTACTATAAGCAGTTGCTTTAAATGGAGATACAACCTTTACATCCTCTATAAAATTACCAACTGTTCCATCGCCGTCATCATTTCCCAATGGAGAATCAAGACTTATTGGATCTCTTGTATTCATTAAAACTTTTCTAATTTTATCTGCTGGAATTAATAATTTTTGCGATATTTCCTCAACTGTTGGAATTCTACCTAATTCTTGTGTTAATTGTCTTGAAGTTTTAGATATCTTATTAATTGTTTCAACCATATGTATTGGTATTCTAATTGTTTTAGACTGATCGGCAATTGCCCTTGTCATTGCTTGTCTTATCCACCAAGTAGAATAAGTTGAAAACTTATAACCCTTCCTGTAATCAAATTTATCAACCGCTCTCATTAAACCAATATTTCCTTCTTGTATCAAATCTAAAAATTGTAAACCTCTATTAGTGTATTTTTTGGCAATAGATATAACAAGTCTTAGATTTGCAGAAATCATTTCTTTTTTAGCCTTATCTTCTTCTTTTTTTGCTAATTTAATATCTTTTAAAAATATATTAAAATTACTAATATCTAAACCAATTATTTTAACTATTTTTTCTATTCTATTTGCAGATTCTAATATTGTTTCTCTGTTATTTTTTATAAACTCATCCCATTTTTTATTCTTTAACTTTTCCAATTGTTCTATCCATTTTTCTCCATATACAGCACTATCAAAATGTTCCAAAAATTCTTTTTTACTTATATCACAATCATTTGCAAGTTGAAACATATTTTTACTTATATCCATTAACTTATCTTCAACTTTACATAATTCTTTTAAAACATCATTTATTATATTGTCATTAAGATTTATATCTATCATTTTTTTATATAAATCATTAAACAACGAATCTATTTTTTTATTTTCAACATCCAAAGTATTATTATCCTTGATACAAGCCAATATTTTTTGTGCTATTGATACAGCAGATTCAAGGGCAGTTAGAACCTTAGGAAGCAAAGATTTTTCAACAGTTGCAACACAAGCATTACCATCTCCACCCTCGCTGACATCATCTTCAAATAAATCTTCCAATTCATCATTGGCTTCATCATTATCGTCTTTATCTAATAAATCATCATCAAATATTGAACTAATTAAATTTTCATCATCTTCTTTCTCTTTTACATCTTTTGCAATTTCCAATAAATTAATATTTGAATCTATATCAGCATCCATTTCACTTGTCTTTGATTCATCAATTTTTATTACATCCCTTAATAAAATTGTTCCATTTAATAAACCATTATACCAGTCAAATATGTATTTTAATACAAAAGGTATTTTATACATTTTTTTTATTATATCCAATCTACTACTTTCAATTCTCATTGAAATATTAACTTCTTCTTCTTTTGTAAGCAAATCAATGTTATTTATTGATCTTAAATATGATTTTACTGGATCATCAGTATTCTTTGATATATAAAGATCTTTTTGTGTATCATTATTATCCAAATTATCTATCTTTGTGAAACTATTTAATTCTTCCTCATTTTTTACAACTGAAATATCTACACTTTCTAAGAAAGATATTATTTCTGCTATTTTTTTTGGGTCTTGAATAGCATTGCCGATTTTACTATTTATATAATTTATTGTCAAAAACTTACTTTTTAAACCATCACTCATTAATTCTTTTTTGATTTTTAATTCTTCTTTTATTGTATCAGTTTTTTTATGATTTGATGTTTTATTTGTTGCACTGGATATTTTTTTATCATTGTCTTCGCTTTTACTGTTATTAATTGAAGCTTTTGTTTCTTTTATTTTATTTGTTGTTTTTGTAGTCTTTACAATAGATTTTGTTTCTTTATTTTGAGTTGTTGAATTTTTTGTGGTTTCTTTTTTCTCTTTTTTAGTTGTTTTTACTTCCTTATTTTTAATTGTGGTTTTTGGTGTGGTATTTTTTGTAGTTGTTTTTGCTGATGTTTTTGCAGTTGCTTTTGAAGATAATGTATTATTTTTTTTATCTTCACTTTTCCCACTTGTTGTTTTTACATTTTTCTCAGTAGTTGTTTTTTTTACTTCTTTTTTAGTTTCCAAAAAATCTCCCTTTTTATCTTTTGTTGTTCTTTTTACTTTTTTTTCTTCTTTAACATTATTTTTTACAATAGAAACCTTCTTTTCTTTTATAATACTTTTTCCCGTCAAAGGTTTTCTATCAACAACCACTTTTTTAACCATTTATATTTCCTTAATTATTAATAATTATAATTCCTCATCTAATTTATTTTTTTTGTCTTGTAATAATTCCAATTCGCCAATTATATTTTTTCTTTTAACTTCATCATTATTTTCAAACGATAAGTTTTTTACTTCAATTTCAAGTAAATTAATATTTCTTTCAAGAACTAAACTATACAAATAATCAACTTTTTTATTCTCCAAAATATTATTATATCTATTACTCTCAATAATATAGTTATTAAAATTGTTTTTTTCAAGTATATCAAACAAAATTTCTTTATTACCAATCTCATTTGATTCATAAATTTTTAAAAAAATATCAACTAATTCATTTGAATTTTCACTAATATAATCAATATTGAAAATATCTACATTATACATTTGGAATATTTGATCTATCAAAGGCATATAATCAATAATCATACAAAACATACATTTTTCAATATTTTCAATATTTTGCTTTAATAAATCTATACTATTTACTGGTTTTACATCTTTTTTATAATCTATTTTTGTTAAATTTCTATAATCTATTGCTCTTTTACTTCCACTATATTTACTAATCAAAAATATTTGATTTTTATAAAAATTTTCAAAATTCCTGAACACAAGTTGATTTTGTATTTGTTTTATTATCTCTGTTATTCTTGTTTCTAAAATACCCTTTTCTTCTGGTGTTATATATTTTTTATCCAAATTTAAATTTAACAAATCCAACTCATTTTTCCATAAAAATTCCGACAATGATAAACAATTATTTTTATTATTTATATAATTCACAAAACCAGATTTACCATTATTTTTTATAAAATCATCAGGATCTTGATCGGTTGGCAAAGTAACAAACTTTATATTTTTCATTGGTGTTAAATTCGGCAAAACAAGATTTGCAAGTCTCACAGATGCCTTTTTACCAGCAGAATCTCCATCTAAACACACAATAATTTCATCTGTAATTTTCCATAATTCTTCTATTTGCCTTACCGTTATCGCTGTTCCCATAGGTGCCACAACATTTTCAATTCCATTTATTGATAAAGTGATAGCATCCAAATTTCCTTCAACCAACAAGGCATATTTTAAATCATAAATACTTTTTCTTGCAAAAAAATAATTGAATAAAACATCACTTTTATGGTATATTAATGTTTCCGGTGAATTCATATATTTTGGAATATCGTTTTTGTCCACAACTCTTCCAGTAAAGGCAATAACTCTCCCCTTTTTATCCAAAACTGGAAACATTACTCTATTTCTAAACTTATCATAATAATTGCTTTCATTTTTTGCCACAAGACCAGCAAGTTCCAGTTGCTTTTCATTAAAACCACATTTAGAAAGATATTGTATTAAGGCATTAAAACTTTGTGGTGCAAAACCTATTTTAAATTTTTTAATATTCTCTACTGTTAAACCCCTTTTTGTAATATAATTTAGTCCCACTCTACCGACATCATCAAATATACATTTTTGAAAAAACTTACAGGCCTCTTCGTTTATATTATATATCAATTGTATTTTATCAATTTCTTCTTTATTTTGTTTTTTAATTTCCATTGTTTTTGGTAATTCTATGCCATTTTCTTCTGCTAATTTCTCAACCGCTTCTTTAAAAGATAAACCCTCTTGTTGCATAACAAAACTTATAACATCACCGTGTGCACCACATCCAAAACAATGGTAAACCCCCTTTTCATCGCTTATATGAAAAGATGGTGTTTTTTCTTTATGAAAAGGACAGCAAGCAACCTTGTTTCTCCCTTTATTTATAATTCTAACACTTCGTCCTATAACATCTGAAAGTGTAACTTTATCTCTTAATAAATTTAAAAAACTAGAATCATACATAACTATATATTTTTTAAATCATCCGTAAATAAAACAATTTCATTTTCTTTCACCATACCAACATTTTCTCGCAGTTTTTCATCTAATAAATCCAAATCAATATTATCTGAACTTAATCTATCTATTTTATTTTTTTGTCTTGAAATGTGTTGTTCTTTATTGTTTAATAAATTTTTTCTTTCTATTAATACCTCACCAGCATCTTTATATGATAGTATACCATAATTTCCATTAAAAATATGGTAAACAAGATATATTACTAAAAACAAATAAAAACCGGTTTTTAATATTATTAATAATATATTTTCTTTCTTCTCTTCTAACATCATTTTACAACTATACAATTTGTTGGACTTTTAATAGTAATCTTTAAGTATTCATCACAGAATTTTGAAGCATCGCTTTTTGTATTAAAGTTGCCAACCTGAACTCTATAAAAAATACCCTTTTCTCCTAAATCTATTTCAAAAATTGATACATTAAGATTTTTTAAAATATTTCCATACATTTTTTTTGTTTTTTCAACAAAATTATGTGCTTGTTGCTTGTTTTTGAGTGCTATTAATTGTGCTCTGTAATAATTATTATTAATTTCAACTTGTTGCTTGTTTCTTGTTTTTGTATCACTATTTAAATTGTTCTGTTCGTTTATAACAACTGTTTTTATACTATCGTCAATTACAATTGTGTTATTATTGGTAGCATTATCTTCCAATTCATTATTAATAATATTATCAATAGTATTATCAATAGTATCAGCATTAGTAATTTCAGTATTGCTAAAATTATTGGTATTTGATGTAGTTATGCTATCTTTAATAATATTAACACTATTGTCACTATTGTCTAAATTATTATAAAAACTATTAATTTCTGGTTTTAATTCTTTTGTTTCTTTTTTTATTTTTATTATTTCAACATTGCTTTTTATAATTGGCAATTCGTTAATATTTTCTTTTATTTTGGATATTTTGTATGATTTATATAGTATAAAACAAAATAGCACTACAATTGAAATTGTTGTAACTATTAATATATTTTTTTGGTTAAATCTAATTTTGTTATACACTAAAAATAAAAAAATAAATCTATTGTAAGTATTGCATTTAAAAAATTAAAATCAAGAAATAATTAATTATTAAAACCTGTAATAAAAAAACAAAATTTTATTTGAAATTATCTAACATCTTATTTTTATCAGTATTTATGTGTCTTTTAGAACTTACAACTTTTTTACCAGTTCTTTTTTCTATATCTAATCTTGCTTTACCCGCCACATCTCCAGCCTCTTTAACATCTCGCATTAAATTATGTTTTCCTTGTGTATTTCTTGATTTATGTAATTCATGTGCAGTTGCTTCACTTAAATTAACTAATGCTATTTCAACTCTTGTCATATTATCTCTTAAATTTTCACCTTTTTTCAATTTTTTAATTTCTTTATGTTCACTGGGTTTTATTCCAAAAGTAGCCTTAGACATTATAGAAGTAAATATTGAATAATCTTGCTCAGTTGCCCCCTATTTTTCCACTCATCAGTTAAATTTTTTCTATCAACTATACTTTGTATTCTTTCTAAAATCCACTCATTACTATAACCTTTTTGTCTATATATTTCCATCATTCTTTGTTGTGATAATTCCGGGTTTTCAATTTCTTGTATTCTTTCATAGCCAACTCTTGCCAACCATTGCTTTATAGGTTCTGCTTTTGGACTTGGAATTGATTGTATAATACGAAACATTGTTTCAATATTAGCACAATCTGTTGCTCTTAATTTACCATCTTCTGCTGGCATTTTCAACTGGTTACAAAATGTAACCAGTTCATCAGCACCCTCATTTATTAATCTATTTTTTAATACTTTCCAGTAATTTCTTGCATGTTGATAATCATTGTCTGTTAAAATTGCAACAATATCCACAACAGAAAAATATAATTCTCCATTATATTCAATCTGTCTAACTTTTTTATTTTCAAAAGTTGTTAATTCATTACTTGTTTTATTGTTGTTTATTGTTTTCATTGGTGTTATATTATAAATAAAAAAACAACCCCCATACTTCACCTGCATACTTCCATCCTTATTTTTTCTAACATATGCACCACTTCTATATTTATCTCTCATGTTTTTATATCCAGCATTTTAATGTTATCGTACATTTATTTATTGATTATGTATTATTTGGATTCACAATATAAATGACTTAATTATTATCAAATGTGGGTTGATTTATAGAATGATCCTATTATTAATCACCCCATCAATCACACCCTTAATTTTTTCTTTATATATTTCAATCGTCATTTTACAACCATCAATATATTTTTCTTCTTCAATTTTGGCAACAATTTCCTCTTGTTCTGCGAGTGGTGAAAGAGGGATTTGATGGTTTGTATTTCGTATATTCCTAATTTTGGTACACCAACGGCTTTAGTTTTTATTTTTATAATATCAGTTTTTTGATTTAATGATTTTAATAGATTACAAAACAAAAACAAAAAAGAAAAATGCTTGACAAAATATAATATAAGTATAATATACATACTATGTAATACATTTTACACAAAGTGAAATTTGATTGGAATAACGACAAAAATGAAAAATTAAAAAAAGAGCGAGGAATTTCTTTTGAAGAATTAATTTATAGTGGTAAATTAATAGGAAGAATAAAAAATAGAAGTCCATTACATCCAAATCAATTTGAATTAATTATTATTTATAAAGATTATTGTTATTCAGTGCCATATGTAGTACAAGAAAATGGAACATTATTTTTAAAAACCGCTCATAAAGATAGAAAATTAGATAAAACTTATAATAATTATAATAATAACAAATAAAAGGTAATTAAAATGACAAATAAATTGACAAAAGAAGATAAATTTAATCACATTCAAAATATTTTAAAAAATAATAAACCAATAGACAAAGAGGAGGAGAAGGAGTTTGAAGTATATAAAAAATTAACTTTAAAAGATTTTGAAGATGATACAATTGAAGATATAAAAGAAAATGAAAAATTCATAAAAGAATTTGAAAAAGCACAAAAAAAAGTTAGAAAAACAAAACTTATGACAATAAGAACAGAAGAATATGTTATTGACAAAATTAAAGACAAGGCCATGAGTTATGGATTAAATTATCAAACATATATAAATATATTCTTGAAACAATTGGCAGATGGAAAGTTTTCTATTCAAATAGGCTAATTAACAAAATAATAATAGCAGTTGATTTGTATATTTGTCATTTATCATCCATTTCCTAATTTATCATACACAGGCTTATATATCTTATAAAAAGCATCAAATACTTCCTTAAAATTGTAGTTTTTTAAATCTAATTTTAACTTATTAATCTCATCTTGTGTAAGTGGTGATTTTTGATTTACAATATTTTTACTATCTTTTATTTTTATTGCATTAGATTCTTTCATTATCGTTTCTTATTTGCACAGCATTAATAGCACAGTTATAGTAACAATTTTTAAAAAGTCAAATTATTCTCTTTTCAAAATAATTATATAAGTAAACGTCAACAAACATTTTTTAAAAATCTATCTTAACAAAAAATATTCAAGTGATTTTATTTTATAAATTATACAAATATATTTATTTTTTATTAACCACTCCATCAATCACACCTTTAATTTTTTCTTTATATATTTCAATCATCTTTTTACAACCATTAATATATTTTTCTTCTTCAATTTTGGCAACAATTTATACACACATACACCAACAACCACAACAAACCTTAATCCAACAAACACAGTATTATCAACGTATCAATTTAATCTCAATACCTCAACAATTAATACACAACAGAACCCAACATCAAAAAAACCCTATTTAAACAGATCCTTAAACTTATTTTTAATTGCATCAACGGTGCCTTTGCCCCTATTATGTTCAGCATCCAGAGCCTTCTGCCTTAAATATACCTCACTTTTAACCCTATCCATAACATCAATATAATCAAGATTTTTTTGCATAACTGTATTATCTATATAATGATATTCTTTATCTTTTCTTAATGCTAAACTACCATATAATTGTTCTCTTGTTGGCTCAATATCATCAAAAGTAATTTTTTCCTTTGAATAATCCTTATAATTATCTTGAACATACAAAATAGTATTATCACAATTATAGTCACAAGAATCACCAATTTTCGTATCTTTTAATCTTCTATCTCTATAATATAAACTTAAATCAGAATCTAAATATTTTACCTTATCTGTGTTAATTTCTTCTTCATTATATTTTCTACTTCTATATTCTTTTTTTAACTTTGTGCCATCAGTAGCATTGTAATATTTTGAATCTATTAAGTCTGTTTTATCATCTCTATAATAAATATCGTGTTGTTTTGCCAATTTTAAGTGTTTATCTCTTTTTCTTCTAATTTTTAAATAGTTATTTTTTAAAAACTCATCATTATATCTTTTTGCTGGATCCTCTATTACTCTTGCACAAGATACACAAAAATAACAAACAAAAAATAACAATAAATAATTTTTTTTATTTTCTAAATACATAGCAATCAAAGTGTCCTCTTTCTAAAACTTGTTCCATTTCTTTTTCTGCAATAGCCTTTGAACTAAATGTTCCTATTGCAACTTTATACATTATTTTACCTTTAACATTTATTGGCACAACTGCGCCACCATCACCAACATCATTAAACTTTGCCATAAGTCTATTTGCTTTATTTTTATCAATAAAAGAACCAAGTTGTATATAATATTTGCCACTTTGTAAATAACTACTTTTTATATTATTTGATGTGTTATTACTTGTAACACTGCTAACTACTCTATTATTATTTGTGGCTTTACTTACAACATTTAATTGATTATTCGTATTATTACTTCTTGCATAATTACTATTTTTTGATTTGCCACGTTGTTGATTATTATTTATTACAACTTTTCCAGTTTTTATATTGCTCGTTTTATTTTGTTGCATCTCTTGTTGTCCTACCTTTACATCATTAACTGTTTTGTTTCTATTGCCACCAAATATTCTCGCAAATAATCCATACTCTTGTTGATTTTTATCATTTTCAATTTCTATCATTTTTTTAATTTCAGTTTCTTCTTTTGCTGGTTTTAAATCATTTGCAGTTTTATTTCTATTACCACCAAATATTCTTGCAAATAATCCATACTCTTGTTGATTTATTTGATTTTCTAATTCAATTCTTTTTGCTTGTTCTATTTGAAGTTTTTTAGAAGCAGATTGATTTTTTGCACTACTATTAAAATAATGTTCTGGAATATCAAAATCCTTTATTGTTTTTACTTTTTTGTTTTTATCAATAACTTTTGCCAAGTATTCAATATCATCATCTTTTACAACAGTATCAACAACACTCCTTAATGTATACGCACTACTATCCAAT
This sequence comes from Rickettsiales bacterium, assembly GCA_017620845.1. Classification (GTDB taxonomy): domain Bacteria; phylum Pseudomonadota; class Alphaproteobacteria; order Rickettsiales; family UBA1997; genus RGIG8782. Next base: position 6,162 of record JAGAUJ010000008.1, on the reverse strand, counting down.
ACCAAATTATCAGGAATACCAGCAGTTTTTTTATTGGTTATTTGGTTATTTATTTTTGTATCTTTTAGGGTTTTATTTATATTTTGTATATTTGTTAATTCTTTTTCGTTTGTTCTCATTTTATCATTATACAGTGGTTTTTTTCTCTCAAAATATACAACTTTACCATTTTTATTCAATACTCTATAGCTCGTGTTTCTTCCAGAAATACAAGACGTTGTAAGAATACATAAAATAACAAACAATATATGTTTCAATTAACAAATAAATATTATTTTTCTATATGATACAAATACATTTAAAAAAATCAAGAAATTTAATAAAACACACAAAACTTAAAAAACAATTAATACCATAAAAATAAACATTTATATACAATAAAGAATTAGAACCTACACACCTAACTAAATCAAACCACATAATAATAAAATATTACACTTACAAAACTCAATACACTTAAACGAAATATATAATAACTATCAAAACCACAAATAAACACCAGAACAAAAAATAAATACACCAAAATAAGAATTGTAAAAGCCTAACTAACAACTAACAAAAATAACTGATTAAAAAATAGATGGTGAACGCGGCGGGAATCGAACCCGCGACAACTTGATTAAAAGTCAAGTGCTCTACCTACTGAGCTACGCATTCACTTGGTGATCTCTACGGGATTTGAACCCGTGTTGCCAGGATGAAAACCTAGTGTCCTAACCGCTAGACTAAGAGACCATCACAAGGTTAATTATAAGAAATAAAATTGTAAAAGTCAACAAAAAAATCACAACTTAACAACAATATTATTAGAATATATTTGAAATATATATTTAATTCAAATCATTATTAATAATCTATTTTTTATTTTTACAAAATGAACTCATTGGACAGTTATTACAAGTCATATTTAAACATTGTTTATTTACATCTACGGTATTATCCAATTTTATCTTATTATAAATAAATTTCAGCAATGTTATTAAACAAATTAATATCAACAATATATAAATAAAATGTAAATTAATAACATAAATCAATTTACCAAATTGATAAAACAACATACAAATAACATAAGCAACAACATTTTGAAAAATAATTATGTATAAAGTATCCTTCCAACTACCAATTTCTTTTCTAATTGCCGACATTGTAGCAACACATGGTGAAGACAATAATACAAATAACATGAAACTGTATGCACCCAATGGGGTAAAAATATTTTTAACTTCACTTATTAACATATGCTCCATATTATTATTTCCAGTCAACAAAATTGATAATGTTAATATTATATTTTCTTTTGCCATTATACCACTTAACAAAGCAACCGCACTTTGCCAACTGTTAAAACCAATAGGCATAAATATTGGTGACATTAACCGTCCAATAGATGCTAAAATACTATACTCAACTACGACCCTTGTAAAACTCCAATCAAAAGATTGTAAAAACCAAACCACACTTGAAGTAATACATATTGTTATTCCACCAGTTACAATAAATGATTTTAACTTTCTTAAAACATTTTTTACTATTATATACAGTTGTGGAAGTTTGTAACTTGGCATTTCCAGAGCAAATGCTGAATATTTGTTTTTTTTATTTTTTTTATCAATTAATTTTAATAACACTCCAATCAATATAACAACTAAAAGACCAATAATATACATACTGGAACCAATCCAACTATAATTTGCAAAAAATATAGATATAAAAAAAGCAAATACCGGCACTTTTGCACCGCAAGGTATGAATGGTGTAAGCATAATTGTCAATTTTCTTTCTTTCTCATTTTCTATTGTCCTACTACTCATTATTGCTGGAACACTACAACCACAACCAACAACCATAGGAATAAACGACTTCCCAGATAAACCAAAAGCACCAAAAATTTTATCCATAATAAAAGCAATTCTTGACATATAACCACAATCTTCTAAAAAAGATAAAAAAATAAACAACAGTGTCAATTGTGGAATAAAAGTCAAAATTATACAAAACCCATTTATTATTCCATCCAAAATTAAGGATTTAACAAAATCATTAACTTTAAAATAATCAAAAACATCTATAAACCAAATTTTAAAATGATTTTCAATAAAATTACCTATAACATCACTCCCAATACTTCCAACAAGTTGTATTGAAACATAATAAATTAATGATATTATTAGTAAAAATATTGGAATACCAAACCATTTATTTAACAAAACACAATCTAATCTGTCTGTTAAAGTTGTTTTCTGCTTATCGCTCCATTTTACTGCTTCTTGCGATATTTTATCTATAAAACTATATTTATCTATTATTAATTTTTCTTGTAATTTTATATCATATTTATCATCATAGTCTTTAATTAAAATATCAACATAATTCTTATTCAAACCAGCCAAACCAAAATGTTTAATAACACTTGTATTTTTTTCTAATAGTTTTGTATAAATCCAATCTTCATATTTATTGCTATCATAAGTTTTAATTTTGTTTATAATATCCAACACTTCACTGGAATATGTTTGTTTAAAATTATAATTATTGTTATTATCAAATGCAATATTTTTAACTAATGCATCAATAGAATTTTTATCTTTTATTGATGTGGCAATAACATTACACTTTAAAAAATCTTTAATTTTTTCTACATTAATATCAATCTTATTTTTTTCTACAATATCAAACATATTTAACACAATAATAGTCGGTATTCCCAATTCTAAAATTTGCAATGTAAGAAATAAATTCCTTTCTATATTTGTAGAATCAATAATATTTAATATTAAATCTGGTTTATTATTAATAAAATAGTCCACCGCTATAACTTCTTCTGGACTATTTGGCAATAAAGAATAAATACCTGGCAAATCTGTTATTTTTACATTTTCATCATTTTTTAAAAAACCCTCTTTTCTTTCTATTGTTACACCAGCCCAGTTGCCAACATACTGATTGCCATTAGTTAAAATATTAAAAATACTACTCTTACCACTATTTGGATTACCTATCAATACTACATTTTTCATTGTCTATAACTCATATTTATTTATAACAATGCTTTTTGCTTCTTTGGCTCTTATCAATAAATGATAATGTCTAACTATTATATCAAACGGGTCACCCAATGGTGCAATCTTGTTTAATGTAATTCTTGTGCCATTAGTCAACCCCATGATCAACAGTTTTGTTTTTAACTTCTTATCTGCTTTTATATCTACAATTATTCCACTCTCTTTTTGTTTTAATTTATTTAAAGTTGTAATCATAAAATATTTTGTTTTAAAAAATATCATTTACTAATATTAATATTTTCATTTTAAAAATAGTCAAGACAATTTTGTTAATAATATTTATTATTATTTTATATTATTTACTAATAACTTTTTTATCATCATATATAAATCTACACAACATCCATCTCCTAAATCTATATTGCCACAATCAAATAATTATAATTAATCCCAACCATATCTTATTTACTCTTGTTTTTTATAAAAACAATAATACTATAAAACCAACAATCTTTTAAACAAAATATGAAACATAGATATTATAATTGTTTATTAACACAAATAAAACAATATAAACCAAAATATTATTTACTATACTGCGTATCAATAATTATAACATACTTATTTGTTTTAATAATAGCAATTAATTTAACAGATTCAGCATATAATAATTTTCTATTTGGCGACAACAATAAATTATGCTTTTCCTGCGATGGAAATAAAGATACAATAATAAGTGGTATTTTATATTTAATGCTATTCAATGTTATATTTTACACATTAAATGAAATTAGATTTAGAATGATACGAATAAAAAAAATTAGAAATATAACAAATTTAGAGTTAGGAAATTTTATAACTCTTAGTATTACAATAATTTTATTTTTATTATTAATATTTTTAATTATATAAAATGAAAAAAACTGATAACGAAAAATACTTTTTTAACTCTGGTGTTAGATGGCACATGCTATTACCACTTTTAATATGGCTGATAATATCTTTATTTAACATATTAAAACACAATAGTGACTTTTTATCTCTATTCTTCAACCCAATAAATGTTGTATTTGGAATATTATTTTTTGTATTTGTAATATACCACTTACATTGTGAGATATTATATTTAATAAATGTTTATCTATCAAATAAAAAATATAAAGAACACTACAAATATATAATAAATATTATCACATACTTTGTTACTTTTTTTGTTGTTTTGGGTATATTAAAAATACATTTTAATAGTATATTGGTGCTATAAGTATGAGAAATTTAATAATTGATGATAAAATCAAATATATAAGAAATTTGTTTACAGAAGAAGATGATATTTTATTACAAATAAAAGATGATGCCAAAAAAATTAATAGACCTATAAATATAAACCCAGAAGATGGCAAACTACTGGAATTATTAATTAAAATTAGTGATAGTAAAAAAATATTGGAAATTGGAACTTTTTATGGCTATTCTACAATTTGGCTTGCAAGAAGTATTGAAAATGGTATAATTTATACAATAGAAAAAGATAAAGATAGTTATGAAAAAGCAGAACAAAATTTTATAAAAGCAAATGTTAATAATAAAATAAAAATCTTAAAAGGAACAGCGGAAGAAATATTACCAACATTAAATGAAGAATTTGATTTAATATTTATAGATGCTGAAAAAAATCACTATTTGCAATATCTTTATTTTGCTGAAAAATTGTTGAAAAAAGGCGGACTTTTAGTTGCGGATAATACTTTATTGTCTGGTGCTGTTTATATGGATGAATTACCTTATAGAATAAGAGAAAACACAAAAAAAGAAATAATTGAATTTAATAAAAGACTTGCGAATAAAAATAAATATACATCAATTTTATTGCCAGCAGAAGATGGAATAACCGTAGCAAGAAAAGAATTTTAGAATATATTTTTTTAAATAATTTTTATTATAAATATATCATAAATTTATATAAAGAAAAATTTAGTCATCAAATAATTTGACAACAAAATACCTATTGAGGTGCCAACAATAGCATTTATAGTAGCCTTACCAACGCCCTCGGCTCCACCTTTTGAATGATAACCAAAATAACAGCCATTTATTGCTATAATAAAACCAAAAACAACAGATTTCATAAGACCCGAATAAACATCTTCAAATTGTAAAAAATTAACAGTATTATTTAAATATTGCGACAAATCAAAACCCAAACTTACAACACTTGCAAATGTTCCACCAAAAATACCAATAATATCCGCCAATAAAACCAAAAATGGCATTGATATCGTTGTTGCTATAACTCTTGGTAGAATTAAATATTTAAAAGGTGAGGTTGATAAAGTATATAGGGCATCAATTTGTTCAGAAACTCGCATTGTTCCAATATGTGCAGCAATTGAAGTGCTAACCCTACCTGCTACCATTAAACCAACCAAAATTGGTGCTAATTCTCTTGTTATTGCTAATACAACTATTGTTGGAACTGTGCTTTCTGCACCAAATCTATTACAGCCAGCATAAGTCTGTAAAGCCATAACTGCACCAGTAAAAATTGCAGTTGCAGTTACAACAGGTAATGAATAAAAACCTATTTCTAAAAATTGCTCTGCTAAATTTTTAAAATACCATTTTTTACTAAAAATACATTTAGTTGTATTAAATATAAACATTACAAATCTACCAACATTACTAAACATTTGTGAAAATGTTTTTATGAAAGATGAGCCTATTTTTTGAAAATGTTTAACCATAATGGGATTTTATGTTTTTTAAAAATTATTTAAAGAATAATAAAAAATTTTAAATAAAACAATAAAAATTTTTCCCTTTCCTCTTGACAATCTAATTAATCTTTTTATACTATAATAGTAATTACATTTTATATAAATATTCATTATATATTTATTATTTATAAATTTATTAATATTAATAATAACAATTTAATTAAAATGAGAGTTGCAGCATCAATAAAGACTTGCAAAAATAGAGATAAAAATTGTAAAGTTGTAAGAAGAAAAAAATCTAGAAGTGATGGTTCTCAAAAAACAGTTCTAGTTGTAATTAATAAAAGAAACCCAAGATTTAAGGTTTCTCAAGGTTAATTATTTGATATAATAATATATAGTAAGTAATATTAAATTAATATAATATAACATAATATAAT
>JAGAUJ010000007.1 GCA_017620845.1 Rickettsiales bacterium | reverse complement strand
TTATGAAAAAAATATATATTATTATAACACTATTTATATTGTTTACATCAAATGCTTGTTTTAGTAATACAAACAAAAAAGATAACATTGACTATAAAATAGATGTATTTAATCCACTAAAACAAACCCCAAGTGCTTTAATGGTTGATAATTTATCTAAACCAAAAAAGTTTAATAAAAACAACAACTTAACAAGAAAAACTGGTTCTTTTGAAGTTGCAGTTGGCGAACCACTATACATAAAAGGAACAATTATTGATGCTTTTAAAATACCTATTGAGGGCGCAATAGTAAAAATTTGGCAAACAAATGCTTCGGGTAAATATCATAGTTTATTAAATAAAGGTAGCAAATATATAGATAAAAATTTTATAATGTCAGGTCAGTCTGTCACTGATAATTTAGGAAGATATGAGTTTATTACAATCTTTCCAGGTTTTTACGATGATAGAGCGCCACACATAAATGTAATAATAAGTCATAAAAAATTTGGTATAATAGAAACTGAAATATATTTTGATCAACACCCAAGAAATAAGCAGGATCCAATATATTTAACATATCCCGAAGATGATAGAGTTAAATTAACTGCTACAATGGAGTATGTTGACAGAAATGACCTTGCAAAAGGTAAAATAGCAACATTTAATATAATAATGGATGGAATACATCAATATAAAAGATTTTAAATTAATCTAAATTTTTATTACAATATAATTACCAATATACCTGCATAAACAAATTGTTATTTTGAAATTTTAAGTTATCATTACAACATAAATTAACAAATAACATTATCTATTTTTTCCAATTATCATATCAATACTAATAATTTTAAGAACAAAAGACAAAATTAAATACAAACCACCAGAAACACCAGATATTAATGCTAAATTAAATAATTCCACCAATATGTTTTCACTTGGTATAATCAAATATTTTTTACAACAAACTATAGACAAAACCATAAACAAAACCGGATATACCAACTTTATAATTTGTAAATAAAAAATTGAAGAAAAAGTTATTAACTTTCTCATTAATAAAACACTACTTAAAATTATCGCATTCACATAAGCAGAACAAACAGTAGATAAAACTATTCCTTTGTAACTAAAATATTTTATAAAAATTATATTTAATATGATATTTAAAATTAAATTAATTAATGAAGAATACACTGGGGTTTTTGTATCTTTATTTGCATAAAATATAGTTTGTAATATTTTTACCAAAATGAAGACCGGCAATGAAAAAGTATACAACTTTAAACAAGAAATAACTGCGAAAGAATCTTGTGAAGTAAATTTTCCCCTTTCAAATAAAATCGGAATAAATAAATCAGACAAGAAAAACAAACCTATTGCACAAGGTATTCCTAAAAATATTGCGGTAAATATTGCCTTTTCTTGTATATCAAACCTATTACTTTCTTGTAAAGTTATTTTTTTTGATAATGTGGGCAAAATAGCCGTGCTCATTGCAGTTCCTATTAAAGCAAGCGGAAGTTGCGAAATTCTATCAGCATAGTAAATAAAAGATACAGCACCAACAATTTGTGTGGCCATTATTGCATCCACCATTGAATTAATTTGTATTATACCATAACCAAGAAAACCATTAAAAAAATTCTTGAAAAATCTTTTTGTTATTTCATCAAATTTTGGGTAAACTGGATACAAAATCATTTTATTTTTTAATGTAAAAAATAATAACCATAAAAATTGTAAAATACCACCAACAACAACAGCATAAGATAAAACTGTTGCTATATTTTTATGTATAAAACCAGATAATATTAAAAAAGTTATTAAAGTTATATTTAAAATTACTGGTGTAATTGATACTACTGCAAATTTTCCATAAGAATTCAAAATTGCAGACATAAAACTAACCAATGAAATAAAAAGCAAATATAAAATTGTAATTTTTGATAAAGAAACAACTAAATTAAACTTTTCTTCTACACTTGAAAAACCAGGAGCAATAAAACTAACCAATTGAGGCATAAAAATTTCTGCCAAAATAGTAATTAACAAAATAAAATATAATAGTATTGAAAAAATGTTTCTTGAAAAATTTATAACTGTATTTTTATTTTCATCTTTCACTAATTCACTTGAAAAAATTGGTATAAAAGCAGAATTGAAAGCACCTTCTGTAAAGATATTTCTAAAAAAATTTGGTAATTTAAAAGCAGTTAAAAAAACATCAGCAAGATAACCGGTTCCCAAATATTTTGCAAAAAATACATCTCTTATAAAACCAAACACTCTTGATAACAAAGTGCAAATACTTACAATTAATGTTGACTTAAAAAAACTCATATTATTTTAAACTTGATTTTATATTAATAGATAATATTATTTTTACAAAAATCAATATTTTTATAAATGAAATCTTTGTCACTTTTGCTATTCATATTAATACTTGTTACTAATTTTTCAGTAGCAAATGGTATGGATTCTGCTAAATCAAAACAAAGAATTTTGCAAGAATTTAGACAAAAACTTTTAGACGAAGAAGAAATACAAAGAGAACTACAAAAAAACAGAACATTAACAAATGAAGATTTTAATGAATTAATTAAAAAAGATGGTGAAACATTTAAAAATATTTTAGAATCAAGCAAGCCGACAGAGGCAGAAATACAATACAAAAAACAACAAGAACTTAAAAACAAAGAAAAGAAAGAAGAAGAAAAAAGGAAGAAAGAGGAAGAAAGGAAGAAAAGAGAAGAGGAAGAAGAAAAACTCAAAGAAGAGGAAAGGAAAATTAAAGAAGAAGAGAAACGAATAAAAGAAGAGGAAGAGAGAATAAAAAAAGAAGAAAAGAAACAACAAAAGAAAAAAACAGAGGAAGAAAAGAAAAAAAGAGAAGAAGAAAAAAATAAATTAAAACAAGAAAAAGAAGCTCTGAAAAAGAAACAAAAAGAATTAGAAGAATCTAAAAAAAAACAGAAAAAAGTAAAAGAATTGGATAATAATGAAAAAGAAGAAAATGAAAAAATTGATCAAAAAAACAACACTAACAATAATACTAATTTAGATTATAAAAAAACAGACGTTGTAAAATCAGGAGTCACAGATAAAATATATAATATAACAGATACCGGTGTATCTGTTGAATTTCTATATACAAATGAATACAAAGAATTAATAAGTAATAAAACAAACATAAGTAAAGTTAATATAAATAAAGAAGAAGATATACCAGTTGTATATTTAGAAGAAAAAAACATAGTAAGTTTTGACAATAGTGATATACCAAGTGAATTATTGGCATACAAAAGATCAGAAAACAATAAACACATACCAACAATAATGTCAGTTTCAGATTTACAAAGTATTGCTATAAGAGCAATAGAAAACAATAACTTATCGGTTTTGAGGGGTGTTATTGAAGAAACAAAAGACCCAGATTTTTTGATAGATAAAAACAGAACTATGTTAAGTCTTGCAATAGAAAGCAATAAATATATCTTGGCAAGATATTTAATTTACAGTGGCGCCAGTGTTAATAGACTTGATAATAAATTAAATAATCCATTACATATATCAGTAATTAACCATAGTAATGAAATATCAAGTTTATTGATAGACAACGGCGTTGATATTAATGCACAAAATATTGATGGTAATACACCTTTACATTTATCTATTTTAACAGATCAAGAAACATTAACAGTAAAATTATTAAAAAATGGTGCAAATATAAAAATCAAAAATAAAAGTGGAGATGATGCAATGACTTTAAGCATTAAAAACAACAAAAGAAAAATACAGCAATATTTAAAAGATATACTTATAGAGGAGGAAATGAATAAGTGATCCTTGACTATTTTGATAAACAATTATTAATTGATAGACTATTAAAAATAAATAAAAATCTAATAATATTAGTTTGTATAATATTTTCTTGTGGTTTATTATTATTATATTCAGCAAGTAATGGTAGTGTAAAACCTTGGGCAATTAGACAATTAATATATTTTTTAGCTTTTTTCCCAATAATGATTTTAATAGCAATTATAGATATTAAGTTTTGGTTTAAACATTCTTATGTTGTTTATGCTGGCGGTTTGTTTTTATTGTTATTAGTTGCTATAATAGGACATAAATCAATGGGAGCAACAAGATGGTTAAATCTTGGTATTATTAGAATACAACCATCAGAAATAATGAAAATATGCTTAATTTTGGGAATAGCAAAATATTTTTTTCAAAATAACTTAACAGATATAAGAAAGACAAAAAAATTAATTATACCAATAACAATGTATTTTGTTCCATTTGTATTAATTCTAAAACAACCAAATCTTGGCACCGCTTTAATATTGACCGCAATAATGATATCTACACTATTTTTTGTTGGTGTTAAAATATGGAAATTTGTTTTATGTTTTGTATTATGCCTCTGTTCTGTTCCAATAGCTTGGCAATATGGCTTACATGATTATCAAAAACAAAGAGTAATGACCTTTTTAAATCCAGATAGTGATCCACTAAACTCCGGTTATAATATAACTCAATCTAAAATTGCTATTGGCTCTGGTGGAATCTGGGGAAATGGATTTTTAAAAGGAACACAGGGACAGTTAGAATTTTTACCTGAAAAACATACTGATTTTATATTTACTATATTGGCAGAAGAGTTTGGTTTTATAGGCTGCTCGTCTGTGATGATGATGTTCGTAATTCTATTTATGTTTTTTGTTTACATAATTATAAAGTGTAATCATACTTATGGAAAAATCATAGTTGGTGGTGTATTTATTAATATTTTCTGCCATTTTTTTATAAACATAGGTATGATAACTGGTATCTTACCAGTTGTTGGAACGCCATTTCCATTATTATCCTATGGCGGAAGTATTACAGTTGCCACGTTAATATCAATGGGATTTGTTTTGAATGTTGATATAAATAGAAATGAAGAATTAAGAATATTAGATTAATATTTTTATTCTTTGACATTTTAAAAAAATACTATACTATTAATATAAAGATATTTATATAATAAAGCACTGATGAAATTTTTTTATAAATTATTATTTATAATAGTTGTTATAACAACACTAAATTGTGCTTTTGCAAAAAATAGAAAAATATTTTATCAAACAAAAAAAGAAAAAGACAACACAAATTATGTATTATCTAAAAATGATGAAGATATATACGAAACTATCAAAAAAAAAATAAAAAATGAACAATGGTTTGATGCATATAAGTTAGAAAAAAAAATACAAAATGAAGGCTTTAAAGATGCTATAAATATAATAATTTCTATAAATAAATTTAAAAAAATGAACAATATGAACCAAAGTGAAGTTGTTGGTTTAATAGATTTTAACACAGAATATTATTTTTTAGCAGAATTTGAATTATTTAATACAAAAATAGAAAATTATTATCTTAATAATATTGTTAAATATGAGCAAGTTGATAAATACTTTGATACTTTCAAAAGTAAAAATATAAATGTGATAATTAAATTATTACAAGATGAAATTACGATTGCAGAAAATTCAAAAAATAAAACCACCATAGATAAAGCACACAAAAATATTAAAAACACATGGTTATGGACCGAATTTAATAAAGAAGAACAAGAATTATTTTTAAAGGCATTTTATAAAATAATTGATAATAATGACATAATAGAAAAAGCGGAAACATTTGTGTATAATAGAAAAATTGGTATGCTTGAAAATATACTTCCATTAATTGTAAATAATAAATATAAAATGATGTTTGAGAATATACTTGAAATAGAAAAAAAACCGAAAATAATTTCACATCTTATAAAATTAACACCAAAAGAATTAAGAGAAAATGATGCATTTTTATTTTCACAAGCAAGATATTATAGAAAAATAGACAAAGATGAAGCAGTATTAGATATTTTATTTAGTATTAAAAATACACCAAAATATGAATCATATTGGTGGACTTATAAACATATTTATATTAGAGAATTAGTAAAACAAAAAAAATATAAAAAGGCCCACTTATTAGCAGATAGTTATAATGGTCCCAAAAACAATGATTATATAGATGCACAATGGTTGGCAGGTTGGATTTCTTTAAGATACTTAAAAGAATATAGCACAGCAAATAAACATTTCTATAATATCTATAATATAGTTTCATACCCAACAACAGTTGCAAAAGCAACATATTGGCTTGCAAGAACAGCAGTAGAAATGAATAATGAAAAAGAAGCATTAAAATGGTATGACATTTCTTCAAAGTATACAACAACATTTTATGGTCAATTATCACATTATGCAAAATATAGTATTTTAACAAAAAATGGAGAAGAATATAAAGACTTTGAATTACCAAGTGTACCAGAAATAAAACAAGAGGATATAGATAATGTAAATAAAAATGAAATTGTAAAACTTGCTTTATTATATTATAATTATGAAGGTAAAAGAAGTGAGGCTGGTGACATTTTTAAAGAATTAGTATCAAAATTACTTAAAAATAAAGGTGAAATTGCAGAAGTTATAGAGGTTGTTGGTTTGCTTGAAGATGAAAAATTATTGGTTCCATTGTCAAAACAAGCAAGTTATAAATCTATATTCTTTATTGATTATCTTTTCCCAATATTAAGGATGGTTAAAAAAACAGATCCAAATATTGCTTTAATACACTCAATAATTAAACAAGAAAGTGGTTTTATAGTCCATGCTGAAAGTGTAGTTGGAGCAATAGGTTTTATGCAAATTATGCCAGCAACAGCAAAATCTTTGTGTAGGCAATTAAGAATAACATATAATCAATATAAATTAAAACATGATCCACAATATAATATTAAATTAGGTAGTTTTTATATAAATCAATTAGTTAATCAGTTCAGTGGTTCCAAAATATTAGCAATTGCTTCTTATAATGCTGGTCCAAAGGCAACAAGTAAGTGGATTAGGGATTTCGGTGACCCAAGACAAAGTTCCAATATGGAAGAAGTTATAGATTGGATGGAATCTATAACTTATAAGGAAACAAGAAATTATGTTCAAAGAATTTTGGAAAATTTAATTGTATATGAATATAGGTTAGGAATAAATTGATTGTATTTGTTTATAATTAGTAAGATAAACATTATAATTTATTATCAAATGATTAAAATAATAAAAAATAATTGATTTATAAATATATTAATATATTATTAGTTGTAATTTATTATAAAATATATAAATAGTGGAACAACAACAAAATAACCAATTTAATACTTTTTTATCAATATTAAAAATAATAGCATTAAACATTACAATATTATTATTGGGTTATATAACAAGGCTAAACATCAAAAATATACAAAATATTAATGAATACATACTAATAAAAGACACAATAACAAACACAGCAACATACAAAGATGAATTAATTGAATTGCATAACATTGTCAGTGTAAACAAAAATGTAGAGATTTACCAATGGATAGAAAATGAGATAATAACAAAAAAAACTGGAAAACGCCAAATTACCTATAAAAAACAATGGGTCAAAAATCCAGTAGATTCAACCAGTTTTAATGATGCAACAAAAAACAACAACTGCACCAATAAAAATATTTACAAAAGTAAACAATTTACAATTAACAAAATCACAACTGACAATAATTATATAATAGAACAACAAGATTTTTACAACAAAATACAACACAGTCCATTACACCTTAAAAAAGATAGTGTATATTATGGATTACCAATAAAAAAACAAATACAAATACAAAAAGAAGAATCTTATACAGACCTTGATTCTTATGTTTCCTCAATTGACAACAAAACTGCACATATTGAAAAAGATAAATTTATTGTTATTAATGAAGGTGTTTTATTTAATGGAAGCAATTATCTTAATCCACAAATTTGCGATACAAAAATAACATATAAAATTTTCAAACCAAATACAGTTACGTTTTTTGGCAATGCAAACAATGATATACTTAAAACAAACAGCAAATTTTCAATGTTAGATTTTTCTAACAAAAATATTAATATTATAATTACAATTAAAAAAATCATATTTTTAATTATGCTAATAGTAGTAGTAAATATAATTGCATTATGTATTAAATTTTTATTACAAACATTTAAAAAAATACAAAAATTTACACTAACATATATACCATTTTTTAATGAATATTTTATTTATTCAAATAAAATATACCTTGATACAATCTACATAACATCAACAGTGTTATTCATTATTGCTGGATATTACATTTTAGCACCTATTCCAATAATACCACTAATAATAGCGAGACAATTTGACTATTATTCAATATAAAAATCAAAAACAAATAATATTTGGATTAAAACTATTAGCATGACAAATAGCAATAGCAAGCGCATCCGCCTCATCTTCTGTTTGTAACTGAACCTGTGGTAACAAACACTTAATCATCATACCAACCTGATCTTTTGTAGCCTTGCCAACACCCGTAACACTTTTTTTAATGGTATTTGGTTTATATTCAAAAACTGGAATATTATTAACACCAGCGCATAAAATAGCAACTCCCCTTGCTTGCCCAAGTTTCAATGAACTTGTTGGGTTGTTATTTACAAAGGTTTCTTCTATTGAAAAATAATCCGGTTTATATGTTTCAATTAGATGATTTATATTAACAAATATATTTTTTAATCTTTCTTCTATTGGTAATTTTGTATTTGTTATAATTGTCCCACTTGTTATATATGATATATTATTATCTTTCATAGATACAATACCATAACCAGTTTTAATAAGTGCAGGGTCAATTCCCAAAACTATCACATTTCCCCCTTTTAAAAAATTAAATCAGTAAAACTTTCAGTGGAATTATTGTTTGAATCATCAATGTCTTCTAAAAATCCACTGTTAACAGAATTATCAAGATTATTTGTATTATTGACATTATTATTTACTCCATTGACACCATTACTGTTATTAAAATTATCAACACCATCTACACCATTTATATTTATATCAAACTCATTATATTCATTTAATATAACATTTTCTTTTACTGCATCAACTGATTCAATACTATTGTTTTCAATATTAATTTCATTATTAACATTTTCAGTATTATGTTGTATCACATTAAAATCATTTTCATTAATAGTAGGATTTTCAACAACAGATATTTCATTTTCATTTTGTTTTTCTCTAAACTCAAATACAACATCACTTTCATTGGTATTTTGATCTGTTTTAAATGCTTCCATTATTATATTTTTTTCTTGTGAAATTAATGTTGGAGTTTGTCCAGTACTTGCATCAATTCGCTTTAAAACTATATTTTGTGGTATTCTAAATGGAATTGACGGTTCATTTTTTAAAATCTCTTTCATTGCTTCTATAAATATAGGCAGAGCCGCCCTTGAACCAGTTTCATTTTCTCCAAGTGTTCTATTATCATCAAAACCAACATAAACACCAACAACCACATCCGGCGAAAAACCTATAAACCAAGCATCTCTAAAACCATTACTTGTTCCAGTTTTACCACCTATTATTTTACCTATACCTCTTGCCCTCCAAGCAGTTCCATATTTTACAACACCTTCTAAAATAGATGTTATTTGATAAGCACTTGCTGGATCAGTTATTGTTTTTCTATTATCTTCTAAAAATGGAACTTCAACCTCATTAATATTTTCTTCATAAACATTACATTTACTACATTTTCTATCATCTCGCTTAAAAATAGTAGCACCATTTTTATCTTGCACCTTTTCAATAGTCTCAATATTAATATATTTTCCACCATTTACAATCATAGAATATGCTTTAACCATATTTATTAAATATGATTCAACTGACCCCAAAACAACCGAATACACACCTTTTGGTCTTTTATTTATTTCAAATCTTCTTATAACTTCTGTTGCCTTTGGTATTCCTATTTGACTAACAAGTCTCACAGTAGAAACATTATAAGAATTTTGCAAAGCAGTTCTTAAAGTCACAAGCCCATAATATTTATCGGCAAAGTTTTTTGGTCTATAATTTGGCACACCAAGTCCTTGCGGCAAAACAATTTCTTCATCCATTATTGTATCTACTGGCGAATAACCATTTTCAAAAGCAGATAAATAAATAAATGGTTTTATTACTGAACCAGGTTGTCTTTTTGCTTGTGTTGCCCTATTAAAATTTACTTCTGAATCAATATAACCACCAACCATACCCAAAATTCTTCCAGTATGTGGATCCATAGCAACTGCACCACCATTAACTATTGGAGTTTGTTTTAATAAATAACCACTTGTCTTTGTATTTTCAACAAAAATCACGTCTCCAACTTTTAAATTAATATCATTAACAGTTTCAACTTTATATTCTACTTTAATTTCATTTCCTTCTTCATCAACAGTTGTCATATTTAATAATGACGGTTCAACTGCCCATTTAATATACTTTAACATTAAAAAACTTTTTTTGGCAGAAACACCATCAATTTCTACTAACTCATCAAATGCAAAATCTTGTGTATCTTCATTTTTTAATAAACCAATTACTACTTTTTCATTTTCAACATCTAAATTTAAAACAACTGCCCTCTGCCAATTATTTCTAAAATATTCTTTTATTTCAAAATCTTTTAATTTTTTAGGCCAAATAGTTTCAAAATCTTCACTATCCGCTATATTACCAAGAGCACCCCTATAACCATGTCTCTTATCATAAAATTCTAAACCATTTTTTAAAGCCTTATCGAGCGCTTTTTGTATATTTGGATTTAATGTAGTAGATACAACAAAACCATCTCTCATAAGCGAATCTTCACTATACTTATCAAGTAAACCTTTTCTAACCTCTTCCACAAATGCACCATAGTTAAAATATTTATCTTTTTCTCTTTTTATTATATTAATTGGTGTTTCTTGTGCAGTAAGCATTTCCTCTTTTGTTATATAACCATTTTTATACATCCTTTCAATAACCCAATTTCTTCTTGCTAATGCACCATCATAATTAATTACTGGATTTAATTTTCCAGGCGCTTTTGGCATTGCTGCTAATAAAGCAGATTCTTCTATTGTTATGTCATTTAAAGATTTATTAAAATAAGATAAAGTTGCGGATGCAACACCATAAGCATTATTTCCTAAATAAATATGATTTAAATATAATTCCAAAATTTTATCTTTTTTAAAATCTTTTGTTATTCTCAATGATAATATTGCTTCTTTAATTTTTCTTTCTATTGTTCTTTCATTTGTTAAAAGCATATTTTTAACAACTTGTTGAGTTATTGTAGAGCCACCCCTAAATTGTCCACCTTTAAAATAAGCAAAAACATTATAAATCATTGCAGATGCCAAAGCCTCTAAATCTATACCTTTATTTGTATAAAAATTTCTATCTTCAGCAGAAATAAAAGCAAATTTAACAATATCTGGAATATTTTCTATTGCAGTAAATAATCTTTTTTCATTAGCATATTCTTTTAATAACACACCATCGCTACTGTATAATCTACTTGTTATTGGTGGTTGGTAATCTTCAAGTTTTGTGTGTTTTGGTAAATTAAAACTATAATACATAAAAACACCGCAAACACCAATAAAACCAATAACACAACAAAATAAACCAAAAATAAATAAATACTTAAATATTTTTTTCTTCATATTCTTCTCTTGTTAATTTAAAAAATATTAAATCTTTGCCAAATTCTTTTTCTATTCTTACAACTGAAAAGCCTATTTTTTTTAATAACTTAACAGATGCCACATTTTCTTCAAAAGCACTACAAGTTAATTGATTAATGGTTGGAAAATTTTTAAATAAATAATCCCTAATCATACTACAAATTTCAGTTCCTATACCTTTACCCCAATATTTTTTATGAAAGGCATAACAAAAATTTATCTCTCCCATCCAAGACTTAACAGCGCCACACTGCCCCATAAATTCATTATTTTTATTATATATAGCCCAATAACTAAAACCATTTTTATTTTGCGCATAAACAATATCATTATATTTTTCTACACACTCACTAAAAGTTTTAGGCTTTCCATTATTATGATTTACATATTTTGCAACAACTGGATCCTGATTTATAACACAAAAGTCATTAAAGTTATCCATTGTAAATATTTTTACTTTATATTTATCTGTTTCAAAAACTATTTTATTTTCTGCCATAAATATCCTCATATCTTACAATATCATCTTCGCCCAAATAATCGCCATTTTGCACTTCAATAAATACAACATCTTTATCTGTAAAATTTGACATTCTATGTTTTTCTTTTACTGGAATATAAATATGCTCGTCTTTATTTAAAACATATTCCTTATCGCCACAAACAACAGTGCCAGTTCCCTCAACAATAACCCAATGTTCACTTCTATGATTATGTGATTGCAAAGACAATTGTGAATTTGGATAAACAACTATTCTTTTAACTTTATAATTTTCAGTCTCAATAATACTTTGATATGTTCCCCAAGGTCTATTTACTATTTCCATAACTACTCCTTTATATTATTATGTTTTAAATAAAAATTAAATGTATTCTGCATCAAACACGCTATTGTCATAGGTCCAACCCCATTTGGCACAGGTGTTATATAACTACATTTTTCACTGACATTTTCAAAATCTACATCTCCACAAATACTGCCATCTTCAAGTCTATTAATTCCAACATCTATAACTATTACACCATCTTTTACCATATTTTCTTTTAAAAATTTCGCCTTTCCAACTGCTACAATTAATATATCAGCCTGTCTTGTTATTTCTTCAATATTTTTTGTTCTACTATGAACTATTGTTGTGGTGCAATTTTCATTTAGTAATAATTGTGCCACTGGCTTTCCAACTATATTTGACCTACCTATAACAACTGCATTTTTACCTTCTAAATTTTCACATACAGTTTTTATTAATTGTAAGCAACCATTTGCAGTGCAAGGCAAAACTTGGCAATCACTATTTTTTCTACTTGTATATAAAATACCAACATTGTAAGGATGGAAACAATCTACATCTTTATTTGGATCTATTGATAAAATAACTTTTTCTTCATTTATGTGTTTTGGCAATGGAAGTTGAACTAAAATTCCATTTATATTTTTGTCTTTGTTTAATTTATCTATAACATTTAACAATTCTATTTCACTTATACTCTCTTCCAATTCATACTTAATAGACTCAAAACCACAATCGGCACAGGCTTTTTCTTTATTTTTTACATAAATCTTACTTGCTGGATTTTCTCCAACTATTATAACTGCCAAACATGGCTTTTTATCAAGTTTGGCAACTCCTTCTTTTATTTGTGCCTTAATTGTTTTTGATAATTCTTTGCCACTAATTATTTGCACTACTAACCTCCATTGTTGAATTATTTATATCTTTTTCACAAGTTAATAATTTTAAATCATATAGAGAGTGCTCTAAACCAGAAATACTTGGACTTGAAGAAAAAAACCAACCATAAAATATCAAATTCTTCTTGTCATCTTTATTTTCAAAAATCTTTAATAATAATTTATTTTCAGTATTTTCTTCCGGATATGATTTCCAACATTTTAAAAATAATATTTCCAATTGCTCAAATTTTATGACATCTCCAATTTTAGCCTCTATAACAGACGTTTTACCAGTAACTTTATTTAATCCATGCAATTTTACTTTATTTACAAATCTATCTTCTGGTTGATTTTTAATCAAATTATTTTCATTAATAACATTAATTCCCTCCTCCAATTCTTTAAGAAAAGAATCAACATCATTCGCAAATAAATTACCATAAAATATACTAAAAAATAATGTAAATAAAATAAGTTTATTTTTCATCTTCATTTTCTTTTGAAACTTTATTTAACATAAATCTTGTAATCATATCTTCCAAATCCATTGTAGATTCAGTAAATTCAAAACTATCCTTATCATTTAAATATTCCTCTTCCCCACCAACATCAACCCTTAAATATTTACCACCAATAAGACCACTTGTTGCAATTTTAATATTACTATCTATTGGCAACAACATATCTTTTTTAATTTTTAAACTTAATTGAACTTTATAATCTTTATCTATTCCTAATTTTTCAACCTCTCCAATTTCTATACCACCAATTTTTACTTTTGTTCCTATATTTACACCTTCTATATTATCAAAAACAGCATATAATCTATAAAATTCCTCATTTATTTTTTTATTTGTTATTTTCATTGTAAACATAACAAACAATACCGAAAATAAAATAACTAATACACCAACCACTATCTCAAAGGTATTTTTCTTCATAATTTTTGACATTTATTGTAAATAAAACTATTAAATAGTTTATTAGTATTTTTAAAAAAAACAACAATTTAAAAATATTGTTTTTTATAAAAAAATTTTTATAATTAGCAAGACAGGATATAGCGCAGTTGGTAGCGCGGTTGCTTCGGGAGCAACAGGTCGTGAGTTCGAGTCTCATTATCCTGACCATAATTTATTTTTAATTATATCAGGGCATGGCGCAGTTGGTAGCGCGTTCGTCTGGGGGGCGAGAGGTCGCCAGTTCAAGTCTGGTTGCCCTGACCAACAACATAACTCTTACATGAGACCACATCAATAAATTACATTAGTTTTATTTATATATCATACACTAAACAAGTATAATTGTGGTTATTTTAACAAAAAACATCTTTCTAACCCGCCGTCAACTTTTAATATAAACAACCAGACGATAGTACTTATTTATCAAATATAATATCAAATACAAATTCTTATTACATTAACAAGACAAAGATTATAGCTATATTAAACTTTATAAACACATTGCGAGCAACGGATTGTTTTGGTAATAATAATACGCTAACTATGAAATTTGGAACAAAATTAAAAAGTTGTTCAACTTTTTCAGCATGTTCTTCATAGTTGTCTTGAGCATTTTGTGTTGACAAAATTTTATTGCCTGCTGTATATGTAACATAACAGTTTGATTCAGTAAGGTTATGTGCAACTTTTTCTTTTATTTGTTCAAAAGATTTTACATTATTGCTAGATAATACGGTAATAAAACCAAAAATAATTATAAAGTGTATTATATTTCGTCTCATATTTAATTACATACAGTTAATAATAAAATAAAGTAAAAAAACCTTCATTTATAAATTTTCATACATAATACAAATGTGTAACAACGCACATACTACCTTTATAACGAAAACTAATATTTACGACAAATAAAAACCAGACGATAATTAATAAACAGCAAATACAAACAAAATAGCGATTAACTCAAATAAATTAATCACTACTCACATTTAATACATAAACTATCTATAAACTTCTATATCACTAAAAAAGAAATGTGTTTCCCTATAAGCACTTTCAATATTATCTGAACCATGAACAGAGTTTTCACTTATACTTTTACCGAATTGCTTTCTTATTGTATTCTTATCAGCATTTTTTGGATCTGTTGTTCCCATAAGTGTCCTATAATCTACAACTGCATTTTCTTTTTCCAAGATTTGAACAACTATCGGACTTCTACTCATAAAATCTGTTAAATCATTAAAAAAGCCTTTTGCAGAGTGTTCTCTATAAAATAATTCTGCTTGTGTTTTTGTTAGCCAAACTTTTTTTTGAGCAACAATTTTAAATCCACTTTCTTCTATCATTGTCACAATAGAACCCTCTAAACCTCTTTCAACAGCATCGGGTTTTATTATACTTAAAGTTCTTTCTATCATTTTATTTTTTAAATGTTTAGTATAACTACTATGCTATATTATGGTTTTAAAAAATCAATATTATTATATAATATAATTTTACTTGATTTTTATTTTTATTCGCTTTATACTTAAAAATGTGGGGAGATGGCCGAGCGGTCAATGGCAACAGACTGTAAATCTGTCCTCGTTAGAGTTCGAAGGTTCGAATCCTTCTCTCCCCACCACGATATATGCAGAATTATTCTATATTTATTACATTAATCAATTCAATCTTAAAAAAACAATTTACTTTATAAAATATTGTTTTAGACTTCAATAAGTTGATAAAAAGTATTATTATCATTATGTCATTTATTTTTGGTTTACTTAATAATTGTATAGCATTTATAATAATATTATCCGTAGTTGTATTTATACACGAATTTGGACATTATATAATTGCCATATTAAATGGTGTTAAAGTTGATGAATTTGCCATAGGTTACGGAAAAGAATTGTGGCACAAAATTGATAAAAACGGAACAAGATGGAAAATTTGCGCAATACCATTTGGTGGTTTTGTAAAATTTTTTGGTGATGAAGAAGCATCATCTTCTATATCTAATAGAGAACAACTTGAAAAAATGAACAAAGAAGACAAAAACAAGTGTTTATATTTTAAAAGTGTATACCAAAGAATTGCTGTTGTTTTTGCAGGTCCTTTATTTAACTACATATTAGCATTATTTCTTTTTGCTATATTTTTTACATTTAAAGGAATAAATACATTTTCAAACAAAATAACATTTATTACAGACGGAAGTCCAGCACAATTGGCAGGAATAGAAGTTGGCGACAAAGTAATATCAATTGATGATGATGAAATAAAAACTTTTGAAGATATACAAATAAAAATTGCTCTATCTACTGGCAAAGCAATGAAATTTGTTTTAGATAGAAATGGCAAAATTATAACAAAACACATAACGCCAAAAATAGTTGAAAAACTTGATACTTTTAACAATACAATAAAAATGCCAATGATTGGTATTGGTTCAGAAGACTATACATATAAAAAAATTGGTATAGTTGCCTCTTTTGTTGAAAGTGCCAAACAAATACACAATATAAACACAACAACATTAAAAGCCTTAGGACAAATAATTATTGGAAAACGAGGTTTTAATGATATGAGCGGACCGATAAAGATAGCAAAATATTCAGGAAACGCTATGAAAAATGGCATTATATCAATGATATATTTTACAGCATTAATATCAGCAAGTCTGGGATTAATGAATTTATTGCCAATTCCAGTTTTAGATGGTGGGCATTTGTTATTTTACTTTTTGGAAGCAATAAGAAAAAAACCACTAAAAGAAAAAACTGAAAATATGTTATTTAAAATTGGCTTTTCAATTTTAATTACTTTAATGATTTTTGTTACAATAAAAGATATAATAGGAATTTTTTAATGAATAAAAGACTTACTTACTGGTTTATTTTTTTACTTTTTCCAATACATTTACAAGCAAAAAATGTAATAAAACAGATAAATTTTATTGGAAATGAAAGATACAGTGATAAGACATATAATGAATATATAAATATAAAAATTGGAGATAGTTTTCAAAATAAATTAACAAATAGCATAATTAAAGATTTATATTCCAGTGATTTGGTAGATAATGTGCAAGTGCAATTTAAAAATAACACATTAAACATTACTTTAAAAGAAAAAACTTTTATTCAAAAAATCACTTTTATTGGTAATAAGAAATTAAAGAATGATAATATACAAGAACATTTAAAATTGAAAGTAAAAGCACCATTTTCACATAGATTATTAAATGAAGATTTAGATTTTATTAATAATTTTTATAAATCAATTGGTTTATTTAATACAAAAGTTAATTATGAAATTAAACAATTAGATAATAACCTTGTTGAAGTTGTTTTTAATATCAAAGAAAGTAAAAAAACAAGAATAAAAAACATATATTTTATTGGAAATAATACTTTTTCTGACAGTAAATTAAAAGAAGAGTTATTTAGTAAAGAAAACAAAATATACCGTTTTGGAAGAAGAATAAATTACAATGCTGATATGTTGGAATACGATTCATATTTGTTAAAAATGTTCTATTTATCAAATGGTTATGTTGATTTTGAATTAAATTCTGCTATTGGTAGATTTAATAATCAAAATAATACTTTTGATATAGTATTTGATATTACAGAAGGTAATAAATATATTTTAAATAATATAGAAGTTATTGATAATATTGGAAACATAGATACAAGTATAATTAAACAAAAAATAGTTAATTTAAAAACAGCCGAAACATTTAATATACACAAAATTCATGAGACTGTTAATAAAATTACAAAACATCTAAACAATACTAATAAGCATTTCTTTATTGTAAATATGCAAATATTGCCAAATAAAGAAGATAATACAATTAATGTTAATTTTACAATAGATAAAACAGAAAAATATTACATTGGTAAAATAAAAATAAAAAACAATATAAGAACAAGTGACTCTGTTATAAGACAACAATTAAATATACAAGAGGGTGAACCATACAACGAAAGCAAACTTGAAAGATCTATACAAAAAATTAAAAATCTTGGTTTCTTCAAAAATGTTACATATACAAGAACAGATGGAATACTTACAAATCAATATGATATTATAATTGAAGTTGAAGAACAAAGCACTGGCTCGCTGAACTTTGGTATAGGTTATAACAGCAGTTATGGATTAAATGGCAACATAGAAATCAACCAAAATAATTTATTTGGAAATGGCAACAGAGTAAATCTTGGTGTAAATATAAATAAATATAATAACAATTTTTCCTTTGGTCTTACAACGCCAAGATTATTAGGAACAAATATTGTAGGTGGGGCAAATATTTTTTATCAAGAACTTAATAATATTAATAATTCAAGTTCTAATATGGGTTATAATACAGAAGGAAGAGGATTTAGAACATTTTTGTCTTTTGATTTAACTGAATATTTATCAAGTTCAATTGCATATAGTTTTACTCATGATAAATTAACAGATGTAAAAGAAGAATACAATGGTATTTTATCAAATAAAAACGACAATATTTCAGAAATATCATTAAATTTATCATATGATAGAAGAAATAATTATTATAACACCACAAATGGTTATTTATTAAATTATGAGCTATCGTTCGCTGGTATAGGCGGATCAAAAGATTATATAAAACATGTACTACATGCCTCATATTATTATCCGCTCTATTTGGACAAAATAATATTAAAAGTAGAAGGTAAATATGCAAAAATAGAATCAATCAATAACAACCCATTATTCCCAAATGATGGATTTTATCTTGGTGGTTATAATATGAGAGGCTTTGAAAGTGGTGGTATAGGTCCAAGAGTTAAAAATGGAAGAAATAAAATAATAGATGATTACGGCTTAAGTGGAACAGAACTTGTTTACTTTAATACAGAAATAAAATTCCCACTATTTTTACCAAAAGAATTATCTGTATTTGGTATATTCTTTTTTAATGCTGGAAGAGTTAGTGGCATTGAAGACAACCCAAAAGTTAATAAAAGTCTAATACAAGACAGCGACAATATAAGATCATCTGCTGGTTTTTCAATTTTGTGGCAAACATATGTTGGTAATTTAAGCCTTGATTTTAGCAAAACTATAAAAAAAGAAAATTATGACAAAAACGAAAATTTTAGATTTAATATTGGAACAAACTTTTAAACGGTCAATTTATGTATGATAACACTATTGAATATATAGAAGATTATGGACAATTAAATGAAATTTGTAAAAATATAAAAAAAACAAACATAATTGGCATTGATACTGAATTTATAAGAAAATACACATATTACCCTATACTTTGCTTAATACAGGTTATTTACTTTGATAAAAACATAAATACATATAAAATTGCTGTTATAGATACAATAAAAATACAAAATATAGACATTTTTTTAAATATATTAAGTAGTAGAAGAATTAAAAAAATATTTTTTTCTTGTGGTCAAGATATAGATGCTTTTTTGTTTTTAATGCAAAACAATAAAGTAAATAATATTGATGATTTACAAATAATGATGGAATTTTGTGGCTTTAATTCAAATATTGGCTATGCAAATTGTGTTAAAAAAATTTTAGGAATATCTTTTGATAAAGATAAAAATATACAAATAAGTAATTGGAAAAAAAGACCATTAACAAAAGAACAAATTAATTATGCTATAAGTGATGTTGTATATTTGATATCAATGTATAATTATCTGTATAACTTATTAATAGAAAATGGTAATTATAATTATTATACCAATGAAATAAAACATATAATTAAAACTAAAAATAAAACACATTTAATAAATAATGCTTGGAAACGATTAAAATTTAATTTACATAAACAAAGTGTTAGTTATGTATTACTAATAAAAGAATTGTGTAAATGGAGAGAAGAAAAAGCAATAGAATTAAACAAAACAAGAGGATTAATATTAAGTGATCAATCTTTGGAACTTATTACAGAATATAAACCCAGAACAAACAGTGAATTAAAATTATTATATATAGACAATTTTGATTTAATAAACCTTAAAAAAACATATAAAATTGAAATATTAGAAATAGTTAATAATTTTACACAACAATATAACAATATGTATGAAAATGATATTTTTTATACATCAGAACGAGGATTCCCACAAAAAAAATTACTAAATAATATTTATAAAAATATGAATTGTATTTGTAATAAATTAAATATTTCAATAACAAGAGCAATAAACAAAATGGATTTAATTTTATTGATTATGAATTATGAGAAAAAAAATAACATTTTATATGGTTGGAAATATGAAGTTTTTAAGTATATTTTTTTACAAAAATGCTGAAAATACTTGATTTTTAAGATAAATAATAAAAATATAAAAAAATGTTGATTTATTTAAATAATAATACTAACATTAACAGTATAGAAGCTTGAAAGCTTATTTTATTAATTAACAAAGATTAGTTATGCATAAAAATGATTTAGTTAAAGCTATTGCTGAGCAAACAGGTTGTTTACAAAAAGACGCTGACTTGCTTATTACTGCTTTTATAGAAAACGTTAAACACGCATTAAAAGGTGGCGATAAAGTTACATTAATTGGCTTTGGTACTTTTAGTGTTACTGAAACAAAAGAAAAAATGGGTAGAAACCCTCAAACAGGTAAAGAAATTAAAATAGCAGCTTCTAAGAGAGTTAAATTTAAACCTGGAAAAGCTTTAAAAGAAGACGTTAAATGTTGTG
The DNA here is from genome assembly GCA_017620845.1 of Rickettsiales bacterium. Classification (GTDB taxonomy): domain Bacteria; phylum Pseudomonadota; class Alphaproteobacteria; order Rickettsiales; family UBA1997; genus RGIG8782. Next base: position 23,871 of record JAGAUJ010000007.1, on the reverse strand, counting down.
GTAAAAAAGGTTGTTGCAATAAAAAGAAATAGTTTTGCACGAGCCTAATTGTTTACAACGATTGTACGTACAACCGAAAGATAGAACGCGTTTGTTCTATCTTATTTTTTTGTCTTAAAAAACTTTAAGCCAATAAAATAGACTAATTTATATGTGTATATAAAAACATAGGTGTTTTGGAATATTTTTATTTATACTTATGTTAGACAATAATATTTTATAATTTTACCACACATAATTTATACTAATTTAAATAATTATTATAATTGTTTAAAAAAATCTTGACCTTATATTTTATATATTTACAATATTATCGTGTCCTTGTAGCTCAGTTGGATAGAGCGACAGCCTCCTAAGCTGTAGGTCGGCGGTTCAAATCCGCCCAAGGACGCCATAAAAAGTCTTTATTTTCAATACTTTCTAAGTTTTACATTTTTTACTGTGTCAAAAAGTCTGTGGTGCTTGTGTCAAAAAATAAACCATTAATTTAAAAAATGAATAAGCAACATTTACTCATCAATAAACCATTTATAAAAAATAATAAATTAAAACTGTCAAAATAATGATACTAAACAGATTCAACAGCACTCTTAATAATTTCACAAACTTCCTCATACACAACTGCTGGATTTTTTGTCAACATAAAACAAGGACTTGTAAATATTTTATTTTTCAAATCAATACAAATATTACCACTTTTAGTATTAATATGCCTGTTTCCACTTCTTTCAACAATTTCAGCAATATTCTTATCATTACCAAGTGTAATTTCAATTCCACTCAATACCTTATTCAAAATCATAGGCGCAATACACACAGCACAAATTGGTTTATTTTGCTCCTTAAACTTTAATATTATTTCTTTTATACTTTCATCAACCTCATAATTTTCACCATCTGTATAATATGTTGAAATATTTATTGCAGAACCCAAACCGCCTGGGAAAAATAAAACATCAAAATCATCAACATTTAAATTTTTAATATCTTCTATTCCATTTTTTGCCAATCTTGCTGATTCCACTAACAAATTTCTATTTTCACTTACAATTTCTCTTGTTATAGTATTCTTTACAATTTTTTGTTGCTTATTTAAAGAAAAACATTTATATTCGCAACCAAATTGTTTACAAGCCAAAAAAGAATAGGTTGCTTCATGTATTTCTGTTCCATCAAAACCACCACAACCAGCCAAAATAAAAGCAAATGTTTTCATTATTTATCCTTTAAATTGTTTAAATTAATTGTTTTATTACCATCTATTGTAATTATATTGTTCTTAATATCTATATTATCATATTCAATGGTTTTAACTATTTTATTTGTTAATCTATTTATGATAAAAATCTCATTATTTGCAAAAAATGCGACAATGTAATTTTTGTAAGCATACGGTTGTTTTATATTGAATATTGTATTTATATTTGTATTAAAAAACATACCTTTTATATTACCACTTTCATAATCCAAAATATAAAAATTATTATCTATTCCATTAAAATAAATATTTTCTTTATCAAATACAAAATTATTATATGGTGTTATAGTCATCTCTTTAATCCAATCAATATTTTGATTTTTTAAAGAGATTTTAATTACACTTTTAGAACCTGATATTATAAATAAATCATTATTATTTACAAAATAAAATATTCCACCTTTTATTATATTTTTATCTTGTAAATCTACTTTAAAAGTATTATCGTTATTTGTTATTTTTATACAATTACACAATTTACCATAATTAATAGCAATATTTTTTACATCCCCCAAATCCTTAACAGCACCACCCCCAACACAAGCAACCACAAACAATAAATTAATTATTATTAATAGTTTTTTCTTCATTTTTATCATAATTGTTCTTTAAATTATTAACTTCTTTTTCTAATTGTTTAATCTTATAACTATCTTTTATTTTAGATATATCAAGTCCATTTTTGATAAAATTAATTAACATAGAAAACAACATTCCCAATATAAATACAAATATAATTAATAAAAATACTCTTATTTCAACATTTGTAGAAAAAGGCCATAAATTAATTGTTGTTTTTGTTGTATTATTAAATACAAATAGTGTAAATATTACAATACAAATTAAAGTAATAGTTAATTTACATATTTTTATTATTTTACTTAACATAATTATTTTTTATATTATTATTATTTATTATTCTATCAATAATTTCTTTTAATTCTTGATATGTTTTGTATCCAGCATATTCTTCGCCATTTATAATTAAAACTGGCGTCCCTTTTAAATCAAATACCGAATTTGTTTCTTGTTGCATATAAATAAGTTTTTGATACATTTCTTCATTGTAAAGGCAACTTTTTACATATTCTTCATTCATATTAAAGTCTTTTCCAACTTTTATTAAAAAATCTTCCATACTAACTATACTATTAACATTCGCTTCAAATAATCTATCTATTATTCTTTGTTTATCTTCTTTTCTGGAACATTGTATAAAGGCACCAAATGGTATTGTTTTTGTATTGTATAATGGTCTTGTTGCATAATTCGCAATTTTCTTGTCATAAACATATTCTTGTATTATTTTATTTATTTCTTTTCTTAATTTTTTGCAATATTTACAAGTAAATGATGAATATTCTATGATTGATATTTTAGCGCTTTTCTCGCCAAGTAAATTGTCCATTTCGTAATTATTTAATAAAAAATTTCGTTTTTCTTCTTGTGATTTGTCAAATAGACCTGTGTGAATTACAACTGTTGCTGGTGCAGTCATTTTTTGTTGAGTGTTATTTGTTATTGCTATTGCTTCGTTTTTTCCCTCTGTGTTTGTTCTGTGAATAAAACCGATAGTAAAAACGGCTAATGCCATTAATATATATTTGTATTTTTTGATTGTTAATAGCGTTGTGTTGTATATATTTTTTGCGATATTTGATGACATAAAAAATGTGTAAATAATAACTGATGATATAATAAATTGCTTATTTTATTTGTAAATATATTTTTAACAAAAATTAACTTCTACAACATAATAGAAAAAAGAATATCAAAACAAAAAATACTCAAATGATTATTATATATAATCATACCACAATTAACAGAATATAATATAGAATCAAAATAATCAGTCTTATTTACACAAATAAGACTGATTTGTTTATAATCCCAATTACCATTCTTCACTATTTAATCAAAGACAAACAAATATTTTCCAATTCAGCAACATTATTTGCAACAAGTTTAGCCTCTTTTTTAACACTCTCCCTATTCACAACACCACAAAAACAAACATACTCATCAACAGCACCAACCAATTGTGTTTCCAAATCAGTATAGCCGTCACCAACCATAACAGTTTTTCCAGTTATAACACCTCTATCTTTCAAATCTTGAATTATTTTTGCCTTTCCAGCTTTTTGCAACAATAAAGTATCTTCAATACCACAAACATTATCTCCATCAAAAATAAACTTATTCGCATAAACATTACTTACATCAATATTTAATTTTTCTGCTACCGGATTAATAATATCTACAAAACCACCGCTTACAACAAAAACATTAACATTTTCATAAGTTAACAAATTATCAATAAAACTATTAATACCATCAGTAAAATTAGAAAGTGCTTTATTCATAACAATATTAATTAATTCTTTATTTATATTTGATAGTTGTAATCTTTGTTCAAGTGATTCTTTAAAGGTTATTTTACCCTCCATACCAAGTTTTGTTAAATTAGATAATTTTTCTAATTTTTCCACATTTTGTCCTATTGACAAGGCTAAAACCTCATCAAGACTTTCAATTTTTACTAATGTAGAATCAAAATCAAATATAAAATTTACTTTTTCCATATGTTTTTTATAATAAATAACTATCAATATAGTAATAATTATAATTTTATTTACAAGATAGTAAATCTACTATTAATCTATTTATTAACAAATGATATCATTTATAATTTTTATTAATAATACACAAATGGTATTTATATAACAAAAGAAACATTAAAAAATGGATAATAAAAAAACGACTGGTACCTCTGCTCGGACTCGAACCGAGATGTCTCGCGACAATAGATTTTGAGTCTATCGTGTCTACCATTCCACCACAGAGGCAAGTGGGGCAAGCGATGGGACTCGAACCCACAACCAACGGAATCACAACCCGCTACTCTAACCATTGAGCCACGCTCGCCACAACAAATTTAATTAAAAAAAATATATTTTTAAAGTCAAATAATTATTAATATAGTTTTAAAAATAATTAACTTGATTAATTAAAAAAGTAACTATATAATTCCTTGTAGACAAATAATTTAATAAACATATGAAATTAGACAATACAAAAACAAAAGAAAATTTATTAAAAGCATTTGCTGGTGAATCACAAGCAAGAAATAGATATACATATTTTGCAAGTATTGCCAAAAAAGAAAATTACCCAACAATTGCTACTATTTTTGAAGAAACAGCAAACCACGAAAAAGAACACGCTAAAAGATTTTTTAAATTTTTAGAAGGTGGTGAGGGTCTTGAAATTACTGCAACTTTTCCAGCTGGAAAAATCGGCACAACTTTGGAAAATCTTATTGCTTCTGCAAATGGTGAACATGAAGAATGGGCTGATATGTACCCAGAATTTGCTAAAATTGCAAGAGAAGAAGGTTTTGAAGTTATAGCACAAGCATTTGAAAGTGTTGCAAAAGCAGAAACATACCATGAAGAAAGATTTAACAAATTAATTGAGGATTTAAACAAAGGTGGTTTATTTAAAAAATCTGGCTTAGTTGTTTGGAAATGCACAAATTGCGGTTTCCATATTTCAGCAGAAGAGGCGCCTTTGGTTTGTCCTGCTTGTAACCACAAAAAAGAGTATTTTGTTGAATTAAACGAAAAATTATATTAATAGTATAAATAATATAACAATGAAAATAAAACCACCAGTAAACACTGGTGGTTTTTTTAGGTTTATAAACAATGTTTTATTTTACCATTTCCTCCAATTCTGCAGTTTTTACATCTATCTTTTTTTGTAAATCTGCAACGTTATAGTTTCCACCTAAAATCATTTCCTCCATCTTCAACTCCAACTTAAAAATCTCATTTTCCAACTTTTCTTTTTTCTTTAAAAAGTTTTTATCAATTTTTTTATTATTTTTATTATTTTCAACAGTATTTATTACTTTTTCACTTTTAACTTTTACTTCCTTAATTTCCTCTTCATTACTCCAACCAATTTCTCTCAAAAAATCTTGATAACCACCCTCAAAAACAAAAGTTTTATCATCATCAAAAACAATTAACTTATTAGCAACATTATTTAAAAAATCCTCATTATGTGTTATAGTTACACTTGCACCAGCAAAATTATTAATTGCTTCCATTAAAGAAATACAACTTTCCATATCAAGATGATTTGTTGGTTCATCTGAAAGTAATAAATTACAAGGTTTTAAAATTATTTTGCCAAGTAAAACTCTACTTTTTTCACCACCACTCAAAACACTCAATCTTTTCTTATAATCGTCCCCAGTAAACATCATAGTCCCAGCAATATTTAATATTTTATTTCTTGATAAAGTCTTATCAATTTCCCATAATTCTTCTTCTATTGTATTTTCCAAATTTAATCTATTTATATTCATTTGACCGAAATATCCAATATCTACTTTATTATTAATATCAATATTTCCAGAGTTTTGGTATAATTCACCAATTAACAATTTTAAAAGTGTAGATTTTCCTTTGCCATTTTTTCCAATAACACAAATTTTGTCACCCTTTTCAACTTTAAAATTAAAATCTTTTATTAAAATATTATCTTTTTCATATCCAAAAGTTAAATTTGCAACTTCAATAAAAGGTTTATTTGTAATAATATTTTTATAATTAAAATCAAATTCTAAATCTTGTATATCATCTAATTTTTCTTTTTGTTCTTGTTTATCTAACATTTTAATTTTAGACTGCACTTGTTTTGCAAGTGTTGCTTTATATCTAAATCTGTTTATATATTTTTCTATTTGCTCTCGTTTTTTGTTTTCATTTAATCTTGTTTTTTCATAATTTTCTTCATCAATAGCAATTTGTTCATACATTTGATCCACATTCCCTGTAATTTTTTTAGATGTTCCTCTATGTATTATTAATGTATGTGTTATAACATCATTTAAAAAAACTCTATCATGTGTTATTAAAATAAATGATTTTTTCCACTCTTTTAAAAATTGCTTTAACCACCTTATAGATATAATATCCAAATAATTTGTTGGTTCATCTAACAGTAATAAATCTGGCTCTGCCACTAATAATTTTGCAAGATTTAGTCTTATTTGCCAACCACCAGAAAATTCGTCAGGTGATCTATTTAAGTCTTCCATTAAAAAACCAATATCTTGTAATATTTTTTCTACTTCCCAAAAATTGTCTTGTTTATATTCAGGAAGCGCAGAACAAACTTCATCCAATATTGTTTTTTCTTTAAATTGTAAATGTTGTTGTAAATAACCAATTCTATAATTTTTAGATGTAATTATATTACCATCATCTTTTTCTAATTCGCCACTGATAATTTTTAAAAGCGTTGACTTTCCACAACCATTTCTGCCTATTAAACCTAATTTTTCATTGTCATTTAATATAAAATTAATGTCGCTAAAAATTTCCTTTCCGTTGAAAGATTTTGATATATTTTCTAATTTTAACATAATCGTCCTATTTTATTGATACTATAATTAATTTGTGTTTTGTACTGTTGTTTGAAATACATAAACATATTAGTTTGTATTTCAAACTTCTCTATACCTTATAGTAAATAACCAGACGACTGCTATCATTTATTGTTAATAAAAATGTAAATTATGTTAAGATAATATAGTATTTTGGTTAAATGTCAAGTAGATAATGTTTATAAAAATATTACTATAATTTATATTATTACATCATTTTTATAAATAATCAACAACAATATAACATAAATAACAATTCAAAATCTTAACGTTAATAACACTTGAAAAAACTTATTTTCAAATTATTATATATTCACAAAACAAAACACAAATCCATGAAAAAAATATTACCACTATTAATATTTACAATATTTGTAGCAAATGCAACAGCAAATGAATCAGCAACAGTAAACTTAAAAGATTTAGATAAAGTTTTAAAACAAGAAAAATACAATAAATTAATTAATATTAACGAAGGAAAAGCAGAAATTGACCAAGTGCCAGAAATGGTTTATATGTTTTCCACAGACAGATATTATACAACAATAACATACAACAATACACAAACAAGACCCTTAACAGACAGAAGCAAAAAATTTTTACGAAAATGGTTAGATGCAAAATACATTAAAGACAATTTTAGTAACAGCACAGACACACAAATAACTCTAATAAACAACCAAATTAATATGTTTTACAAAGAAATAAACATTGTTGACAATGGTAAATTGTATAATTTTATTATTCAAACACCAATATTAGCAAAACTGGAAAAAGCAGTTCAAAAAAATTCTCAAATACAAATAGAACTGTTATATTTAGGTAAAAATTATACATCAGGAAATAATTTTTTTATGATAACAGATTTCTCAACAACAAAATTTAACAATGATAAAATTATAAAAGAAAATGCCTTGATAAGCGCTAAAAGAATGATGAAAAATGAACAATATGTAGCTGCACTACAAAAACTTGATATGTTTTTAAAACAACACCCGAATCATTTAGAAGCAAGAAAAAATTTATGTTTAGCAAAATACTTAAATAGTTCAAAATTAAATAATCCAAAATATACAGAGGATGCAATTAAATGTTATGAAGACTTATCAAAAATATATGAAAGCAGTGAAGTATATTATACATTGGCATCTATATATTATACAAGCAATATGGTAAATCAAAAAGAAAAATATAGTAAAGTATTACAATATGCAGATAGGGCCGTAAGATTATTTAAAACATCTCATAATGAGGGTAGTGAAAAATTAATATATTGTAGTTCTGTATATTTAAGAGGCATGGCAAAAATATATTTTAAGGATAATGATAGTATGATGGATATAGAAAATGTTCAAAATAGATGTCCAGAAATGATTAGTGTAAACATTTTTAATTAATAATTTTGCTACTGAAAAACAAAAATAACCATAAGTTTAACAGGTGGTTATTTTTATAATTGTTAATTTATTATTTACTCATTAATTACCCAAACACCATCAACAACATAATTCAACGGTATATTATTTTGCACTAAATAATCATTAATCTTATCAATATTTTTATTAAAATATTTTCCAGTAACACCACACAAAGTTAGCATGCTATCAACCTTAATATTTAAATCTGTCATAGCATTATAAGCGCCCAAAATATCAGTATCTATTGTGTCACCAATCATTAATATTTTTTTACCTTTAGCATTAGTATTAAGATTATTTTTTATTTTTTTAAAAGTATAATTATAAATTACAGACGAAGGTTTTGAAATATCAACAACTTTTCCACCAAGTTTTTTATATTCAGTGGTTATTGAACCTTGTCTTACAACATAATTTAATTTTTGACTATTTTTATCTTTTTGCATAGCAACAAGATCTTGGCAATCACTAAACATTGGAAGATTATATTGTTTAAATAACTTAATTTTTTCCATAAATAACTCTACACTTGTAGAATCAAAATATTTCTCTTCATACATTGTTGATTCAAATAAGAATTGTTCATATTTTTCATCAATATTATTATACTCTTCCAAACTTAATTGTGGATAAGCAACATAAATAAAATCTGCTTCTTCTAAATTATCAACTATGTTGTAAGAAATATTTTTTAGTAAATTATTGTCTTGCACTTTTCCAAAAATATAACAATTTTTGTAATCTTTACCATCTTTTGATTTTAATAAACCGTCTTTGAGAATATCAGCAGATACATCACCAGAAGTTATTGTTAAATCATAGTGTTTATTTTTATTTATATTATAAACAAGTGATAAATGTTTTTGAAAATCAACAGTTTGTGTTGGTGAATTTGAAACAAAGGATACAATTTTGTTGTTTTGTTTTAAAAATTCCATTAAATCACTACCACCACTTATTGGACTGCTACCGTTAGATATTACACCTAAAAAGTCAAATAAGATTATGTCATAACTTAATAATATATCTTTAAATTCTCTGCTTGTGTTTATTTTCAATTTGTGTCTTTTTTATTTATAATGATATTTAAATGTTAATGTTTAAAAATAATTATACAATAAAAATTCTATTTAATAAAAAAATTCTAACAAATAGTAAATAATATAAAATTTTACACATCCTCAAACCAACAAAACTTACACACAATAAACACAGCGCATCAACATCGTCCAACTCAAAAATACTATTGTAAATATTAGACATTAATATTACTTAATTTAAAATATCTTATATACCATTTTTTCTCTTATAATCACTTATTGCCTCATGTATAGCCTCTTCCGCCATAACAGAACAATGAATCTTTGCCTTTGGCAATTCCAATTCCGCAACTATATCCTTATTTTTTACCTCCATCGCCTCTTCAAGCGTTTTACCAATAACCTTTTCAGTCGTTAAAGAACTTGAAGAAATTGCTCCACCACAACCAAAAGTCTTAAATTTCGCATCAACAATAACTCCATTTTCAACTTTTATTTGAAATTTTAACATATCACCACAAACCGGCGAACCTATCAAACCAGTTCCAACATTTTGATCATTTTCATCCAAACTACCAACATTTCTTGGATTCTCACAATGATCCAACATCTTTTTTGAATATGGCATAATTACCTCATATATTAATTAATAATATTTACCAAATTTCCAATTTATTCTATTTTTCCACAACACTGTTTATATTTTTTTCCAGAACCACATGGACACAAATCATTTCTTCCAACTCTTCCCCAAGTAGCCTTATCATTTGGATCAAAATTTCCATCTTTTGCTCTATTTATAACAGTTTCTTGTTTACCAACACCATTTAAAACACCCTCTTTTTGAGACTGCATAAAATTCATCTGATTTACAAGTTCTTGTCTATTGTCTTTTATATTACCACTATTGGAAACTTTTATTTGACTTTTAATTGGCGATTCAATAGAAATTTTTGCCTTTGCCAAAATCATTATAACTTCATCACTTATATTATACATCAAAGTTTCAAACAATTCATAAGCCTCTTTTTTATACTCTAACAACGGATCTTTTTGACCGTAAGCCCTTAAACCTATACCTTGTCGCATTTTATCAAGCGCATATAAATGATCTTTCCAAAATCTATCTATTGTCAATAAATATATATGTTTTTGCATAGTTTTAATAACTTCTTCTCCATATTCTTTAATTTTATCTCCAAAGAAGCCACTAACTTCCGCTTGTAATTTTTCTAAAATACTATTTCTATTAACAGTTTTTTTATTATTATTTATATACTCACTTAAATAAAAATCTGTTCCATAAATTCTATTTAACTCACTCTTCAAACCATCAACATCACACTCTTCAATTTTTGTTTTTACTGGTATAAAAAAGTCAATTAATTCAGTATTTTTAGTCTTTATCATATATTCAATTTCTGGTTCAACAGAATCAGCAAACATTATATCTCTTCTTTGTTCAAAAATCACTCTTCTTTGTGTATTTACAACATCATCATATTTTAGCACATTTTTTCTCATTTCATAATGTATATTTTCCACCTTTTTTTGTGCTTTTTCTAATGATTTACTTATCCAAGGATGAACAATTGCTTCATCATCTTTCAAACCTAATTTAGTCAACATATTTGCTAATTTGTCAGTTCCAAAAATTCTCATTAAATCATCTTGTAAAGACAAGAAAAATTTTGAAGCACCCACATCGCCTTGTCTTCCAGATCGTCCTCTTAATTGGTTGTCTATTCTTCTACTTTCGTGTCTTTCAGTTCCTAAAATAAATAAACCACCAGCCTCAACAACTATTTCTTTGTTATCTTTTATTTCATTTTCAAGTCTATTTATTGTAGATCTTTTTTCTTCTTCACTTAAATTTGGATCATTATTAATTTCTTTAATTTCAAATTCAGCAGTTCCACCAAGTTTTATATCAGTTCCTCTACCTGCCATATTTGTAGCAATTGTGACTGCCTTTGGTTTACCAGCCTGCGCTATAATATATGCTTCTTTTTCGTGATATTTAGCATTTAAAACATTATGAGGTATTTTTTCTGCTTTTAACATTTTTGATAATTTTTCAGATTTTTCAATACTTACAGTTCCCACTAAAACTGGTTGATTTCTATCATAACACTCTTTAACTTGTCTAATTATTGCTTTGTATTTTTCTGCTTCTGTTTTATATATAACATCATCTTCATCTTTTCTTTGAACTGGAACATTTGTTGGAACTTCTATAACTTTTAAGTTATAAATATATTCAAATTCAACAGATTCAGTCATTGCAGTTCCAGTCATACCCGCTAATTTTGGATATAATCTAAAATAATTTTGATATGTAATACTTGCAAGTGTTTGATTTTCATTTTGTATTTTTACACCCTCTTTTGCTTCCAATGCCTGATGTAAACCATCTGAAAATCTTCTACCATCCATTATTCTTCCAGTAAATTCATCAACAAGCAAAACTTGTCCATCCTTTACCATATAATCCACTTCATTTTTAAATAATTTGTGTGCTTTTAATGCTTGATTTATATGATGCACTACATTCATATTTTGTAAATCATATAAATTTGAATCTGCATGTATTATACCTAAGTTTTTTAAAACTTTTTCAACATATTCAGTTCCTTCCTCTGTTAAAACAACCGTTCTTTCTTTTTCATCAATAGAACACAAAGAATCTTCAACTTTTTTAATTACATTATTTACATCTATGTATAATTTTGAATTATCATCAGTTGCACCGGATATAATTAATGGAGTTCTTGCTTCATCAATTAAAATTGAATCCACCTCATCAACTATTGCATAATAAAACTCCCTTTGAGATAACCTTTCTTTGTCAATTTTCATATTATCTCTTAAATAATCAAAACCAAATTCGCTATTTGTTCCGTAAGTTATATCACAATTATATGCTCTTTGTCTTTGCTCATCAGTCATTTGTTGTAAAACACAACCAACACTTAAACCCAAAAACTTATATATTTGTCCCATCCACTCACTATCTCTTTTTGCAAGATAATCATTAACTGTAACTATATGAACCCCCTTCTCTGTTAGAGCATTTAAATAAGCCGCAAACACAGCAACAAGTGTTTTACCTTCACCAGTCTTCATTTCTGCAATCATACCTTTATGTAAAACCATAGCACCAATTAATTGAACATCAAAAGCCCTTATACCAAGTGTTCTTTTTGTTGCCTCTCTAACAACTGCAAATGCTTGTGGCAAAATTTGATCTAATGTTTCGCCAGCTTTTAGTCTTGCTTTTAAAATATTTGTTTGTTCTTTTAAACCATCATCGCTTAAAGATATGTAATTCTTCTCAATATCATTTATTATTTTTACTATTTCTTTTAATTTTTTAATTTCTCTGTCATTTGCTGAACCAAAAATTCTGCTTGCAATATTTTTTAACATCTTTTTAAAATTTGATTTACATTATACTTTATAATATAGAATTAATTTTGCTATTTTCAATATATTATTAAAATATTTTTATTTAAGATATTTTCAACTGCATAACTATATTTTTCAACATTCCATAATAACAAAACAAAGTATATATACAAATAATAACAAATTTTGTTTTATTACTTGACAAATACAATTATATATGTAAGCATAAAGTATGGAAATAATATATTTTTTTATGATTTGTGAATTGGCAATTTTCACAAGTTTGTTTACTTTTTGTCGGGAACAACACGAATGGAGGCAAAGACCAATAGATACATTATTTGGAGAAACAGCTGGTCACATTAATAGTTATGTGAGACATGATCATGGGTTTTATAGTGATGGGACTAATAGTGGTTATTTTGGTCGAAATAAGGGAGTTGATAGTGACGATCCAAAATATTTAAATAAATATGGTATTTATGCTCCTCAAAATGGTGAAATATGTAGACATGATGGACTAATGAGACAAGCAGAAGATAATGTGGCCTATTTCTATAGAAGAGATAATTATGTTATGGTTTCAAACCCAATTCAAGGTAGACATCATAACTGTCATGATTATAAACATGCAGTAAATATGGAATATGATAGAATTTATAGAGAAAATGGAAATAGATTTGAAAGAGATAATGGTAGAAGTTGTGAAATAAATAAAAATAGACCAAGAAGATATTGGTGGGAACAATAAATAACATACTTAGATTTTATTATATAATAAAATCTAAGTATATAAATAATAATATATTTAAGGAGTTTGTATGATATATTGGGGTATAATGTTTTATTATTTATTACCATTATTTTGTTCTATTATGGTTGTTATACTAAATTATATTAATTATAAATTTAAAAATAGATTAATTAATATTTTAACTATATTATCGGTTACATTTGGATTATATTGGTTTCCTTTTGGGATAAAAGGATTCAAATATTTAGAATTCATGACATATTTTTGTGGTAATGATGATGGAGTTGTGGTATATGTTATTGCCTTTTCAATAATGACAATAATAGATATATTTATAATCAATCGTATATATAAGAACAATAAGAAAGTTTTTATATTAAGTAAAATATTATTTATACTATCTATAATAATGTTAATATTAATACTTGCACCAAGTTATAATGATTATGTAACAACAAGTATATTGTGCAAAGTAATAAAATATATTGAATATATTTGTGGCATATGTGTATTAGTGCCATTTTTGTCAAAGCCTATTTTAACAGTATTACTATTTATATTTTTACTATACAAAACAATTGTTTTATTAATACAAAATATTAAAGATAGAATTAAACAATAAAAATAGACCCAGAAGATATTGGTGGGAACAATAATTACACTGTCTATACTTTATCATATACAATAAAGTGTAGATAATTAAATATTAATAATAAATAAAAGTATATGTTGTGGAATATAATATACTGCTTATTAGTATTACTTCCAATTGGAACGTTAATACTAAACTATATTAATTATAAATTTAAAAATAGATTAATTAATGTTTTAACTATATTATCGGTTACATTTGGATTATATTGGTTCCCATTTGGAATAAATGAATTCAAATATTTAGAATTCATGACATATTTTTATGGTGATGATGATGGTTTTTTAGTGTTTTTTATTGCTTTTTCAATAATGACAATAATAGATATATTTATAATTGGTCGCACATATAAAGATAATAAGAAGGTATCTAAAATAAGTAAGATATTATCTATATTGTCTATAGTAATGTTAATATTGATGCTTACACCATTTTATAGCGATTATGATGTAACAACAAATATGTTTTGTAAAATACTAACTAATATAATGGCTTATTACTTTTTATTTTTAACGGATTTGTTTTTTATTAAAAGTGCTTTAACAGTATTGTTATTTACATTTTTATTGTATAAAACAATTGTTTTATTAATACACAATCACAACAAACAATAAACACAATACAAAATTATCAAAAAACAACAAAAAACCCCGACAAATTATGTTGTTGGGGTTATTTTTTAAACTATTTTAAAACTACAACAAAAATAGTCCCAAACTAATAGCACAACAAACAAAAACAAAAGCCCACATAGACCAAACTATTTTTGTTTCACTCCAATTACATTTTTCCAAATGATGATGAAAAGGTGCCATTTTAAATATTCTTCTTTGTCCGTGCGTAATTTTATAGCAAGCAACTTGTAAAACTGATGACATTATTTCAACTATAAACAATATAGACATTATGCCATATAATATTTCAACTTTTAATAATATTGAAATATAGCACAATAAAGCACCAATCATAAGACTTGCCACATCTCCCATAAATATTTTTGCTGGATGATGATTATAAATCATGAAACAAGAAAATGATGCTATTATACTACACAAAACTATTAATATATTCCATAACAATTCATTACTTATTGCTATTTCAGAAAAATAATAACCATTAAGCATAAGTGCAACTATTATAGCATATGTTATTGATATAAGAATAACTGGAATTGACAATAAACCATCAAGTCCATCAGTTATATTTGAAGCATTAGAAGAACCACAAATTATCAATACATATATAGCAGCAATAAATATACCAAAATTAAGTTCGCAATTAAAAATTGGCAAATATATTTGATAACTTAAATAATCAGTGTTATATGACATTAAATACAAAACACCAGCAGATGCAGTAATTAGTTGAATTATTAATTTTTTAGCACCAGCGAAACCTTTTGTATTATTTAAAAACACTTTAAATACATCATCCAATAAACCTACTATTGAAAATATAATAATAAAACCAATCATTATTTGAATATATGGTAATTTTAAATTACAAAAACACAATATACTTGTAAGTATTGATAATGTCATAATTACACCGCCCATTGTTGGTGTTTTTGCTTTTGTTAAAATATGTGATTCTGGTCCTTCAACTCTTATTGGTTGAAACTTATTATGTTTTTTTAATAAGATTATAAAATATTTTAAACCAAAAAAAGATATAAAGAAAGACAATATACAAACATATAATAAAATATTCATGGTTAATCCTCTAAATTATTATTTAAACAAGAATATAAAAAATTTTTTACTTTATGTATTACTTCATCATTTATTGTATGAGTCATTCCATACACAGTAGTAGTTTCTACGTTAAAATCAAACATTCTAAATATTTTTTCACTTTGTAAAAAATATTCATAAGGAACAATTTTATCTTCTGACCCATGAACCATTAAAACTTTTTGTTTTATTTGTAAATCTGTTTTCATAGTGTCAACAGTCTCTGGCAAAACGCCAGATAAAGCAATTATCCCAGCAAGTTTTTGATTTAATCTAATACCTGTAAATAAAGACATCATAGCGCCCTGTGAAAAACCAAGAAGAAATATGTGATTATAAGGAATATTTAATCTTTTAGACTGTTCTTCTATAAAGTCTTCTAATATTTTATAATTGTCTTTTATTGTAAGTCTTACACTGTAAGGACTTGTATCTCGTAAAGAAAACCACTGATAACCAAAACCAGCATCACACTCAAAGGGCGCATCAACAGAAATATAATGTAAATTGTCAAACTCTTTATTTAATTCTTCCGATAAAAACATCAAATCTTCTTTGTTGCTCCCCCAACCATGTAATAATATAATTAAATATTTATTACTATCGTTTTTTGGTTTCTTTTCAATAAAATTAAGCATACATAAATAATTTTTATGTTGTTGGTATTATGTTTGCTTGTTTTTATAAATCAAGAGTTTTAATACTTCCACAAAACACAAAAACACCATTAAATAACCAAAAACAACCAAAAATAAAATGAAAAACATCAGCAACAACCTAAAAGAACTATTAAACAAAGATTACATAAAATTAGCAAAATGCTTCACAATAACACTACAAACCGGCGAAATTATAGGACTAACAGAACACTCACAAGACTTACAAATAAACAATACAACATATTATTCATCAAGTGGTTTCGAACACAACAGTAGCGACTTTACATCAAACCTATTAAACAACACAAGTGAAATTATAGGACTTATAGATAATAACACAATCAATATTAACGACATTATAACTGGCAAATTTGACAATGCGACAGTTGAAATATTTTACATACATCTTGATAATGAAAACCTTGAAAAAATACATATCACAACAGGAAATATAACATCAATAAACATAAACGATGGAAAAATTACGTTTTCGATTAATAACATATTAAATGTTTTAGACAAAACAATTGGAGATATTTATTCCCCACTTTGTAGAGCACAATTTTGCGACCAAAAATGCTTATTGAATATAAATGATTATACTTTTACATCCAAAATTACACACGTAAAAAGTGATACAGAATTTTTATATGATATATCGTCCATAGGAGTAAAAGATAAAAATTATTTCAAATATGGAATTGTAATTTTTACCAGTGGAAAAAATATAAATCAATCAATGGAAATAAAACAATCTTTTGATAATGATATAATATTAAATACAAAATTAAATTATTCACTAACCGTTGGTGATACATTTAAAATAATTGTTGGTTGTGATAAAACAATTTCAAGTTGCATAAATAAGTTCAACAATGCAATTAATTTTAGAGGTGAACCGCATATAGCAAATACAACAAAAGTTTATAAATTTTATTAATTTTATTGATATTTTATGAGAAAAATAGATTCAAGAAAAATATTAAAAGTTGCAAAAACTTGGCTTGGAACAAAATTTCATTATACAGGAAGAGTAAAAATAAATTCAAATAATAAAGGTGGCATAGATTGTATAGGTTTAATTATAAAAGTTGGTGAAGAAATTAATGCTTGTTTTAATGGCAAAAATATATCTTATTATGATTATTTGACATATTCAAGATATCCAAATCAAGGCGAAATGAAAAATTTTTTAGATAAATATTTTTTGAAAATTAGTGAAAAGGAAATAAAAGTTGGTGACTTAGTGTATATGAATTTTGCTGATAATTTAGAGCATATAGGCATATTAAGTAGGATTGGAATAATACACTGTTATGTTGATGTTGGTATTGTTGTAGAACATAGGTTAGATGATTACTGGAAGAGTAAGATTGTTGGCTGGTATAGATATGTAAGAAAATAGATTAATAAAACTTAATTTTTTATTTTAAAATTACAACCAGATATAAATAATTACTTAATAAACACCTTTAAACAGACAACAAAATATTTTAAATCAAAATTTCGAAAATAAAGGTGGCATCTATCTATTATATATACAGATACAATATAAATACATATTAAAATCCAAGTCCAGCAACACCATCCATTTTTGTTTTGCCGTCATTAGCACCAATGCCAATACCTTCTTGCATACCAACAAGAGTAGCACCAGATGTATAAGCACCAAGACTATCACCACCAGCAATTCTTTCAGCAGTCGCACCAGATAATGCTGCAACACAATCAATATCAGCGATACCTTTTCCTTTATTAATGGCATCAGTTATACCAGTATTTCCATTAATACCAGCCATTGTTCCGCCTTCACCAAAACCATTTAATAAATTGCCATCACCAAGAGTATACATTCCCATAACTAGTCCTTAACTTAAAAATTATTATTGTAATTATACCACATTAATAATAATTTTTCAAGTTTTTTATTTACACATTTTTTAACAATCACAAATTTCCATATTTACAATCCAAAGTTAATATATCAATCAATCACACCCATAAATTACTTTTCATAAACACACTATTTTCATTTGACTATTACAAATCTTCACTTATTATTACTAACAGTTATATACTTAATAATCAAAAACATGACAGAAAAAACAAAACATTACCCAGAGCCAAAAAACAACATAAATTTTAGCGAACTGGAAAACAATATACTACAATTTTGGAACAAAGAATCAATTTTTGAAAAATCAATCAACAACAGAAAAACAAAAAACACAAATAATGATTTTGTATTTTTTGACGGCCCTCCATTCGCAAATGGTTTACCACATTATGGACACTTATTAGCAGGTTATATAAAAGACACAGTTGCAAGATACCAAACAATGAATGGAAAAGTTGTAGAAAGAAAATTTGGTTGGGATTGTCACGGTCTACCAGCGGAAATGAATACAGAAAAAGATCTTAATGTAAGTGGTAGAAAAGCAATAGAAGAATATGGAATAAAAAACTTCAACAATCATTGTAGAGAAGGTGTTTTAAAATATGTAAATGAATGGAAAACATATGTTACAAGATCTGGTAGATGGGTTGATTTTGATGGTGGTTATAAAACTATGAATTTGGATTATATGGAGTCAGTAATTTGGGTATTTAAACAACTTTATGATAAGGGTTTATTATATGAAGATTATAGAGTTATGCCATACTCTTGGAAATGTCAAACTCCACTTTCCAACTTTGAAACAAAAATGGATAATTCTTATAGAGAAAGAGCAGATAAGGCAATAACTGTGAAGTTTAAATTAATTAATCTACCAAAATTTGTCACAGAATTAAATATTAATGAGATTTTTGTATTGGCTTGGACTACAACACCTTGGACTTTACCTTCAAATCTTGCTTTAACTATAAATAAAGATTTTGATTATTTATTAATTAAGAAAGATGATAAAAATTATATTATAGGCAAAAGTTTATTAAATAAATATAAAAAAGAATTAGCAATAGATGATGCGGGCAATTTTGAGATTTTAAAAGAGTTTAAAGGTGAAGAAATACTTGGCTTAAAATATGAACCACTAATGCCATACTTAAAAGATTTACAAGAAGTTAAAAATTGTAATAACTGTTTTACAATAATTCACGGAGATTTTGTTACAACAGAAGATGGAACTGGAATAGTTCATACCGCACCAGGCTTTGGTGAAGATGATAATAATGTTTGTAAACCATTAGGAATACCAACAATTTGTCCTGTTGATGATGCTGGTTGTTTTACAAGTATTGTTAGTGATTATGAAGGCAAACAAGTTTTTGATACAAATGATTTTATAATAATAAAATTAAAAGAAGAAGGTAAATGGTTAAAAACAGAACAATATCTACACAACTACCCACACTGTTGGAGAACTGATACACCTTTAATTTATAGAGCAATGTCATCTTGGTATGTAAAAGTTACACAAATTAAAGATAAGATGATTAACAATAATCAAAACATTAACTGGATTCCAGAGCATATAAAAAATGGAAGGTTTGGAAAATGGCTTGAAGGAGCGAGGGATTGGTCAATTACAAGAAATAGATTTTGGGGCTGTCCTGTTCCGGTATGGAAAAGCACTGATCCAAAATATCCAAGAATTGATGTTTATGGTTCATTAGATGAAATAGAAAAAGATTTCGGTGTTCGTCCAACTGATTTACATAGACCCTATATAGATGAGTTAACAAGAAAAAATCCAGACGATCCAACTGGAAAATCAATGATGGTTAGAGTGCCAGATGTTTTGGACTGCTGGTTTGAAAGTGGTTCAATGCCTTATGCACAATTACACTATCCTTTTGAAAATAAAGAATATTTTGAGAAAAATTTCCCTGCTAATTTTATTACAGAAGGTGATGGACAAGTGCGAGGTTGGTTCTATACGCTTTTAATTTTAGCAACTGCTTTATTTGACAAAAACCCATTTGATAATTGTATTTCTTTTGGTGTTATTGTTGATGAAGAAGGTAAAAAATTATCTAAAAGATGGAGAAATTATGTTGACCCAAGTGACGCTTTTGAAACATATGGAAGCGATGCAGTAAGGTGGTTAATGTTAAAATCTCCAGCACTAAAAGGTGAAGAAGTAAGAATTAGTAAAGATGGAAAAGATATGAAAGAAATTTTGAGACTTGCAATAAAACCAATGTTAAACTCTTACGATTTCTTCTGTTTATATGCAAATAGTGATAGAATTAAGGCACAAAAAAACTTTTTCTCTGAAAATGTGATGGATAAATATATTTTGTCAAAACTAAAAATAGCAGTTGATAATATTAAAAAATATATGGATTCATATTTAATTGGTGATGCTTGTAGAGAAAGTGAGGCATTTTTTGAAGTATTAAATAACTGGTATATTAGAAGAAATAAACCAAGATTCTGGAAATCTTTTAAAGATCAAGATAAGCAAGATGCTTATAATACCCTTTATACTGTTTTGGTTGTAATGATGGAAGCAATTGCTCCATTAGCACCATTTACAGCAGAGTATATTTGGAGAGGGTTGAATTTTGGAAATGAAAATTAAAGATTATAGTTTGTTTATATTTATAAATACAACACCAAAAAACATTATTAGTTAATGACTTGTAATTATTATTTTATATTCTTTCTATAATTTTTTACTAAAATAATAACACCACACACAAATAAAGGAACCGAAAGCACCTGCCCCATAGTTAAATATTTAAAAATAAATCCAAGTTGTGCATCAGGTTCCCTAAAATATTCAACAAATATTCTAAAAGATGAATATAGCATTAGAAATAAAGAGGAATTTAAACCAATTTTTTTAAATTTTTTAAAATGAACAAGTAAATTCATTATAATAAACAAAACAACACCTTCCAGTAAAGCCTCATACAACTGACTTGGATGTCTTGCCAAATTATCCGCAGTAGGAAATACCATACCCCAAGGCACAGTTGTAGGTCTTCCATATAATTCCAAATTTATAAAATTAGCCAATCGTCCAAAAAACAAACCAATTGGAACAACCACAGTTAAAACATCTAAAAACAATAATTTATTAATATTATATTTTTTACACAATAATATTGTTGCAATAATAACACCAATTAAACCACCATGAAATGACATACCACCGCTCCAAATAGCAAAAATATCAAATAAATTATGCAAGTAATAATTAATATTATAAAATATTACATATCCTAATCTTCCACCAAGCACTATCCCCAAAATACCATAAAAAAAGAAATCATCACAAAAATTACTTTCATTCTCTTTATTGTATAGGTGTAACTCGTATTTTGTATTGTAATATTTTATTAACAACCAAGCAATAATTATTCCGGCAATATATGCCAATGAATACCATTTTATATGTATTGGTCCTATACTTATGAAATTTGTATTAAATAGTGGCAATATCATAATTGTTACATTATTTGATATTATAAGTATTGATATAAAAGATAAAAAGTCAATATTTTGCTTAAATATTAAAACATTATAATAAACTTCTTGACATTTTTAAATAAACATACTATAATTAATAGTGGTTATTGGGCTGTAGCCAAGCGGTAAGGCAATAGGTTTTGATCCTATCATGCGCAGGTTCGAATCCTGCCAGCCCAACCATAATCATATAATATAGTTCAAATCATGATAACAATATATTCAAATATCCCTATAATTTGTCTTTACAATTGTGTTTTAATACTGACTATGTTTAAATAAAAAATAGAAAACCGAAATTAATTTAAAAATTAAAATAAAACAACACTAACACGTCAATAATTATATATTAACATAATTTTTATTATTTTTGTTTCAAACAAAATACGTATTAATGTGTTATACACACAAAAAATATGTTTTATTTATTACAATATATAATAATTATTTAAAACATATTTTACTACCCCGATACAAACATACAGGGTAGTTTTAAAATAAATAAATATTACCAAGCTTCTACCATAGATTTCATATTAAGTATCGTATTTCTTTCCTTTTGTTTTAACTCTTCACTTGCATCTTCTAATGCTGATGAGAGAGAATTTTCATTTATATCATTACTATAACCATCTTCAGATTGATTTAATAGTTCTGTTCTGCTGCCCCATGGATTTGGCAAAGGCTCTGTTGATGGGCCAAAACTATTTTGTTCAGATAGTGCTTCATTTTCACCATCTAATAAATAAGCAAAATAATTATTATTTTTATTATTTAAATTCTTTTGTCTAACTTGCGTCATTTTCCATATTTTCATAAAAGTTTCTTTTAAAGGGAAACCATTTTTAGAATACCCATTTCTACTATTAAGTTCTCTCAACATTCTGCTATACCTTACTGGTCCAAGTGCAACTATCGCATTATATTGAGCTATAAATGCATTTCTTTTACTTTGTGAATCTAATGTTGCAAGTATTCCATCCCTTCTTTCTTCTAAATTATTAAAATATTCTTCTTCATTACCATTCTTCAAATATGTATTATAACGTTCATGCGCATATTCTAAAAAACTAATAATACCTCGTTTTACAGAACAAGTATATCTTTGTCCTGGTAATCTAAATTTCTTCCTTAATAACATTTTCTTTAATTTCATTCTGTTAAGTGCTGGTCTAGTTTTTTTATACTTAATTCTATTTCTGCGATAATTAGCTCCTCTTCTTCTTAAATTATTTATTTCATCACTATAATTAGATGTCGTTCGCATTACTGATGAATCTTGACTATTTACTTCACCATCCGCTGTTGATGTAGCAATATCATTATAATTTGCTCGTCGAGTTCGTTGCGTTGGTTGTTGATAAGTATTACCATATTGATTACTGTTAGAATAATTACTTACAGGTCTCTGTCCTTCACTATAATAATCGTACATTTGTTGATTTTGTGGTAAATGAGGTTGTTGATGAATTTGCTGATTTCGTAATACAACATTAGGTTGATAAACTGGTCGCTGAACTTGTTGTTGCATTGGTTGTTGACTATATTGATTACTGTTAGAATAGTTACTTACTGGTCTATTTTCTTCAACATAATGATCACTATACACACTTGACAATTGAAGTGATGGTAACACTGATTTTTTACCATTTACTTCTTCTTTGTTTCTTTCTTCTAATAACTTCCTTAATTTAATGTTTTCATTTCGTTCTGCTCTACTATTTTTTATTATTTCTTTAGATAAATTTTCTGCCTGTTTAAGTTGTTGTTGTGCTTCTTCAAGTTGTTGTTTTTGTTGTTCAATTTCTTTTTTAAGTCTTGCAATTTCTCTGGTTTGTGTTTTGTTGCCTTGTTGTGCTTCGGCAAGTGCTGCTGCTTTTGCTTCAAGTTGTTGTTGTAGATCTTCAAGTTGTTGTTTTTGTTCTAATATTTCTTGATCTCTACTTTGTATTCCTGATTTAAGTCGTGCATTTTCTGAATTTGTTGTTATAAGTTGTTTTTTTTGTTGTTCTATTTTTTGTTCTGCTTGTTGTAATTTTTGATCTCTACTTTGTATTCCTGATTTAAGT
>JAGAUJ010000006.1 GCA_017620845.1 Rickettsiales bacterium | reverse complement strand
TTAGGAAAAGTTAAAAATGTATTTTTGTAGTAGATAAGTGATTAATTTGAGAAAATGTCCCTTGGGGAGAGAGGGAAAAATAAAAAATTGTAGGTTATTTTTTAGGGAATAATAAAATAAATAAGAATGATATAAAAATAGAGATGAAATAACTGATAGGTTTAGGAATTAGATGTTAAAAAGAAATAAAGAGAAGAAATATGAAAGATAAAAGGAGAAAATATTTAAGAATTTAAGATTGGTTTATATAAATTAAAATTAAAATTAAATTAAAATACAAAAAATTTAAATAAAATAATTAAAATTACCATTAACAACACAACAAGATATCCAATATCATCTTATTATGTCACTTCATAAATATTTTTAATTATAACAAAAATCAAGTAAAATATAATAATAATTAATATATTTTAACAATAAATACAAATAAACTTATAATACCTTTTCGCATATTTTAAATATATGTCTTACAACTCTTCATCAAAATCAACAGCCTCAACACCAGCAACCGATGGAACCTCTTCTTTTATTAAACCTTCAACAGTATTTTTCAAAGTTATTGCAGAAAGTGGGCATCCCCTACAAGCACCAAGTAATTTCACAGTAACTATTTTGTTTTTATAATCAACAAACTCTATATTTCCACCATCCATAACAAGTATTGGTCTAACCTTTGTCTTTATAATTTCCTTAATTTTATCCTTATCTCCAACCATTTTCATAACCATTATTTGTAATAAAATCCTTTATTTTTTTTAATGCTCCTTCTTCAATTTGTCTTATTCTTTCACCAGATATTTGGTATTTTTCACTTAATTCTTTTAACGTCAATGGATTTTCTATGAGCCTTCTATTGTATAGAATATCTTTTTCTCTATCATTGAGCATTTTTATAGCATTTTGTATTAATAACTGTTTTTTATTACCACTATCCCTTGCCATTAATATTGATTCTGGTGTTCCATATTTTGATGGCAACAACTCTATAATTTCTTTATTATCATCATCTATACGATTACTTGCTCTATTTAGTGAGATATCTTGTTTAGATAACCTTTTATCCATAGATATCACTTCATATTCTGGAACATTTAATTGTTGAGATATATATTTTATATTATCATTTGTCAATTCTTTTTGATCATAAGAAAATATTTTATCTTTAATTTTAGATAAATTGAAAAACAATTTTTTCTGTGCTACTGTTGTTCCTATCTTAACCAATGACCAACTTTTTAAAATAAAATCTTGTATAGTTGCCCTTATCCACCACATAGCATAAGTTGCTAATTTACAACCTTTTGATAAAGTAAACTCTTTAACTGCCCGCATCAAACCAATATTTCCCTCTGAAATAACATCCATCATTGGCAAACCATACCTTTTATATGTAAATGCTATTTTAACAACCAATCGCAAATGACTTGATATTAATATTTTTGCAGCATTAAGATCGCCTTGTTCTTTTAACAAAGCATATCTTTTTTCTTCTTCTTCTGTTAACACCGGTATTTTATATACCTCACTTAAATATTTATTTAAACTGTTTTGTTGCTCTAATGCTACTAACATGCTTACAAAAATAATTTTCTCATTACATGATAGACTTTTTTTTAAAAAAAGCAAGTATTAAAATACAATTGTAACTTATAAAAAGTAATCATAATATAATTTATATCTAAAATAAAAATATATAAATATTAATTATAAGCAATATAATAATGTTTTAGCATAAATAACTTTATATAATTTTATCTTGTTTTTTTTAAAAAATATAATTATCATTAAGTTAGTTAATTCTTTATATATTATGGTATTAAAATATTTACAAAATGTTATTATTTGCTTTTTATTTTTTTATTCATCAACAATCAATGCAAAAGACAAAACAATAAATCAACAGGAACAAATTAAAAAAACTGAAATAAAAACAAAAGATTTAGTAATTGATGAAAATCGTCTACCATTAAAACTTGAAGATTTAATTTATCTTGCTTTAGAAAGAAATATTAATACAAGAAGTGCAATTATAGATGTAAAAATTACAGAAAAAGAACTAAAAGCCAATAAGTCTGTATACTATCCAAATATTAGTATATCCGGCACATATCAAGAAACAGATGGAGATGCATATACAACAAAACAACAAAACAAAGGTGGTGGTATCAGTGCAAGTTATGAAGTGTTTGCTTTTGGAAAAAATGTATATAAAATAAAAGCGCTACGACATTATCTAAATTCAGCTAAATATAAAAAAGATCAAATAACACAAGAGGTTATATATAATGTTATAGAAAATTATTATGGTCTTTTATCCTTACAAGCACAAAAAGAGGCGGCAATTGAAGCAGAAAAAGCAAGTCAAGAGGCTTTTAAGGCAGCAAGTTTAAAATACAAGATAGGAATAGTTCCACTTGTTGATAAATTAAAATCAGAAAATTCTTATTCCAGAAACAAACTTAGTAGATTAAAAATTGAAAATAGTATAAAAAAACAAAAGGCCAATTTAAATTTACTATTAAATTTAGATCCAAATTATGTTTTATATATTGAAACTCCTGATGTAAATGTAAAAAAAGTAAATAAAAAAGTTGAAGACTATATAAAAGATGCAAAAAACAACAGAATAGATTTAAAATATCTAAAAGAACAAAAAAACGGTAAACTTGATAGTTTGACATCATTAAAATTAAGTAGATTACCAACCATAAACGCTTCTGGTTATTTTGGAGTATCAAAAAATTTCACAAAATATTATAAACAGCCATCATATGAGAGTAGTGAAATTAAGTTAAGTGTTAGTGTTCCACTATTTACTGGTTTTTACACAACAAATACAATCAAAAGCAAAGAAGAAGAAATAAAATCAATTAACTTAAAAATTGAAGAACTGGAAAAAAGTATATCTACAGAAGTTTGGAATGCTTATTATGACTTTAATACAACACAAAATAGTTATTTCATAGCGAAAGATTTATTAAAAACAGCACAAGAAAGTGCAAAAGTGCAACTTGGAATGTATAAGAACAGCAAAAGTTCAATGTTAGACGTATTAAACGCACAAGAACAATTAGAAAATGCAAGATATGAATTTATAAATTCAAAATATAATTTGTTGATTTATAGAATAAAACTATTAAAAACAATAGGAAAAATGAATTTAGAAAATATTATTAACATAGATAATTTATAGGAATGAACTATGAAGATTATTAAAAATGTAAAAAATTTATTTAAAAAACACAAAAAAAAGAAGATAGTATTATTAATTATATTAACATACTTTATAACAAATCACCATATATTTAAAAACAATAGTGTTGAAAGATTTAACATAAGAAATTTTGATATAGAAACGATAACAGCCGGTAATATCCAAAAAGTTGTTTCTGCAACTGGAATAGTAAATCCAATAAATACAATAAGCGTTGGAAGTCAAATATCCGGTGTAATAGATAAAATATATGTTGATTATAATGATGTTGTTGAGAAAGGACAAAAATTGGCATTACTTGATATGGATGCTTTAAATAAAGAAATGAATGAATATAAAGCATTACTTAAACAAAAAAAATCACAATTAGATTATGTAGAACTAAACACAAAAAGAATTAGAGAACTTTACAAAAACAAATACATTGCAAAAGCCGAATTAGACCAAGCGGAAAATGCTCTTGTAGAAGCAAAAGAAAGTTACAACATAGCAAAATTAAGATATGAAAGATCAAAAATAACAGTTGGTTATGCTCATATAGATTCACCGGTGTCAGGAACTGTTATTTCAAGAAATGTTGATGTTGGTCAAACAGTTGCTGCAAGTTTCTCTGCTCCTACTTTATTTAAAATAGCAGAGGATTTATCAAAAATGCAAATAGAAACAAGTATTTCTGAAGCAGATATTGGTTTAATAAAAGATAAAAAAAATCTACAAGTATTTTTTAATGTTGATGCATACAAGAATAGGATATTTACTGGAACAATAAGACAAGTTAGGTTAAATTCAATGGTAGAATCAAATGTTGTTGTTTACAATGTAATAATTGATATAGATAACACCGATGGCCTACTTTTACCAGGTATGACTGCTTATGTGTCTATTGTTATAGATTCTGCTGAAAATGTATTAAGAATACCAAATACCGCATTAAGATTCAAGGCAACAAAAGAAACGAGAAAAGCAATGGGTCTTGAAGAAATGACACAAGAAGAAAAAAATGAATTGTCAAACAAATATAAAGAAGGAAATTATACATACATATATGTTTTAGATCAAGAAAATAAACCACATGGAGTTTTAGTGAAAAAGGGAATAAGTGATATTACATATACAGAAGTAGAATCTCCACAAATAAAAAATGGAATGAAAGTTATATCTGCCTACATAGGGAAATAATTAAAAATATAAATTATTTGATTTATCTTGATTTTTTGTTTATTAAAAATATTATAAACTTATAAATAAATTAATATGGTGAAATATGAATGTTAATTCAATAAGTATAGGAAATGTTATAAAATTTAAAAATCAATACTGGGTTATAGCAAAAAAAGAACATGTAAAGCCAGGTAAAGGTGGTGCTTTTGTTCAGTTGGAAATGAAAAATGTTATAACTGGCAACAAAGCAAACGAAAGATTTAGAGCTGGTGAAGATGTTGAAAAAATAGCATTAGAAGAAAAAGAATATCAATATCAATACGATGAGGGAACAACTGTTTGCTTAATGAATATGGAAAGTTATGATCAAGAATCATTTGATAAAGAATTACTTGGCGAAAGAATTGCTTTTTTAACAGGAGGAATGGAAGTAAAAGTTTGTTATTGCGAAAATACAATAGTTGACATAAAATTACCTGACACAGTTATTTGTGACATAAAAGAAACAGAGCCAACTGTAAAAGGTCAAACTGCCGCATCTTCTTTTAAGCCAGCAGTTTTGGAAAATGGTCTAAGAATTATGGTTCCACCATTTATAACAACAGATGATAAAATTGTTGTAAAAACAGAAGATTGTTCTTATGTAGAAAGAGCAAAATAGTATAATAATACATAAACAAGGTAAAATTTTATATAGTTGGTCATTTAATTACTAAATTATTTTTACTATAAAATTAATAAATGGTTGTGTATTTTGCCTTGTTTTTTTAAAATAAAATAATAAAATTAACTTAATTATTGATTATATAATATATGCTATATATCACATTTAAAAGTAGTCTTGGTAAACTAAATGCAATGTATCACCACAGTAGAAATGCGAATGCACCGGTAGTTGTAGTTGTTGATAGTTTGTCACTTGATCCAGTAACAAATGTTAATATGTTTGAGGAATCAACACGAGTGATTACTGATACTTTTATAGAAAATGGTTTCTCAACATTGCGATTTAGTTTTAGACAAGATAATGCTGATGATAAAAAAGATACTGATAAAGATACTAATAATTTATTAGATCTAACTGCTGCATTGGATTGGTTACACACAAAAAATATAGAAAGTAAAAGTTTTTGGATATGCGGTATAGATACCGGTGTCATTAATACACTTCAATTAGTAATGAGAAGACCAGAAATTGAAAATTACATATTAATTTCACCAAATATAAAAAAAAATGATTTAAGTTTCATAGTTCCATGTGCGGCGTCTGGCTTGTTGGTTAGGGCATCAGAAGATTTAAGGTTTTTAGAAGAAGATTGTATAAATCTACAAGAAAAATTAATAACAAAAACAGAATCAAAAATAAAATACTTAACAATATATAAAGCAGATAGGGACTATGCAACAGAATTAGAACAATTAAAAACAGAAGTGGGGGATTATATAAAGAACAAAATAAAAGAAGATTATCAAAATCTTAAATCCATAAGTATAAATAAGAGGAGAAGAAGAAAAAAAAGAATACACGACAGTGATGAAGAAAAAATTATTTATGTAAATCCAATAAAACCATTGGATATAGACGATATTTAATAATAAGGAATAAATTATGAGTTTTGGAACAGATATGAAAAACAGTAAAGCGGGCAAATCATTATTAATAATATTAGTTATTGCTTTTATTATTTCCAGTTTGGGCGGAATAGTGTTTATGACAAACAAATACAATGTTATAGTTATTAATGATAAGAAAGTTAATATAAATGAATTTGTTAAAATTTTAAATAATGAAAAACAAAGAATATATTTAGCAAATCAAGATGAAAAACAAATTGATTTTTTAAATTCAAAAGAATTCATGGTTGTAACATTACATAATTTATTGCAAAATGAATTAATAAATAAGGAAATTGAAACACATAATATAGCAGAACCAGATTCAATTGTTTTATCAAAAATATCAAAAGAGCAGTATTTTTACACAAATAACAAGTTTGACATTGAAAAATTCCATAAATTATTAGAACAATACAAAATTACAGAATATGATTTTATTAAAATGTCAAAAAATGATGACAACATTAACTTTTTAATATCTTTAATAAATAATATAAAAGCAAATAATTATTTTGTAGATAAAATATTTCAAAATGAAAATAAATATAAATCAGTTTCAATTTTTAGTATTAATAAAAAATTGATAAAAACAGATAAAGTATCAATAAAAGATGAAGATATTAAAAAATATTATGATGATAATATTGATTCTTTTACAATTCCAGAAACTAGAAAAGTTGACTATATAGAGTTAGAAAATTTTACAGATAGTGATAACAATAAAATTGAAGAATTGTTATTAACAAGCGATAGTATTTCAAATATAGCAAGTAATATTAACACAACTACAAAAACATTGGGTTATATAAATAATAATGATATAAATAATCTCATTGAAAAATACGGACAAGACATAAACAATATATTTTCTTATAAAATAAATGATTTTTCAAAAATAATCAAAATAGATAATAAATTATATGTTTTCTCTGTTGTTGACATAAAAGATAAAAAAATTCAAACTATTAATGAAGTCAAAAACAATATAAAAGAAACATTAATAAATGATGTTTTGAATAGGCAATATGTAGCAAAAGTATCAAATTATGTAGAAGTTTATAGCAAAAATGGATACAACAACAAAACACTATTAAACAAAGGCTTTACAGTTAAAAATGCACAAATATCAAAACACAATAAGGATTATAATGTAGATTTTGTAAAAAATGTATTAGATGCTAACATTAAATCAGTAACAAAAGTGTTTACTGATAATGATAGTGTGTATTTTGCTTATATTCAAAATGAGGGTTTAATAAATGAAAGTAATGACAACTTTATAGATAAAGAATCAGTTAAATATGAGCTAGCAAATTCTATCAATAATAGTATTCATAAAACTTATATTGATTATTTACAAAATATAAAATATAAAGTTAAGTTAAACTATAAGTTATTAGACTTAATAAGATAATGAGATATAAGTTAATTATAGAGTATGATGGCACAAATTATTCTGGTTGGCAAAAACAGGATGGAAGATTAACAATACAAGAAACACTTGAAGATTGTGTATTTAATTTAACAAAAGAAAAAGTTGAAGTAATAGCCTCTGGAAGAACTGATGCTGGTGTCCATGCAATAAATCAAGTTATACATTTTGATCTAAATAAAGAATATAAAACAGATACAATAATACAAGGACTTAATTTTTATCTTGGTGACAAAAATAGAAACTTGATAAAACTTTGGCAAAAAAATAGTAATGATATTTTTTTAAAACCATTTTTACAACAAGATATAGCAGTAAAAAGTTGTGAAATTGTTAATGAAGATTTTCATGCAAGATTTTCTTCAAAAATGCGACATTATAGGTATGTAATTTTGAATAGACAAAGACCATCTGCGTTGTGGCAAAATAAGGTGTGGCACATAAGAAAAGAATTAGATATAGAACAAATGCAGTTGGCTTCTGCTATTTTGTTAGGAAAACATGATTTTTCAAGTTTTAGAGATAGTCAATGTCAAGCTCTTAGTCCAGTAAAAACTATGTCGGCAATTAAAATATATAAGCAAGATGAGTTTGTTAATTTTGAGTTTTCAGCAAAGTCTTTTTTGCATCATATGATAAGAAATATTGTTGGGACATTGAGGGATGTTGGAACTGGTAAAACCACTATCAAATCATTTGAAGATATTTTAAATTCAAAAGATAGACAAATGGCGGGGGAAATGGCTCCGGCTTGTGGGTTATATTTGCTGGGTGTGGATTATTAAAAAAATAAATAACTAAAATAATATCTTATTATAAATAACACTTCAATATGTGTTTAATAAAATAATATAATGCTGTTTATAATTACACATTATACAAAACAATAAATAACCACCCATATAATCGCTCATATGGGTGGTTATATATAGATTAATATAAAAATTAATGATTACAACCAACTAACTTGGTCTGTTGTACTTCTATTATTTTATTAATATTTTCAATGGCTTGTCTTATATTGTCTTCATCTGTATTATAAAAAAACATTTTATTCTGTTTATTTGTATCTTTTATAAAACAACCAAAATCAATTATTTTAACATCACCAGTTTCTGGATTTATCATTATATTTCCACCATGTAAATCTTGATGTGATATATAATTATTACAATAATGCTCCCTTACTTTTTTAAGCCTTTCTGTCGCTTCTGTCAACATATCTACTTTATGCGCATATTTTTCTTGCTCTTTTAGCAAATCTTCAAGTGTTATATAATCCTCCAAATCCTCCAATACTATACATTTTTCTCCACCAATTTCAGCCATTCCAAAACATTTAACTATACTTTCATGATTCATCTCTGGTTTTTGATGTATTAAAACAAAAAACTTAACTTCATTATTAAATTGTTCTGTATTTACTTCTATTTCATCATTATCTTCTGTTATTTTTAAACTTTTAAGAACAACATTTGTTGATTCTTCGGTCTCTTTATTCTTCATAATACAATGTTGTATTACTCCACAATTTCCACTATTTCCACCAATTTTATCATTTAGCACAAAATCATATTTACTTTCCAAATGCTCATCAAATATATTTACTGATTCTTCCATATCTTTCTCATTTATTTATAATAATAGATACATTATAACATATTTTTACAACAAAGCAATATTTAGTTTAAAACACTAAAAAAACCGCCCAAACAATTACTAATATGGACGGTTAGATATTAATTTATATAACAATATCAACTAAAAATTTCTTATAAACTCAACAGCATTAGCAAAATCTTTTTGCTCTTCTTCTGTCATATGGTATTCCACAACTTCTTTAACTCCATTGCCATTTAAAATTGTAGGACAACCAACACAAACATCCTTTACACCATACTCACCATTACAATAAACAGAAATTGGGAACACTTCTTCTATATTGTTAATATATGAATTTAACAAATTATAAATAGACACAGCAGGACCAAAAATTGTCCCTTCTTTTTGTAAAAGTGAAATAATTTCGTGCGAACCAGCAGTTGAATTTTTACAAATTGTTTCAATAGTTTCTTTTGAAATATTATGTTGTTTAGTATATTCAAAAAATTCTATACCATTAACTTTTGTTTTACTCAACAAATAAACCATTTTAGCACCATGTTGACCTACTGTAATAGTTTCTACTTGACTAAATGGAACATTTAATTCTTTTGCAATATAATATTGTAATCTTCCAGTATCTAAAACATTACCAGAACCAATAGTTTTTGTTTTATTAAAACCACCAAAATCAATAAAATGTTTTAAAATTATATCTAATGGATTTGTAACCATTATTATAAGTGGTTGTTTTTCATCTGTTGAAATTACCGATTTTAAACTTGTTGCAACTTGCTCTATAATTCCCTTATTCATTTTTAACAATTCTTCCCTATTGTTAAAATTTCCTTTATTAGCAACACCGGCAGTTATAACAATAGCATCAGAGCCCTTTACGTGTGAATAATTGTTTGTTCCAACAACCAAAATGTCTTTTTTACTGTTTAAAATAAATGCTTGTTGTAAGTCTATTGCTTTTCCCTTGGCATAATTTTCATTAATGTCAAGTAATACTATCTCATCACAAATAGTGTTTGTTCCACACATAAAGGCAGTATTTGATGCTACTGCTCCAGAACCTATAAAAGATATTTTCATTTTTTTTGTAAATTTTTATTATATTATGATATAATATATAATATATTTTGTTTAATTTTCAATCATATTTTTTAAATCTTTTTAAAAATATCCAATTCTTGTTTATAAAATTTACTTTTAATATTAAATAAACCCAACATAGAATGAAATATATTATCATGTGAATACATATTATTACTTATATGTTTTAAATATTTTAAGTCAATATTATAGTCATTAATAAAACCATTAGAAAACCACAAAATAAAGGGAATGTGTTTTTGAAAATTATTTGCAAAAATATATGGATATCCGTGCATAATTTGTCCATCTTCCTTTAATGAATCTCCGTGATCGGATACATAAACAAGCATTACATTATATTCATTAGCTTTTGTTTTTAAAAAATCTATTGTTTCTTTTATAAAATAACTTGTATAATATATTGTATTATCATAACTATTAATAATTTCATCTCGATTACAATTTTGCATTTCTTGACCACAAATTGGTGTGAATATTTCAAACTCATTTGGGTATCTTTCGTCATATTTTGGACCATGACTACCACGTTGATGTAATACAATAAATAAATTATTATTTGTATTGTTTTTAACATCTTTTTTTAAATAGTTTAATAAGTTAACATCATATTTTTCATTTGTTATCTTAAAATTTGTTCTATCGCATACTTTTTTACAATCTCCATTATTGCTATACCAGTTTATTTTGTAGTTTAACTTGTTAAAAATATCTAATAAATTTTCATATTTCTGGAAATTTTTAACTGAAAAATCCTTTCTTTCCAAATGTGAAAATATACATGGAACCGAAACAAAAGTTGATGTCCCACAAGAATAAAAATTACTAAAATTAATTATATCATAGCCATTCAATAATTTATTCGTATCTTTATTATATCCATTTAATGAAAAATTACTTGCTCTTGCAGATTCTCCAACAATAAAAACTATAAGTGTTTTTTTATTATTGTTTATTGTTGTTTGTTCTTTTATGTCAATTAATTCTATTATTTGTTTATTCTCTAAAACACTTTGTGTTTTTATTACATCAATTGTGGCTTTTGTATAATTTATTGGGACTAAATAATGTATTTTGTTTTTATTTTTCTTTAAAAAAATAAGATAATTGCTGCTGAATAATGTTATAGTTAAATTTAATATGAAATATAGTAATACTATACCAATATGTGCAAATCTGGTCTTGTTGTTTATATTGTTTTTGTTATTTGATAATATTTTAAGTAATAATATACTTGGAATAATTCCTAAAAATATAATATAACAGAATAATTTAATGTTTATAAACTCTGTCATTTCGCTAATATTTGTTTCAAGTAAATTTATTAAACTGTCATGGTTTATCATTGCGGAAAAATTATTCATAAAGTATAAACTTAATGAGTTTATTATTGGAAATAATAAAATAATAAACTTGTTTGTATATTTGTTTAATATTATTAAATATATCAAATATGTTAATAAAAAACCTATAAATGTTAGATTTAAATTTAAGAAAATGTTACCATTGTTTAGAAAAATATTTTTTGTGAATGGCCAAGAATATAGTAAAAATGATATAACACTAAATAAAAGTATATAATTATTAATATACTTCATTTTTTTAAGATACATAACAAATACTAATTGTATATAGATATACGTATAATATAATATTAATAAACTTAATTTTCAAGTTTGAATATTAATGAAGTTTATGTTATTTTTTCTTGACATAATGCAAAAATTGTATTATTATCATTAATGTTAATTATTTATTAAAAAACAAAGGGGAAATATTATGTCTTATAAACAAACACCAAGATCATCTTTTGCACACAATAATAGAAGATTACAATGTTCTTATACTAATAATCCACATACATCTTGTAGAGAATATACTCATTATATAGCAAATAAAATAAAAATAGAAAAATAATATTTAGAAAAAGTGAAGTATTGGACAGACTATATAATACAAGTTTAAACAAATACAAAGATGAAAGAATAAAAGAATTACAGAAGAAATATGCCATCAATTCAACAAAAAAGAAAAAAGTAAATACAGATAGATCATGCAGATCACATATAAATAAACTTTTTGAATGGAGCATATTAAAAAGAGAAGACAAAAGAAAACAAAGATATGCAGATTTTGTAAATGCAACAGATGAATTTGACAACCAGCAACTATCAAAAACTCCAAGTTTTAGTAGTTTTAATAGTTATTGCAGTAATTAATTAGGTTTATAACACAAAACAATAAAACTCACCGGCAAATTGGTGAGTTTAAATTATTAAAACACATATATATCACAAATACATCACAAACCATCAGCGAGCAATCAACACTTCACATAAACATCATACCTTATAGTTTTTCCCTTTACTTGAAAAGATACTTTTATATCATTAACCAAAAAATCGCTATGCAAGGGTCGCTTCACTACAACCCTATTTTTTACCCATTCAAAAGCCAAATAAAATAACTCTTGTTTATCATTACTTTCTTCTATTAAATTATGAAAAAACTGCATTTCTTTTTTAACAAGTCTTGACTTCTTACTTTTATCAAACATTGGATCCAAGTAAATACAATCAAACATATTTTCAGTTGTTCTTAAAAAATTTACAGAATCATCATTAATAAGCCTTATATTATCAAGCACTTTTTTAATATTTTCATTTCTATAACCCCTTTCAAAACCATCTTGCAAAAGAGCATAAACAACTTTATTTTTTTCAACAGCCACAACATCACAATTATTATTTGCCAAAATAAAACTATCTCTACACAGTCCAGCAGTGCAATCCAAAACATTTATTTTATCTTTTTTATTAACACCACAAGCCTTAATTAACTCATTACTAACATCATTATATTCAGTAAAATCAACATAAATGGGCTTTGCTATATTATTACAATCTTTTAAATATAAAACAAAATCTTCACTATTTTCCATAATAAAAATCAGCAAAATTTTTAAATATTTCTCTTGTCCTTTCCACTTTTATATTATCTTTAATTATATCTTCTTCCGTCATTAATTTCCAATTTTTAACACCATCTAAACCAATTTTATTAGCAAAAAAATCTCTATAATTCAATTGTATTTCCATATCATCAATTATATTTTGATTATGTTTTGTTCTTACAATGTAAGTTTTTCCACTTTCTTCAAAATACAAATATTCTTTATCTTTATTAAAAATATCAATTAATTTATTAAAACTATTAATTTTTTCACATACAACATTATTATTTTGTATAAAAGGCAAAACCATTTCATCCATAAGACTTAATTTATCATATTTTTTGCCTCTTAAAGGAATAAAATGCATATGTCCATGGAAAACACTTTGCATAACTGCCCCATATTCCACAATAAATGGTTTATAAAAATTATCACTTAAAAATTGTATTAATTTTTCTTTTAAAAGTAAAAACTCATCTATAAAATCTATACAACCATCAGCAATACAAGTGCAATGTTTATTTGGTATTATCATACAATGTCCTTCACAAATAATACCTTTTCCAATTTTTACATAAAAATTATTTGTATTAAATACAATATTTTCTTTTTTATTACAAAAAATACAATCAGTCATTATTTTTTATTTTTGGTTTTTAACTTATTTCTTAAATGTTTTTTTTCTGCTTTATCTTTATAAGGATTTTCTGCTTTTCTTAACAAAATCTTTACTATTGTATCCTGCAATTTAAAATCTTCCCTAATTCTATTTACTAAAAATCTATCGTAAGATGTATTTTTTAGTCTTTCTGGACTATTTGTAAATAAAACGAATGTGGGTGGTCGCTTTTTTGCTTGTGTTATATATTTTAATTTTGTTGCATTTCCTTTAAATAATGGTGGCGTATATTCGTTTTCAATCATCCTTAACCATTGATTTAATTTTGCAGTATTTATATGTGAATCCCAAGCCTTAAATACCCTAAATACTGCATCCATTAATTTATCTATATGTGTGCCATTTAAAGCAGAAATTGGAATTATAGGACAACCTTTTAGTTCTGGAACATTTTTTTCAATAAGTTTTATTGAGTTATTCATCAATTTATGTTTGTCTTCTATCATATCCCATTTATTTAAAGCAAAAACAACCCCTCTGCCTTCTTCAACCAATAAAGATAAGATTGATAAATCTTGACTATCAAAAGGACTTGTAGCATCAATCATCATTATCACAACTTGTGCAAAATTTAAAGCATGCATTGATTCGCTTACTGATGCCTTTTCTAATTCTTCTTCTATATTCCTTTTTTTTCTAATTCCGGCTGTATCAACAAGTTTAATTTTCCTACCTTTATATTCCCAGTCTATTGCTATTGAATCTCTTGTTATTCCCGCTTCTGGACCAGTTATAACTCTATCATAACCTAATAATTGATTAATTAAAGTAGATTTTCCAGCATTTGGTCTACCAATAATTGCTAACTGTAAAGATTTGTCTTCTTTTTTATTATTAATATCAATTTCACTGACTTCTTCTAAATCTTTAACTTTTTTTTGATATTCATCATAATATGGTTCTATTGCTTCATATAATGTATTAAATCCATTTTTATGTTCTGCTGATATACCAACCGGTTCACCAAAACCTAATTTATAAAATTCGCTATCAAAACCATAATTATCTTTATTATCATCGCATTTATTCACAACTAAAATCGTTGGAGTTTGTATTCTTCTTAATTTGTCTGCAAATGTTCTATCAATATTTGTTAAACCACTTTTTTTATCAATAACAAATAAACACAAATCAGCCTCTTTTATTGCTATTTCGGTTTGCTCCACCATTCTATATTCAAGTTTATCTTTTGAAATATTATTTTCCCAACCAGCAGTATCTATTACCTTAAATTCTAATGGTCCTAAATAGCCAATAGCATCTTTTCTGTCTCTTGTTACACCGGCATAGTCGTTTACTATTGCTATTGATTGCCCTACCAACTTATTAAATAAAGTTGATTTACCAACATTTGGTCTACCAATTATTGCTATTGTAAACATTAAACAACCTCTTTAACCTTGTTTAAATACTTCATCTATTATAAAGAAAATTAAAGCTCCTATTGCGGCATATTGTCCCCATCTTGTAGGCTTATGGTAACTAAAACCAAACATACTAAAATAGATACCAACTAAAACAAGTCCTAATACCAAAACTATTAAAGCACCTCTGTCCTTCATTTTATCAAATATTTTTAATTTATAATACATATACTAAACTAAAATATTTTATTTTCAATAAAGCGATTAAATAATTAATAACTATTTTATTATTTATTGAAAAATATTTTTTAATCTTTATCATTTAACTAATTATTAAACCAACATTTTAATTATGTCATACACTATAAAAGGAAAAACTGGCGAGTGGGAAGTTGTTATTGGATTAGAAGTTCACTGCCAAATAAAGACAAAAAGTAAGTTATTTTCAAGAAGTTCGGCAGAATTTGGCGCAGAACAAAATAAACACGTATCTTTTTATGACTGTGCTATGCCTGGACAATTACCAGTAATAAACAAATTTTCAATAGAACAAGCAATCAAAACAGGAATTGGTTTAAATGCAGAATTTAATTTAAAATCTCAGTTTGATAGAAAAA
Organism: Rickettsiales bacterium; assembly: GCA_017620845.1. GTDB lineage: Bacteria > Pseudomonadota > Alphaproteobacteria > Rickettsiales > UBA1997 > RGIG8782. Next base: position 27,730 of record JAGAUJ010000006.1, on the reverse strand, counting down.
ATTATTTTTATGCAGATTTGCCATCTGGTTATCAAATCACGCAGTTTTTTTCACCAATAATAAAAAGTGGTTGGTTAAATATAAAACTTGAAAATGGTGAAGATAAAAAAATAAGAATACATGAAGCGCACTTAGAACAAGATGCTGGAAAATCAATACACGATCAGCATCCAATGTATTCAATGATAGATTTAAATAGAGCTGGTGTTACTTTGTTAGAAATAGTTTCAGAACCTGATATGAGAAGTCCATATGAAGCAATGACATATTTAAGAGAATTAAGAGCACTTGTTAGAGCACTTGATACTTGTGATGGAAATATGGATGAAGGAAGTATGAGGTGTGATGCTAATATTTCAGTTATGAAACTTGGTTCAAAAGAATTTGGAACAAGATGCGAAGTAAAAAATGTAAACTCAATCAAAAATGTTGGCGATGCAATAGAATATGAAGCAAAAAGGCAAGTAGAAATTTTAGAAAATGGTGGTCAAATAGATCAAGAAACAAGAAAATTTAATGCACTTACTGGCACAACAAAAACTATGAGAAGTAAAGAAGATGCAATAGATTATAGATATTTCCCAGATCCAGACTTGGCACCATTAGTTATTACACAAGAAATGATTGAAAAAATTAAAGAAACAATGCCAGAATTACCGGAAGCTAAAAAAGCAAGATATATAAAAGATTACAATTTCAGTGATTATGACGCCGGTGTTTTAACTTCAAGTAAAGAAATATCTACATATTTTGAAAAATTAATACAAAAACATAACCCAAAAACCGCTTCAAATTGGTTAACAAGTGAATTATTTGGTAGATTAAATAAATTGGCAATAAACATCACAGAAAGTCCAGTTACTGCCGAAATGTTGTCTGAATTGTTAGATTTGATAGAAGATAATACAATTTCTGGTAAAATTGCAAAAGAGGTTTTGGATATAATGATTGAAACGCAAAAGAGTGCTATACAAATAGTTGAAGAAAAAGGTTTAAAACAGACAACAGATATGGGTGAAATTAATAAAATTATTGAAGAAGTTATAAACAATAATCAAAAACAAGTAGAACAATATAAGAGTGGAAATGATAGAATATTTGGCTTTTTTGTGGGACAAGTTATGAAATTGAGTGGTGGAAAAATAAATCCACAACTTGCTAATGATTTATTAAAAGAAAAATTAAAATAGTTGATAATGACTGAAAATATTGATTTTGATGACTTTTTATTTGGCGGCAACGACGATAATACTGAAAATACTACTGACAATAAACAAGTTGTCGCCAAACCAAATAATGGTATAAATACACAACAAACACAAAATACACAAACACAACGACTTAATAAAGCAAAAACTGTTAAATCACAAACACAGCCGAACAACAACTCTAACCAGCAAACACAAACAGCACCCAGTCACAAACCAGAAACAGCAGAGCAAGCAAATAAACAAAAAAACAGTGACGAATTAAAACCAAAAAAATCACAACCAACGCAACCTACAAAAAAACAAAACAATACTAATATAAATAATGATTTAGAAGCTGAATTGTTAGCAAATTTACAAAGTATTGATAATGCAAATACAGTAACACAATCTCAACCAAAAAAAGAGGAAACACAACAACAAAAAACCCAAGAAATCAACAATAATTTAGAAGATGATTTAGAAGCACAAATATTACAAGATTTAGAAAATATACCAACACTTGTGGAAGATGAGCCAAAAAAATTTACAATGGCTGAAATTGTTGAAATGAATAAAACAGAAGAAGAAAAACAAAAAGAAAAAGAAGAAGAGGAAAGAAAAAAGAGAGAACAGGAAGAGGCAGAAAGAAAAAGAAAAGAAGAAGAGGAAGAGGATGAACCACAAGATGAAAAAAGTATTTTAGAAAGAAAAAGACAAGCGATTTTATCAAAGGCAGTTGTAAAAGACGAAAGCACTGAAAAGGTAGAAAATATAGTTGGTGATGTTAAAAAAATAGAAGAATTAGATTTGGAGTCAGTTGATTATAAAGCATTTGACCGCATAAATGAAGAACATATTGACTTGTATTATTTATTAAATGATACAAAAGATAACCCAGAATTTTTAGATGAAGATTTATTGGCGCAAAGTAAAAAAGAAGACGAAGCAAGAGAGCTTAAAAAACAAGAAAGACAAGAAATGGATTTTGAACTTGAAGAACTTGTTGATGAACATTCTATAAAAGTTGATTTAACAGATATTCTTAAAGATATAGAAAGTAATAAACAAGCAAATAATTAAAGGTAATATATGGACATAATAAAAAATACAAAAAAAAATGAACTTGATGCAAGTATAGAAAATTCTTTAAGGCCGGTGTATCTTGAAGATTTTATAGGTCAAAAACAAGTAAAAGATAATTTAAAAATATTTATAGAATCTGCAAAAATAAGAGGCGAAAGTCTGGATCATACTTTATTTTATGGACCACCTGGGTTGGGTAAAACAACACTTTCACATATTATAGCAAATGAGATGGGTGTTGGTTTTAAAAGCACTTCTGGTCCAATTTTGTCAAAAGCTGGAGACTTGGCAGCAATTTTAACAAATTTACAACCTAACGATGTATTATTTATAGATGAAATACATAGGCTACATAGCACAGTTGAAGAAGTTTTGTATTCTGCAATGGAAGATTTTAAACTTGATATAATAATAGGCGAAGGCCCTGCCGCAAGAACTATTAAAATTGACTTACCAAAATTTACTTTGGTTGCAGCAACTACAAGGTTGGGGCTTTTGTCAAATCCCTTAAGAGATAGATTTGGAATACCTTTGAAGTTAAATTTTTATGAAGTTGACGAATTAACAAAAATAATAATAAGGGATTGTAATATTTTAAATACAAAAATTACAGAAGATGGGGCAAGCGAAATTGCAAGAAGATCAAGAGGAACAGCCAGAATTGCGATAAGATTGTTGAAAAGAATTAGGGATTTTGCAATAGTTGCAAGGAAAGATGCTATTGATAAAGAAATTGTTAATTTGGGTTTGAATAGGTTAAATGTGGATAATATGGGACTTGATAGTTCGGATTTGAAATATCTTAATTTTATAATTAAGAATTATAATGGTGGTCCTGTGGGAATTGATACTATTTCTGCTGGTCTTTCGGAAGAGAGAGATTCTATTGAAGATACTATTGAACCTTATATGATACAGTGTGGTTTTGTAAATAAGACTCCAAGAGGCCGTGTTCTTACAGCAAATGCGTATAAGCACTTGGGAATTGAGTTTAAAAGTGAATCTATAAGTGATAAATTTGATTTTTAATAATTTTGATTAAATAATGTTTATTAAAATATTTTTATAAAACACTTTACTTTTTACATAAATATGATATAATATATCAGTTATATTACTTAAATATAGTTTATTGCAATAATTTTTTTAATAAAAATAGATGAAAAATGGAACCAATAAATATAACTGATATAATGCAACTTACACGAAAACAACAATTAAAAGTAAGATTACAAAAATTAAGAAGTGATTTTGAAAATATGATGCGAGAGCATGTTGAATTAGGCATGACAGCAAATAGAGTCGCACACAGATATGGTGTAATAGCACAAAAACAAGGAGTTGCACCAGTTGATGTTGCAGTTAATTTTGAACATAAAACTATTCAGGCCGCTTGGGATGTGCTACAACAAGATCCAACAAGAGATACAATTTTCCAAAAAATGGAAGAATATTTATTTGCACAGTTAGGTATAAAACAAAAACCAACAGGACAAATAATACCAGAATTGTTTAAATTGTTAAATGGAGAAGAATATAGTGAAGAAATTTTATCAGTTATAGCAAATGAACAGTTAATAGAACAAGCAAGATATATACTTACAAATATAGTTATAGATCCAACATTGCAAATTGCATTTTTTAGCGGAAGAGAAAGACAAACTGAATTTAAAAAAAGATTTACAGAACTAACAAAAGGTGCTGAACAAGATTTAAATATTGGTATGCAACCAAACATAATTGATGGAAGTTATATATCATTAGTTTGTGGTGCAACTGGCGGTGAAATGAAACGAAGAGAAGATGTTGCTATGGCATTACGTCCAAACAATCCAAGACTTGCAGTTGTTGGCAATAGAACATATATATTACAATCAGAAATATTACTAATGCCAAAATTAGTAGAATATCTACAAACACAACCAGAATTATTTACAGAATGTTTTATTGGTAGTAATACAACTGATAATAATATAAAAAAATTAATAATAGATTTACAAACAGTAGAAATACCAGAAAATTTTTCAACATTAGAACAAGCAAAAAAAACAGAAATAATAAATCAATACACAAAAATACTTACAGAAAACATGTTTAGTATTGAACCAGCAATGCAAATTAAAAATTGTTTAGATAGAAAAGATGGAAAAGAAATTAAAACTTTGAGAGTTACTAATGATCAAGAAGTAATTGATAAAACACTTAAATACAATTCAAATATTAATTATGTGGTATTCAATGTAACTGATTTGGCACAAACAAAAAATAGCGATGGCAAATTAACAAAAATAAGTTCAGATACAACTTCAAATGTTAATGCTATAAAGTATTTACAACAACAATATCCAAAATTATTACCAAATATACCATTTGTTATATATGCAAATAGTGCAGAAGAAAATAGAATGTTAAGAACTTTTGGACTTATGGATATTCCAGTTACTGGTGCATTTAGTGATAAATCACCAGAAGATGTTAGTAAAACATTAGATAAAATAAACACAATCACAAGTGAAAATGTTAAATTGTGGAATTTATCAGCAAATTTACAACAAGCAGAAACTGATGTGGATCGGCAATTACCATCAGTTACAATCAAATCAGTTGCTGGAAATAGATAATTATACGACAATATGTTATATAATGATAATACCACTATGCAAATAGTGGTATTTTAATTTTAATACAAATTTAATATGATTTAACCAACCCACCAGACACCAAACCAATCATCTCAACAAAAGCCAACGAAACAACAATACCAAAAATAGCGGACCTCAAATCGCTCCATACCTTAACAAAACATTTTCTATAATAAGAACTGCCAAAAATACCATCTCTACTCACAGTTATTGCAAACTCTCTTCCAGCCAATATCCCCAAAAACATCCAAGTAGAAGTTATTGGTATTTTACTAACATACTGTATAAACAACATCACAAAAGCAAACAAAAAATTAAATACAACAGAACTTTTAATATTTATATCACTTTTTTCATCAACAATTTCTTGTATTTCTCCACCATTATCAAACAATATAAGACAAATTGAGACAACCCCAACACTCACAAACAATAGCAATTCTTTCAAACTAAAAACCCTTGGTAAAAACACAACAAAATTACAAGTTGACAAAACAATCCACACAGCCCACACAATGCCAGTAGATACAAATTGCAATATAAACCATATTTTACCAACCTCACCTTCATTTTTAACCTCAATCCAATGTTTATATTTTATATATATTGTTCTCCATATAATCAATGAAATTACAAAAGAAACAAAATAACTAACCGATGTTTTTGATATCATAGACTGAATTGTGCTTTTATTGGCAAATATTGGTATTATTAAAAATGTAGCACTAACAGGTATTTTATATTTTGTTAACAAAAACAATAAAATTGGTAAAAAAATCAACAATAAACTTAAATCATCACTATATGTAATTCTATCTAACAAAAAAAAATCCAACTGTCTATCATAAAACAACCAAGATATTAAAATTGTTATTATAAATACCGGAACAAGAAAATATATTGCTCTTTCTTTTGACTTATTTTTATTAGTTGCAATAAACATACCTATTGTTTGAGCACAATTATTGGCCATAATAGCATAAGTAGTAAAAATCGACAACAACCAACCAAAATAATTTTGTCCAGCAATAAAACAAATAACAACTGCCAATATCAACAATACAATATATCTCTTACTACCAAAAATATTACTAATTAGATTAAACATATTTATTTGACAAGTTCATTATATTTATTTAATCTTTCAAGAACATCTATTCTGTTGCTATTTTTTCTTATTAAATTATTTAAAATAGTCTTTGCCTCACCTTTATTGCCTTGTTTAACTAAAAAAATAATTTTTTGCTCCAAAACCACGTCTTGTAAAGGATTTTTACCATTATCTAACTCACTAAATAATTCAGTGATATATTTATCATCCATATTCTCTTCATTAATAGCCATCACAAGTAAATTTAAACCAGCATAATTCTTAAAAAATATCTCTTTTTCATTTTCAAATATTTCTAAATAAATATTTTTAATTTTTATATTATCGGTTAATTCTTCAACTAATTTTAAACCAGCAAATGTTTTAGATATTCTTGGTGTTGATTTATTATTATATATCCTTTCCAATTCCTCAATCTTATTATTACCATCAAGTGCCAAAAATATTTTTTCATTATAATTTTCCATTTTACTATTTCGATAAAAATTTACAAAAACACCAATAAAAATAGTAAATAATAAAATTACTATACAACCAATAATAATATTTAAATAAGTAAATACAAATTTTTTAACTTTATCTTTTAATACATCAAATTTTAATTCATTAATAAAATTGTTTTCTGATTCTGTTGACATAAATTTTTAAAATTATATTCTTCTATGTAGAAAATTATAACATTTTATTTAAAATGCAAAGAAAATATAATGATGATAATATTTTTTCAAAAATATTAAAAGGAGAAATTCCTTGTAATAAAGTTTATGAAGATGAACAAATTTTAAGTTTTTACGATATAAACCCAAAAACACCAGTGCATATTTTAGTAATCCCAAAAAATAAATATGTCTCATTTAATGATTTTATGGAAAAAGCAACAAATGAAGAAATATTACATTTTTTTAAAATAGCACAAAAAATAGCAATGGATTTGAATTTAAAATCATACAGAATAGTTGCAAATTGCGGTGAGGATGCTGGACAAGTTGTTTTTCATTATCATTTACATATAATGGGATATAAATAATTAAAACACCACAAACTATATATTTGTATATACAAATGATTTATTATTTTGATTAACTTAACTTTCAATTATGATTGTTTAATATAAATAATTGTATAATTATAAAACTACCTCAATACAAACATACAAAGTGTTATTGAAATAAAATTAAAAAATAACTTCTAATTTTTAAATATTGCAATCACTTATAGAAACTTCACAAATAAATAGAATCTTATTATTCTTTATATAAAATAACCATAAATACACAAAAAATTAAACAATATAAAAATACTAAACACCATCCAATAATGTGCTATATAATTTTTATTACAAAAAATAAATGCCCCAACATAAAAGTTAGGGCATTAAAAAAACATAAGTATATAATTATTTCTATATAAATAACTCGCTTTTTTCTATCACTTCCATACCACCCATATATGGAATTAAAACCTCAGGAACTTTCACACTTCCATCTCTTTGCTGGTAATTTTCCATAATAGCAATTATCGTTCTTCCAACAGCAAGAGCAGAGCCATTTAATGTATGGACAAAATCAAGTTTTCCATCACTCGCTCTTTTATATCTTGCATTCATTCTTCTTGCTTGAAAATCCCAACAGTTAGAACAACTTGATATTTCCCTATAAGTGTTTTGTGCCGGCAACCAAACTTCATGGTCATAAGTTTTAGAAGAACCAAAACCAGTATCACCACTACACAATAACATAACTCTATAAGGCAATTTCAACAACTGTAAAATTTCATTTTCTATTCCATTCATTCTGTCGTGTTCTTCAATAGATTTATCAGGTGTTGTTATTGACACCATTTCTACTTTTTTAAATTGATGTTGTCGCAACATTCCTCTTGTATCTTTTCCAGCAGAACCAGCTTCACTTCTCCAACAAGCAGTATAAGCAGTTAATCTCAAAGGAAGTTCTTTTTCTTCAATTATTCTATTATTTAACCAGTTTGTCATTGTGACTTCACTTGTTGGTATTAACCACATATTTTCCATTGTATGATAAGCATCTTCTGCAAATTTTGGTAAGTTTCCTGTTCCAAACATTGCTTCCGTTTTTACAATAAAAGGAATAGATGTTTCTCTATAACCATATTTCCCTAAAACATCTAAAAAGAAATTTGATAAAGCCCTTTCTAATTTTGCCAAACCATCAAATAAACCAGTAGATCTTGAACCACATAATTTTGCAGTTTGTTCAAAATCCATTTGCCTTAAATCCTCACCCAAATCATAATGCGCTTTTGGTGTAAAATCAAATTTTGTTGGTTCCATAAATGTTTCAATAACCTTGTTATTTGTATCATCAACACCATAAGGGACACAATCTTGTAATAAATTTGGTGTAGTTATTAAAATATTATATAATTCAGAATCTTTTTCATTGCCAATTATGGTTTCTATATTACTTATTTCTTTATTTATTTCACCAACTTGCGCCATTAAATCAATAGTATCTTTACCTTGTGATTTTAAAATACCTACTTCTTTGGATATTGAATTTCTTTTGGATTGTAAATCTTGTAATTTTGTTAATTGTTCTCTTTTAGACTTATCTAATTGGATTATTTTTTCTGCTCTTAAATCCAAATTTCTTTTTTGCATTGCTTTATCAAACAATTCTGGATTTTCTAATATCCATTTTAAATTCAACATTGTTTTATAAAATTTGTTTATATGGTATTAATTATAAAAAAAGTTTTATTTTTTTCAATATTATAACATTAAATTTTTTCTTTTACTTTTTCTATAAATCTATCAATTACATTATCACTAACTATTGCATTATTATTAACCTTTTTTAACCAAAAATCTGACCTTGTTGATAAAGTTGGATCTTCTGCATCTGCCCGACCAACATTTTTTCTCTTATAAAACTCTTCTTCCGATTTTGTATAGTAATGATTTATACGAATTTTATTGATACTATTATTATCAGTTATTGGGTATGTTATATTACACACAACATCGCCATTTTCATTTACTGTATCTCCATATATCATTTTAAATACATGTGGATTTAATGGTCTTACGGCCATTAATGGTTTTATTATTGATTTACTTGAATCAGATTCTAGTAATCTATATTTATAATTTTCCATCAATAGACCATTCGGTTTAGTTTTATGTCCAGATGTTCCATATATAAGCCAACCAACAAAAATTTGAGATACATTTTCTTTCATTGTTTTTAAAAAATCCACTATGCTATCATTTTCCACCGGAACAATAAATTCGTCCAAATCAACTACCGCAAGCCATTTTGTATCAAGTCTATGTTTATTTATACAATCTTGATATACCGGCAACTGCATTGCTCTACCGGACACATATGTATAATCTACCAATCCACTATCAATATATGGTTTCAATATTTCAGTAGTTTCATCTGTGCTTTCATTATCATAAATATAAAAGTTTTCAACTCCAACCAATTTATGATATTCTATCCATTCTTTCAAATAAGGTCCTTCATTTTTTGTAATAGCACAAATAGATAAAAAATATTTAAAATTATCAAAACCTTTATTCTTTTTATATATACATCTTGAATATATATTATTATACAACTCTTTTTTAAATGTTCCATTTCTTAATGCATGTCTATAATATTTACTTGGCACAAATATTGCCGATATATTTGATAATATTTGTCTCAATTTCATAAATATATAATTATATTTAATAAACTGAATAATTATAATATTATTATAAACAAAATTGTCAACATTTATTATTGTTTTTTAAAAAAGAAAATATAACATATCATCATAAATAAAAATTATATTTTTTTAAAATGAAAAATAAAAAAGTTTTAATTGCAACACTAGTTTCATCATTGGCAATAGTTGTTATATGTCTTGTATTAGTGTTATCAAAGAATTTCATAAACAAAGAAGGAAGTGCAAACGGTGGCGAAATTATAGCAAAATCAAAAGTTGGAAATATAACAACTGGTGATGTAAATAATTACATATCAACATTAGAAAAAACATTTGGTCAAAAAATAGATACATCAAATCTAAAAGATGAAGAAATGGAATTAATAATAAATGAAATAGTTAACAATAAAATCATTTTAAACAAAGCCAAAAAAAGTGGAATACAAAACACAAAAGAATATAAAGAAAGAATTAAACAAATTGAAGATAACTTGTTAAAAGAATTATTTCTACAAGACTTAATTAATAAAAATATAACAGAAGAAACCATTAAGGCAAGATATGACGAAGTTAATGAAGTCTTAAAAGACAAAAAAGAATTTAAAGTTAAGCATATAGTTGTTAAAACAGAGGAAGAAATTAAAAAGGTTATTAGAGAATTAAAAAGGAATACATTTGAAGAAGTTGCAGAAAAATACTCTATTGATAGCAGTAAAAGCACAGGTGGTGACTTAGGTTATGTTATAGAGGGACAAACAGTTAAAGAATTTGATGAAGTTCTTCAAAAACAACCATTAAATGAATTATCCGAACCATTTAAAACACAATTTGGTTGGCATGTGCTAATAAAAGAAGATGAAAGAAAAGCAACAATCGCAGACTATGAACAAACAAAAAATACTGTAAGAGATGCCTTAGTTAGAGACTTTATGAGAAATTATGGTCTTGAAAATATTAAAGATGTAAATATTACAATTTTAAACAAAGTTAACAAATAATATAACAAACTACCCCAATTATGGGGTAGTTAATTTTATAATATATGAAAAAAGAAGAAAAGAAATTTGATTATAATTCTACAAAAGATGTGATTGTAAGGGTCTTTAAAGAATGTGTATACCCACATAAGGTTAAGTTTATTGTTGCTATATTTTTTATGATAATAGCATCATTATGCACATCTTATAGAGCCTATTTGGTAAAACCAGCAATAGATCAAGTATTTATAAACAAAGACTTAAAAGCACTTTATTTTATACCATTACAAATCATATTAGTTGCACTTATCTCATGTATTGTTGTATATTTACAAGGTCTATTAATGAACATAACAAACAATAAAATTAGTATAAATCTGCAAGAAAAACTATTTACAAAATTAATACATAAAGATATGAATTTTTATCAAAAACAGTCTGCTGGTAGAATAAGTGCGTATTTTGGAGATATAACTGGGATAAGTGAAATAATAAACCTTATATTAACAAATCTAATACTACAATCTTTTACAATAGTTTCTTTACTTATATTAATGTTTTATCAAAATATAAAATTATCATTAATTTCATTTGTTGCTTTTCCTATTATTATTTGGCCTATGGTTAAAATAGGTAAAAAAATGAGAAAATTATCACACAAAAACAGAGAAAAAGGACTTGATAATTCTGCAACAATAGTTGAATCTTTTGAAAATATAAAAATAGTAAAAATCAATAACAAAGAAAATTATGAAATATCGAGAGTAAAAAATGTATTAAATGAAATATATAAAATATCTATAAAAATAGCCAAAAAATCTTTAATTGTTTCACCAATGGTTGAAATGGTTGGTGTTATTGGTTTTGCTCTTGTTATTCTTTATGGTGGTATATCTGTTATAAAAGGAACAAGCACTGCTGGTGAATTTTTTGTTTTTATGACTGCCCTATTTTCTGCGTATAAACCATTTAAATCTTTCAGTGGTATAAATGTAAAAATGCAAAATGCCATTGCTTGTGCAAGAAGATTTTATATAGTAATAGATCAAGAAAATTTTGTAAAAGAAGCAAAAAATCCAGTAAATATTAATAACATAAAAGGTAATATAAATTTTAATAATGTTTCTTTTTATTATCCATTAAATAACTTTAATCAAGATTCTGTTGTAGAAAATGAACAACTTGTTTTATGCGAAAAATATGCTTTAAAAGATGTAAATCTAAACATAACAAGTGGAAAATCTTATGCTCTTGTAGGACATTCTGGAAGTGGTAAAAGCACAATATTTAATTTATTATTAAGATTTTATGATGTTTATAGCGGCGCTATAAATATAGATGAAACAAATATAAAAGATTTAAGTTTTAAAACCTTACGAAATAATATTTCAATGGTAGAACAAGATGTAAAATTGTTTAATACAAGTATTTTTGATAATATAAAATATGCAAAAAATGATGCTACTTTTGAAGAAGTTATGAAAGTTGCCAAAATGGCAAATGTTGATGAATTTGTAAAAAATATGCCAAACGGTTATGATACAATAATAGGACCAAACGGCTCTCTGCTATCCGGCGGTCAAAAACAAAGAATTTCCATAGCAAGAGCATTTTTAAAAAATAGTCCTATACTCTTATTAGATGAAGCAACAAGTGCTCTTGATCCAATTTCAGAAGATTTAATACAACAATCATTAAAAATATTAATGGAAAATAAAACAACAATAATAATTGCTCATAGGTTAACAACAATAATGAATTGTGATCATATTTTTGTTTTTGAAAATGGAAAAATGGTTGAAGAGGGAAGTCATAACGAATTAATTTCACTTAACAAAGTATATAAAAATTTATGTGATAAACAATTTCATACAGGTAAATAATGACTATTAAAGATTTCATAAAAAATAAAATATTAAAACATAATTTAATGCAAACAATTATTTGCTATATAATATCCTTATACATAAAACTCGTTTTTTATACTTCAAAACTTGAAATTACAGGACATACAGAAGAATATTTGAATTTATTAATAAACAATAAGGCAACATTTGTTATTACTTGGCATGGCAAGATATTCATAGCACCAATGATTGTAAGAACATTATTAAAAAAAATAAATTATAAAAAACAACCTTGTGTTTTAAGTTCAAAACATAGGGATGGAAAACTTGCAAGTAAAACAATGGCAATTTTCAATTTTAAAGAAATATTTGGTTCTACAATTAATAGAAATAAATTACATCAAGCACAAGAAAGTGGTGCTGTTAAATCAATAATGATTATAATGAGAGAAATAAAAAATGGTTCAAGTATTCATTTAGCGCCAGATGGCCCAAGGGGTCCTTTAAGAAAAATAAATAGTGAAATAGTTAATATAGCAAAAAAAACAGATACACCAATTTTTCCGGTTGCAATAAAATACTCCTTAAAAAAACAACTAAAATCTTGGGATGAATTCCAAATACCATTTCCATTTGGAAAAATAATTGTTGATTATTTAGAACCATTATATATTAATAAAAACAGTGACTTTGAAGAAAGTAATTTAATACTTGAAGACAGAATGAATAAATTTAATAAATAAAAATAATAAACATTGTTATGACAGAAGAAAAAACTAATAACACAACAAAAGACAGCAATAAAGAACCATTAAGCGAAACAGTAAAAAGTGTTTTATGGGCTCTTTTATTTGTTATATTAGTTAGGGCTTTTTTATATGAGCCATTCCACATTCCATCAGGCTCAATGAAACCTGGACTATTGGAAGGCGATTATATACTTGTTTCAAAATTTGAATATGGTTACAGTAGATACACAATTCCGTTTGGTATTCCGCTTATACAAGAGAGAATTTTAGATTATAATCAACCAAAAAGAGGTGATGTAGTTGTATTTAGGTTACCATCAAATCCAAGAATAAATTATATAAAAAGATTAATCGGCTTACCAAATGATAAAATAAAAATTGAAAATGATATTTTATACATCAATGGTAAAGAAATTAAAAGAGAATATATTGACGAATATTTTGATGAAAAAAATATGATATATTTACAACAATATAAAGAAAATTGGAGCGAAAAACAGAAAGTTAATGTTTTACAAAATAATAAATTAGTAGTTAGAGAGGGCGATGGCGAGTTTATAGTTCCAGAAGGTCATTACTTTTTTATGGGAGATAATAGAGATAATTCTCTTGACAGTAGGTTTATTGAAACTGGCTTTGTTCCATATAAAAACATAATAGGAAAAGCAAAAGTAATATTCTTTTCTAAAAATGATTCCTTATTTAAGGTTTGGAAATTACACAAAATTATTAGATTTAATAGAATTTTTAAAGTTATAAAATAATGTTTGATGAACTTGAAAAAAAATTAAATTATACTTTTAAAGACAAAAAATTATTGGAAGAAGCACTAACACATCCAAGTATGTCTTATAATAAAAAACATTTCAATTATGAAAAACTAGAATTCTTGGGTGATTCAATATTATCAATGGTTATAATTGAATATTTATTTAAAAAACATACAAATGAAACAGAAGGTGAACTATCTAAAAGAAAGGCATTTTTAGTCTCAAAAGATGTGCTGTATCAAATCGCAAAAAATATAGAATTAGGTAAATTTATAATTATGACTGCCGGACAAGAACAATGTGGCGGAAGAAGTAATATAAATAATCTTGAAAATGTTGTTGAGGCAATTATTGGAGCAATGTATTTAGATGCTAATCTTGAAGTAGTTAAAAATTTTATTTTGAATACTTGGGTAAAATTTGATGAAGAAAAAATTAAAGCTCCAAAAGATCCAAAAAGTGAATTGCAAGAAATAATACAGAAAAAATTTAAGGTATTGCCAGAGTATAAACTATTAAGAACTGAAACTACTGATGATAATAGACAAGTTTTTTATATGCTTTTATCTATTCCAGAATATGGTTGTATTGAGTCCAGTGGATATAATATAAAACAGGTGGAAAAGGAACTTGCTGGAGCAATGTTGGAGATAATAAAAAATAAAGTTTTGTAAACTATTGTAAATCAGGCGTGGTTGATTTGCTACTGGAATGTTCATAACTCGTTGGATTGCCATTAGATACGCCACTGCCCACTGATGCCGATACACTACCAGCATATTCATTTGCATTTGTTTCACTAAACGATGAATATTTTTCTGATATATTTTCCAACTCTGCATCACTAATTGTTGATGTATGTGGTACACTTACTAATCCACTTGATGAAGCTGACAAAATTTCAGTTTGGTCTATTGCTTGATCTTGTATTATATTTTCTTCCTGTAATTTTACAGCAGCAGTATCATTATTACTTTGTACAATTTTACCTTTGGTTGAAATGCAATAATTTACCACTGTATTTCTAGCTATTTCATCTGCAGAAATTTTATACTTACGTGACTCGCCCTCTGTATATTGATATATATATTCTTCTTTAAGTAATTTGATATTATTTATAAAAATCTCAGAATTAACAAACTTCTTTATATCTTCTAAATCACATTGTTTATCATTTGTTTCTTTATTTATAATATATTCGTCCATTATTTTAAGAAACGCCTCCGTATAAAAAGAACACGTACTTTCAAAACCTTGTATATTTTTATCATTAATCGGTCTTTTATCATTGCTAATACAATCATACAATTCATCCGAAAAATGTTTATTATTAAGTGTAGAGCCATACCATTTAGTAAATGCATGACTACTATCAAAACACATTATACTGTTTTTTCTTTCTTGTTCATCCACACTATTAAATTTATTTTTATCTACTATTAATGTTACAATGTGTCCGTCTGCCGAATAAGGGATTAAGAGTATATTGTTTTTACTCTTATCATTTTGTATAATTTGTTTTACATTACTACAATAACCTTTTACACTATCCACATCTGGACGCGGAAATCTAACATGTGTATGTTCTTCATTTAAATCTAATGCCATAGAAACAAAACTTTCCTTATCTTTTCTACCGCCTTTAAATTTACCTTTAACAAATTTATCTTTTTTACGAACTATTTTGCCAATTTCACATAAAGATAATTTAATTTCTTCCTTTCTACAATTATTATCTATGTTAATATCTGTAATTACGCCATTATTAATTCTGTATTTAAGCATAATTGGTATTTGTATAGTAATCAAATTTTTTAAATGTGCATTCTCAATTGTAACTTCGCTATTAATATTTCGAATGGCTTCTCTAATTTGTAATATTATACCATTTTTTATTTCATCAAATAAATTCTCATCAAGTAAATTAGATTTTATTTCTTTATACACATCACTAGCAAATTCACCAAATTTATCCGAAATATTATCATTACTATATATGGCACCATCTCGTGTCTTAAATGTATCAGTATCATATAAACAAACCGCATTATAATCATCAGCAATCTTTAAATTGTTTTTTAATGTAACAACATAAGGCTTCAACCTATTCCACAAATCCTTTATAAATTGCTTCTCAATTCCGTTTTCTCCCATATCAACTACAACATTTCTACTCTTTATATTAATGTTCAATAACTATAAGAAAGAACAATATTTATGTTTATCCCTATGATAAATATGGCATCTGTTATACCCATCTACAGAATACCTAATAAGTATTTCTCTTTCTTCTTTTGTTGTATATTTATCTATTATATCGTCAGTTATTGTTTCTCCACAAAACATTTTATCTATACTCGTGTCATCAATTAAATAAATTTTACCCCCAGCATCAACAGCAACAATTTTCTCATTATTATAGTAAAATTCAAAACTAAAACCAAAACCATTCTCAATAACTCGCACAATTTCCTCACCATTTGCTGTCACATTAGCAACTTTTGGAATTTCATACATAACCATTACTCCAATTTTAATAAATCATAAATCAACATTCCAGTTCAAACATATATACCAGAAGTTTACAATCAGAATAATATATAAAAAATATTAAGTCAATTTATAATAATAAAATCATATTTATAAATATTATTGACCTAATATCATACAAAATATAACAAACATATTTTACAATCTTAATCTTTACCATATTATCAATTAATACATTCACATTTTCACATCCAAAATAAAACTTGACTATAAATTAATTTTTACTATTCTAAACACAGATCAAACACATAAAAAATAAAAGGGGTTTTTTATCACTATTTGATTTAGATTATTAACTACCCTTATAAAACAATAAAATGAGTTTAGATTTTGAAGATTTTGAACAACTCTTAGAAGAGTATGACAAAGAGATGCCAACATTTATTGAAGGCGACATAACACCAGGTGTAATTATTGGCATTGACAACAAAACAGTTACAATAGACATCGGCGGAAAAACAGTTGGTTACATACCAGTATCAGAATTTTCTGGCGAAGAAATAGAAATTAACAGTCCAGTTGATGTTTATATAGAAAAAATAGAAAACAAAAAAGGCGAATTAATTATTAGTAGAGAAAGCGCTAAAAAATATCAAAACTGGAACTACTTAAAGAAATGTTTAGCTGAAAACAAAATAGTTGAAGGTAAAATTTTAGGTAAAGTAAAAGGTGGTTTTGCTATTGAATTAGGAAATGTTATTGCTTTCTTACCAAGAAGCCAAGTTGATACTGCTGTTTTAGCAAATATGGAAGACTTTGTTGGTAAAATGGAACAATTTATGGTTCTTAAAATTGATGATGTAAGAGGAAACGTAGTAGTTTCAAGAAGAGCAATTTTAGAAGAACAAAGAAGTAAAGAAAGAGAAGAAATTTTATCTAAAATTAAAGTTGGTGATGTAATTAAAGGTATAGTAAAAAATATTACAGATTACGGTGCTTTCATAGATTTTGGAAGTTTCGATGGTTTATTACACTTAACAGATATTTCTTGGTGCAGAGTTAGACATCCGTCTGAAATATTAAAAGTAGGTCAAGAAGTTGAAGTTCAAGTTATAAAATATGATGAAGACACCAAAAAAGTTTCTTTGGGTATGAAACAATTACAAGAAAATCCTTGGGAAACAATTGAAACTAAATACCCAGTAAATTCTATTGTTAAAGGTAAAGTTACAAATATCGCACAATATGGTGTATTTGTTGAAATAGAAAATGGAATTGAAGGTTTAGTTCACGTTTCAGAAATGTCTTGGTTAAAAAACAATGTTTCTCCATCAAAAGTTTTAAATATGGGTCAAGATGTTAATGTTATGATATTAGACATTGACACAGAACACCACAGAATTTCACTTGGTATTAAACAATGTAGTGAAAATCCTTGGAAACAATTTTCAGATGCTTACAAAGTAGGCGATGTTTTAGAAGGCGTAATTAAAAACATTACAGAATTTGGCTTATTTGTAGAATTTGAAAATGGAGTTGATGGTTTAGTTCATACATCAGACTTAGACTGGGAAGATGTTGAAGGCAAAGAAGCAATCAAAAACTACAAGAAAAACGAAAAAGTTAAAGTAGTTTTATTAGGTAGCAATTACGAACAAGAAAGAATTTCACTTGGTATTAAACAACTATCTAATGAAAACTTCAAACAAGAAGTAAATGAATTAGAAGCAGGACAAAAAGTTTCTTGTATAGTTAGAAATATAAGAAAAGACTTTATGGAAGTTGAAATTGATCTTGGCCTAAAAGGTATCATCAAAAAAATTGATGTATCTGCTGACAAAAAAGAACAAAAAACTGACAAATTCACAGTTGGTGAAAAACTTGATGCTAATATAATCAGTTTTGATAACGAAACTGGTAAATTAATGTTAGCATTAAAGAGTCTTGAAGATGTTGAAAAAAATACTTCACAAGAAGATGATGAAGAAGATTTTGACATTGAACAATACATGAATACAAACACAAATACAACATTAGGAAGTGTATTTGGCAATGTTTTCAATAGCATGAAATAAATTTAAACTCACACCTTCATGGTGTGAGTATTTTATTATATTATAACAAATTAGCATATGAAAAGCGATACATTTGTATTTATTAAAGATCTTAAAAAACGATTATCTTGCTGGAGAATAGTAGCATTCATAAGTATGTTTTTTTTAATAATATCATCCAGCAAAAGCATTTTAAATAATAGTTCAAGTAAAAACATAATTGCAAGAGTTAGCATTAATAGTGTTATATTAAATAATACCCTTTCAGTAAATCGCATGAAAGAATTAAAAAAAGACAACGTTAAGGGCATAATTTTAGACATAAATTCAGGTGGTGGCGACGTTGTTGAAAGCGAAAAATTATATACATTTTTTAGAGAATTATCAAAAACAAAACCTATTGTTTCAGTTATAAATAGCATAGGAGCCTCTGGGGCTTATATGGTTGCTATGGCAAGCGATTATATTATATCTTACAACACAAGTTTAGTTGGCTCAATTGGTGTATTAATGCAAACCTATGAAGTTACAGATTTAGCAAAAAAACTTGGTGTAAATCTAATAAATTATAAAAGTTCATCATTAAAATCTGCACCAAATCCATTTGAAAAAATTAATCCCGATGTTGATATGGTTATATCTCAACAAATTAATGATGTCTATGATTATTTTTTGAATATATTTGTTGAAAGAAGAAAAATAAAAATAACAGAAGCACAAGAAATAGCAAATGGGCAAGTCTACACAGGAAGACAAGCTCTTGAATATGGCTTAGTAGATAAAATAGGAACAGAAGAAGATGCTTTAAATTATTTTAAAGATAACAATATAGATATTAATAATATGGCAATTGTTGATTTTGATATATATAAAAAAAGCAATAAATTTGGCGTTTTGAATAACTTTATTAATTCTAAAATTTATAATACAATTAATGGAGTTATGGCAATTTATAATAATTAAATAAGTGAGAAAATTATGTTAATAAAAAATATTAAAACCGGAAAAGATGTTCCAAATACAGTAAATGTTATTGTTGAAAATCCAGCAAACGCATTACCAGTAAAATATGAATTAGATAAAGAAAGCGGCGCCTTATTTGTCGATAGATTTTTAGCAACTCCTATGCACTATCCATTGAATTATGGTTTTGTTCCAAATACATTATCTGGTGATGGCGACCCAATAGATGTTTTAGTTTTAGCTGAATATCCAATACAATATGGTGCAGTAATTCCTTGTAAGCCTATTGGTGTTTTGTTAATGGAAGATGAAAAGGGCGAAGATGAAAAAATTTTAGCTGTTCCAAGTGAAAAAATGAATAGTGAATATTCTGGAATAAATGAAATCGACGAATTACCAAAAACTGTTTTGAATAAGGTTGAACATTTCTTTGAACATTATAAAGATTTGGAAAAAGGTAAATGGGTTAAAGTTGCTGGGTATAAAGATTCAGCAGAGGCAAAAAAGAAAATTCTTGAAGCAGTTGAGAGAGTTGAGAAGTAGTTTATTTTGTAAATAAATAGTTCACAAATTTATTATTTAATTTGTTGTATGGTAACTTATTTTTAGTTGTAACAATAACATAATAGATGTGTGTTTCTACAGCAGTTGTCTGTGCAACTGCTGTTTTTTGTTTCATACATTATTTATTTAATCTTTCCCCAATAAACCTATGTAATGTAGTCCAAGAACAATTCATCAATCTTGCAATAGCAGTTTTAGACACATTTTTATTTAGTAATTCCACAATCTTATTTTTATTTGCTTGAAGTTTTCTATAAGATACACCAAACGGCCTACCAAGATGCTTACCTTCATCTTTTAATCTTTTTAGACTTTCTTTTGTTCTTTGTGAAATTAACTGTCTTTCTATTTCTGCTGATAAACCAAAAGCAAAAGCCAATACTTTACTTTGTATGTCTGCACCTAAATGATAATTTTCTTTTATAGTTATTATTTGGCAACCTTTATTTAAACAAGTTTGTAAAATTCCCATAATTTCTAACATATTTCTACCAAGTCTTGAAATTTCAGTTGTAATAAGTATATCATCACTTTTTAATTTATCTAAAATTTTACTAAGTTTTCTTTGTTTGAGTTCTTTTCTTGAAGAAATAACTTCTTCCACCCATTTATCAATAATAAAATTATGTATTTTACAAAAATTCTCTATTTCATAATGTTGATTTGAACAGTTTTGTTTTTCTGAACTAACTCTTATATATGCAATTGTTACCATTTTAAAAGTGTTTTTTATTTACTATAAATTTATGTTTTATAATTTGGAAGTAAGATTTATGTTATTTAATATTTTAACTACTTTTAATGTATAGAATTCATATTTATGCTAAAATATAACTATTTAATTTAAACGGTGGTTTATTTTAAATAGTATATTAAACATATTATTAATATAATTAAAGTCAAGAATTTTTAACTAAAAATAATAATAAATATTGTAAATACTATATTTATAATAAGTTAATTTATTTTTTAAATATTTTATATTTATCACTCTCCATAAACCACCGTTTATGGAGAGTTATAATACTACAAATATTGATAAATACTATACAAAATTAGAATGCGTTAAACATATTGTTAATATTACCACAAAACTATTTCCACATATTAATATTTTTGTTGAACCAAGCGCTGGATCTGGAAATATAAGTAATTATTTAAAATCACTTAATTATACAGTGTATGCATACGACATAAATCCAGATTCAGTAGATATAATAAAAACCAATTATTTAAAAAAGACAATTTCAATTAAACAACATATAACAATTGGAAATCCCCCCTTTGGTTATAAAGGAAAATTGGCAATTTCATTTTTAAATAAAGCACTATTAGAAAGCGAAGCGGTTGCTTTTATTATGCCAATCACAGCAAACAAATATTCAATTCAAAAACAAATACTACAATGCGCCAGTTTAATTTATCAAGAAACATTACCAAACAATTCTTTTGAATTACCAGACAAAACACCTTACTCTTGTCCGTCCGTATTTCAAATATGGATATTAAACAATAATTTAAAAAACAACTTGCCAGATTTAAGATTATCAAAACCAAAAATTAAACATATAGACTTTAATTTATATAGACATAATGCAACAAAAATAAGTCAAAAATATTTAGATTACGATTGGGACTTTGCCGTTTATGCACAAGGATGGAAAGAATATACAAAAATATTTTTACCAACAGATTATGATTTTTTAAAAAATAAAATATTAACAACAAGCGACCAATTTTATTTTTTTAAAGCCAAAAATAAGCACATTTTAAATAAACTACTAAAAATTAATTTTGACACATTGGCACACAATAATCATATTACTCCTGGCTTTTGTAAAAATGACATCATTAAGGAATACGAAAAATTAGACAATAATACAACAAATGGTTAATGTAGATTTTTGTGTTCGAGAAGCTGAATTGGGATTATGCGATAATTATAATCTACACTCACTGAAAATTGCCAACATAAATGATAGTGAAAGAGTAAAAATTTTTAGAAATAAAAATAACAAAGACATTGAATATATACTTTATAATTGTTCCAATACTATAAAAGCATATATTATAGATAAATTTTACAACAATAAACATACATCTTTAAATGACATTAAATTAATTCATGGAAGCAACAATAATAAAATTGGAGCAGATTTAATTCACAAACTACCAAATAATCAATACATTGATATAGAAGTAAAATTTGGTCAAGAAACCAATAAAAACATAGGAATGGCAGTTTTTAATAAGATATTTGGTTGTGATATTTTTTCCACAATCTTATCTATAAAACAAAGAAATGCTTGGAAAGAATTATATTATAAAGAACAAGACAAAGAAAAACAACTGGAAAGATTACACAACACTTTAAATAATGGAATAAAGATATTTAATTCTACACAAAAATCAAAAAATTACATTTTAACAAAAGAAGAACAAAATTTTATGGAAGCAGAAATATTAAATATTTCTGGAAATACGCAAACACAAAAACATTTTTATATAAAGTTTATTTTAGATGGTTGTAATTTTTCATCTTTCAGTTGTTTAAATGTTGGTATTGGTTCTTGGATAGTTGAACCAATAAAATATTTATCTAATAAAATAAAAAGAGTAAATGTTTATGTTAAAAATTATGATACTAATATACAGATTAAATATACTTTAAATTGGAAAAACAATTATAAATATACAGATGGAATAATTGCCGATGCAAAACTTGGTTTAAAAACACCAAATTGGAATGTATGGGTTACAGCAGAAGTAAAAAAAATATCATAAATATGTCATTGATAATATATATTTTTAAAATATCTTTATTTTAATTATTTTTTTAATACACAATGAAACAATAATTGCCCAAATACATACATATAAATATATTTTTTAAAATAAAACAAAACAACAACTAATCAATCAAAGATCGAACAACAACTGGTTTCAAAATATTTTGCTCACTTCTCAAAGCCCTAGCCAAAGTAAGCACAAACACCCTCACAACACCACCCTGTTTCTTCAATGTTTTAGCACATTCATTAACAGTTGAACCAGTAGTAAAAACATCATCAACCACCAAAATATTTTTACCTTTTACTACATTAACATATTTATTATTCAATTCAAATGCCGATTTTAAATTTGTCTTTCTATGTTTATGATTTAATTGAACTTGTGCTTTTGTATGTTTAATTTTTATCAGTAAATCTGGAATGTAAGGCACATTAATCATATCACTTAAATCTTTTACTAACAACAGCGACTGATTATAGCCTCTTTGTCTTAATCTTTTTATATGCATTGGAACACAAGTTATAAAATCTATATTCTCTCTACAATCTTTTATTTTATTTGCCAACAATTTTGTAAAAAATTTTGATAGAAATGTTTTTCTATAAAACTTGAACTCAAAAATTGCTCTTGCTATTGTATCATTATAAGCAAAAACACAAAATGTTCTATCAAAATAATATTTCTTTCTTATACAACTACCACATACAAGTCCCATGCTTGTAGTAATATCAAGTGGTTTCCCACATACAGTGCAGTAAGGTTTTTCAATAAAAATTAATTTCTTCCAACAAGAACTACAAAAGCCCTCAGCATCTACTATTTTTTTACAAGATGGACATTTATGTGGGTAGATTAATAGTATTATAAACTGTAAAAGCTTAATTACTAAGTAATTAAGCTTGTTTAATAATTTCTTGATCTTCTTTATTACTTGTTCCAATTCTTTCTTTTGCAATATCCATTATATATTGTTCTGCTTCTTCATAAGTAATTTTTTTAATGACTGCATATTCAGATGCTAATCTGTAAATTGCCATATCATATATACTTCTTTCACTGTATGATCTGTCCGCTTCATCAACATCTCTTATTAAATCTTTTAGAACATCCGCTATTTGAAATATATCACCAGAATTAATTTTATCTCTGTATTCTTTCGCTCTTCTGCTCCACATTCCTTTTAGTTTTTTTACTCCACTTCTTAATATGCTAAATACTTTTTCCATATCTTCCAAAGTGCAAAGTTTTCTAATGTCTCCATTTTCTTTGAATTTTGCTGGCACCATTAGTGTAAGTTTCTCTTTTTCAAAATATAATACCAAACATTTACTTTCTATTCCAGCAACTTTTAATTCTTTTATTTCCTTTATTTTTGCAATACCATGTGTTTTATATACACAATAGTCATTTACTTTTAAATTAAATCCCATAGTTACCCCTTAAATATTAAAAAATATTGTAATTAATAATATTTAATTTATCATACAATGGTATTATAATATATTTTTATTAATCAATCAAGTATTTTTTTATGAGTTTTATAAAAAAATAAAAAAAATTATAAATGATGTATGTTTGTCAATTAGGGGACTTTTTATAAAAGAAAAAAAGAAATATATTTCAATTAAAACTTTTGATAATATAAACTTTAATTTTAAAAACTTACAAGTTTATTCAGAAATAGGTATTTACAAAGCAATAGTGTCATTATTTTTTATAGTAATATTTTTGATAATAGTTGTATATTTTGTTTATATTGATTTTAAAACCAACCTAAATAAAAACAAAGAATTAATAAAAATAGAACCATTGGAGTTAGTTATAACAAACCCAATTGATACCGATTTACCACAAGATTATAAAGATGTTGTATATAAAATAAGAAGAGGTGATAATTTGTCAAACATTTTAACAAATATAATAAAAATAGATCAAAATGATGCTTATTTGTGTATAACTGAATTAAAGCGTGTATACAATATAAATAATTTACAAATAGGACAAAAGTTATTTATAAAATATAAAAATACTGCTCAATCAATAAATGATTCTGTAAAGCAAATAATAGATCTTGAAGAGTTAAGGATAATAGATGATAATTCTTTAGAAGAAATTACTGTATCTAAAAATAATAATGGTGACTTTGTTGCAAGTAAAGAGAAAGTTATTTTATCACAAAGTTATAATAAGTATATTGTTAATATTACAAATAGTGTTTATGTTGATGCTGTTAACGCTGGTATTCCGGCAGATATAGTTTTGGATTTGATAAAATATTATAGTTTTAGTGTGGATTTTCAACGAGATATACAAAAAAGAGACTGGTTAGAAGTTGTTTTTGAAGCATTTTATACAGAAAATGGCAAAAAAGTTAAAAATGGAAATATAATTTATGCAAATTTACATACAAGATCAAGAGACAATAAAATATATCGTTTTAAAGATGGTAGAGTTAGCAACTTTTTTAATGAAAAAGGTGAAACAGTTCAAAGATCTCTATTAAAAACACCAATTAATGGAGCAAGAATAAGTTCGGGCTATACAAATAAACGAAAACATCCAGTTTTAGGCTATACAAAAGCACACAAGGGAATTGACTTTGCAGCACCCGTTGGAACGCCTTTTTATTCTGCTGGTAATGGTGTTGTGACAAAAGTTATTACTGGTTGTAGAAATGGAGATAGATATTGTGGTGGTGGTTTTGGAAATTATATTGCAATAAAACACAACAAGTCTTATACAACTGAATATGCACATATTTCTAAAATAGCAAGACATATAAGAGTTGGAACACAAGTTCAACGAGGTGAAGTTATTGCCTATGTTGGAACAACAGGTTTATCTACTGGACCACATTTGCATTATGGTATAATATTTAATGGCGACAGAATAAATCCAAGCACAATGAAAGATGTTCCAGATAAAAGACTTGAAGGACAAACATTACTGAAATTTGTTGAAACAAGAGACAGAATAAATTCACTTAGAGCTACTGCAATAAATCAAAGTATGCTGGAAAATAATAGTGAAAACTAAAATTGCCTTATTTCTCTTATAAATAATTTTATACATTTTTTAATATATTTAAATAGACTCATATGTTTAAAACTGTTTCTTAATAATACATCATTATCTATTCTTTGCATTACATTGTCAATGTCTATATTGCGAAGTTTTTGTAATTCTTCAAAATTATCACTTTTTATACAACTATATACCATTTTATTAAATATATACTGTATATCAGTGTTACAATTGTAGTTAAAAATATTTTCTATATTTTTATAAAAATTTATCATTTTATTTCCATTTTTTACAAAAAACGCGTCTGTTCCATTATCAATCCATACGCCACCAGTCCATCTCCTATACACAGACATTACCTCATTTTTCATAAAATATATTTTACCATCTTTAACATTTAACAAATGTATAAACCAATCTATCGGCAAAATATTATCTGGTATTTTTATACTTTTATTCCATCTATAAACAACGGAATTTGTTTGTATAAAATTATGTTTTAATAAATGTTTTAATTTTAATTTCATTTTACCCCATACTAATTTTTTATCTGGAAAAATATAATCTTTTTCACTTCCATCTTCCCAAATAACTTTTACTGGATGGAAACAAATATTATATTTTTTATGCTTGTCTAAAAAATCTACTTGCTTTTGTAATTTATTTTCATTAATCCAATAATCATCCCCCTCACAAAAAGCAACATATTCACTATCTATACTTGGAAATATAAAATCATTAAAAATAATGCTTGGATTACCCTTTGTCCATTGGTTTTCTTTTTGATATATTGGTTTAATTATATTTGGATATCTTTTTTCATATTCTTCAATAATTTCTCTTGTTCCATCTGTGGAACAATCATCATGTATTAACACCTCAAAATCAAAATTAGTTTTTTGCATTAAAAAACTTTCTATTGCTTGCCTTACAAACTTTACTTGATTATAAGTAATGCACATTATTGTTAACTTTTTACTCATCTTTCGCCTCTCTCAAAAACTGTTTTTCCAATTCTAAAATATTTTTATTTCTTTCTTTGATTATTCTTGCTGGAATACCACAGTATATATTCCAAGCCAAAGTATTGTTTTTTATTAAACTCATTGCACCAACAGAAGTTCCTTCTTCTATTATTAATTCACTTTTTCCATTTGGTATAATAGTAGAACCACTGCCTATAATTGAATGTTTTTTTATAATTATCTTACTACTGATAACATTTCTATATTTATCATCAATCATTGGATTTGTCATATAATTTCCACTATAATCATCAGTTATTGCGTAAATTACACACCTTGAAGATATGGTTGTAAAATCTTCCAATTCAATACCAATATCACCAGCGAACAAAGAAGTATAAGCCGAAACATGTATATAATTTCCAAATGTTATTTTTCCACTTAAAATGCAAAAATCATCAACTCTAACATTGTTTCCAATAGTCATATTTTTTGCACCATATATAGATGCTTTTTTGCTTATTAATACATTTTTACTAAATGATTTAAAGCCAATTTTTTTTAATTCTTCTTCTGTGTAAAAACTACTCATTTCTATAAAAATATAAAGATATAAAGAAATGGTATTAAATACAAATTTTTTTGTCAATTTTTATTATTATAGTTTCCAATATTTACAAATACTAATATTAAAATAAATATAATATTTTATTAAAAATAACTCACAAATATAAACATTATTTAATAATAAATTGATATAATTGATTTATAGTTATAATTCTTGTATTTTATATATTTTTAATATATAATAT
>JAGAUJ010000005.1 GCA_017620845.1 Rickettsiales bacterium | reverse complement strand
TATTTTTTTATATTTTTATATTTTTTCTTTATTTTAAAAGGAATTTCATTATTTTTGTTTTTTTATTTTTTTTTAAAAAAACATTTTTTCATTTTTTTCATTTTTATAAAAAGCTTATTTTTAAAGCTTTTTGTGTTTTTGTTTTTAATGTAAAGCAAGAATCAATTTTACTCAAATTTGTCGAACAAAAAAAGTGATAAGTTAGATACTTATCACCTATATTTATTTCTTTAAATTAACATCAAGTTGAGGATATGGAATTTCAATTTTATTTCTATCAAGAGCTTTTTTAATATTTTCTTGTAGATTAAAATTTGCTGCCCAATAATCTTCTGTTTTTACCCAAACTCTTGTAGTGAATACTAAAGCACTATCACCATGACTAGAAAGTCGAGCAAAAATTTCTTCATCTTTTAATACAAGTTCTTCTTCATTAAGAGTATCAAGCAATATCTTTTTAACCTTATCAATATCACTATCATAACTAACAGAGAAATTCAAATCCAATCTTCTTTTTTCACGAGCAGAATAATTAATAATTGTTTCATTAGATAATGGTCCATTAGGTATAACAATTTTCTTATTATCACCAGTCTTTAATATTGTATAAAATATTGTAATTTCTTCTACAATTCCACTATCAGAATGAGTTTCAATAAATTCCCCTACTTTAAATGGCTTAAAAATTAGAAGCATTAAGCCACCCATCATATTTGTTAAGCCACCTTGCAGCGCTAAACCAAATGCCAAAGTAGCAGTACCAAATACAGTCAACATAGATGTCATAGGAATACCAATATAAGCAAGTGCTGTAATAACCACTAATGCTTTCAATAATATACCAAGAAAACTAATTATAAAAGTTTGAACACTTTTTTCTAACTTATTAAATCCTTTTGATTTCTTTATAAGTTTTAATAATATCTTAATAACCTTAAATCCAATTAATAAAATTAAAATTAAACCAATTAATTTAAATCCAAGCTCTACACAACCCTCAATTATTTTCTCTACTGCTTTTTCCATATTTACCTCTTCCTATATTTAACTTTTTTATATATTTCCATAACTAATAAAATTGGAACACTTGCCAAGAACACATATAAAATATCGATAACAGGCATGCTATTAGTTTTTAAGAAACTACTTAGGAAATCAACTTCCATAACAACAATTTGTAATAAAATAGAACCTAAAATACTAAATACAATAAACCAGTTTCTAGATAATGGCAATTTAAATGCTGATGTTTTTTCACTACGACAATTAAGTGCATGGAAGTTTTGCATAAATACCATTAACATCATTACATATCCTCTTGCAGTTTCAACTGGCATTTCAACACCTTTTAACAAGAACACCCAAACAGCAAAAACAATTAATCCAATAGTAAATCCTGCAAGAAGTGTCTGTTGCATCATTGTTTTATCAAAAATAGATTCTTTTGGACTTCTAGGTTTTTCTTTCATTATCTCTTTTTCTTCCCTTTCAAAAGATAATGCCATATCCTGTAATCCATCTGTAACAATATTTAGCCACAATAATTGAATA
>JAGAUJ010000004.1 GCA_017620845.1 Rickettsiales bacterium | reverse complement strand
TATTTTATAATAGATATAAAATATAAAGATTATGTATTTAATCAAATAGAAGAATATAATAAACATATTAATAGATTAAGATCATTTGGAGAAATACATAATCAAGTTATATTTGTTGATGATATAGAAAAAGTAAAACAAAATATAAATACAGAAACAGAAATGTTTAAAGAAATAGATGGTAATAAATGTAAAGATATAGATTTATTTTATGATCAATTAATTGATGGTTGGAAGTTTCCGGATTATTTTGTAAGAAATTTTGGGGCATTGGATGACTGGTTGGTAGATTTTGGCATGTGGGATGATTTTAAAGAGGGTGATTGTTCTATGATATTTCACTACATAAAAGATTTTGGAAATATGTTACCAAATGATGCAAGTAGTTTAATTACTATTTGTTATTTATTACATGAGGTTGATAATGAACGAATGTTTTATTTAATCGACAAAAAAGACAAAGAATATTTTTTAGAACAGGTTGAAATATGGAATGAAAAGTATAAGTATAAACATAATTAAATAATTAACACTTACTAAATAAGTAATAAAACAATAAATAATTACTTATTTAATTATTAATTAAAAATAAAAATTAAATACCAACAATAATACATTAAAAATGAAATATAATAATAACAATATAAATATAAAAAAATATTTATATTGTTTTTATTGTTTAATATTATTCTTAATGTTTATATGTATTATATTATTGCCACTATTATTTATTTATAGTGGTAATAATAATATAAATAACAACAATTATAACAATAAACCACTAATCATTAACTATTCCACCAAAGAGATAAAAGAATATATACACTACAAACAAAACAAAAAACTACTAACCAAATTAGCAAATAAACTATCTCAAACAAAACAACAACAACAAAATAATAAAAAGAATAAAAAAGATAAAAACAATAACAATATAAACAATAACAATAATAATAACATAGATCTCAATAATGATTTATTTGAGATAGCTAAAACAATGCCATATACAGTAAAAGATAAAAAAGATGTAAAAGTTATAACATATTATGATGATACACCAAACTGTAATATATATGGATATACAAAATATGATAAAGATACTAATACTAAAATAATAGGTATAAATTTATATACTGCTAATACATATAAAAAAGTAATAGAAACTTTATATTATGGAAGTTATAATGATAATAAGCGCAGAATTAATAAAAATTCAGCAATAAGATATTCTAATTATTATGCATATGTTCTTAGTACACATGAAAAAGAAATAGAAATAGATATACAAAAGTTAGATAAAAATACATTAGAAAAAAATACACAGTTAGTAAATAAAATGTTTGCAGATTTAAAGAGTGTGATAGGGACTGAAGAAGAGATGGAGGAAATAAGAATACCAGATAAAAAGAAGAAAAAAACAGAAAAAAATAATAACAAAGATCAAAATAATAAAGATAGTAAATTAACAAAAAACTAATAAGAGCAATTACAAAAGCAATCAAACAAGATAAAAAAGAAAGAATTAAAAGAGGTGAAAAGCCAGCACTACAAAATATGTCAAAAAATGATATTGAAGCGGAAGCTAAAAATAGATTAAAGGATAAACAAGTGTTTGTATATGGACATGATAGTAATGATGGAGAAAAAAATATTGACAAAGAACATATACATATTAAAGATGGAAATAAAGAAATTGCTGTATATAGAGATGGTTCAGTGAAACATGTTGAAGGAGTTACAGAAGATACGATTGATGATATACTAACTGATGAGGTAAAACAATTTTTGTTTGATATTGACTGGTGCAATGAGTTGTAAATTGTAAGATATTTAAAATAACACTATTTTTTATGTTTTAGTTTATAAAAAATAGTGTTATTTTGTTATATTACTTAAACTGCATCATCTTATTCAATCGTCTTGCGAAATCAGCCGGATTATTCACAGGCTCACCCTCCAAAACACAAGCTTCATCAAATAAAGTCAATATTACCTCTTTAATATCTTCAAATTTATCTTTATTTGACAAATTATTTTGAACTGCTTGCCAAATTGAGTGATTTACATTTATTTCTAAAACTTTTGGTAATGGTGCCATTATTTGTTTTTGCTCTAATAAAAATCTTTCAAGTTTTAAATCCAAACCTTTTTCATCTGCAACAAGACAAACTGGACTTGTGGTTAATTTTTTAGATATTTTAACATCTTTTAAATTACATTTTTCAAGTGTTTCTTTAATTAATTTAATCAAACCATCGTAGTTACTTTCAGTTATATTTTTTAATTTTTCTTTTTTTTCTTTATCTTCTCTTGCTTTTTTTTCTTCTTCAAATTCAATATCTGCTTTTTGTTCTTCTGTTGGATTTAAATTATCCAAATCTATATCTGTTCTTGAAATTGACTTAAATTGATGATCTTTATATTTATTTGTAGCAGTTACCCAAAAATCATCAATTGTATCGAATAAATATAAAACTTCTATGTCTTTTGATTTAAAACCTTCAACTTGTGGGCTTGTATCAATATTGTCGATAGATGTTCCTGTAATATAATAAATGTCTTTTTGTTCCGCTTTCATTCTATCAATGTAAGTCTTTAAACTTATAGGTTTATCTTTTGCTTTACTTGTATAGAATTTACAAATATCCAGTAAATCATCATTATTTACATTATGTTCGCAAAGTCCTTCTTTCATAACTGGACCGAAATTTTCCCAGAATTTTAAGTATTCTTCAGGTTCCTTTTGATCTTTTTTTTCTAATTCTGTAAATATTTTTTTGACAAGTGCTTTTTTAATTTTTTCAACTGTGCTATTGTATTGTAAAGTTTCTCTACTAATATTTAAAGGTAAATCCTGACTATCAACAATACCTTGTATAAATCTTAAATATCTTGGTAATAGTTGCACACTTTCTTCTGTTATAAATACTCTTTTTATGTATAATTTTATTCTTGTTCTCATTTCTGGATTAAACAAGTCAAATGTTCTTCTGTCTGGAATAAACAATAAGTTTGTAAATTCAATATTTCCTTCAACTTTGTTGTGTAAAATCATCCAAGGCTCGCCTGGCATATGGGCTATATATTTGTAAAAATCATTGTATTCTTGTGTTGTTATATCTTGTTTATTTTTTGTCCATAAGGCAGTTCCTGTATTAATAGTTTCAACACTATCGTCTGTTGTTCCCATTTTTAATTGAATTGGAAAAATTATGTGGTCAGAGTAAGATTTTATTACGTGTTTTATATGGAATTTATCAATAAAATCATCTTCACCATCTTTTAAGTATAAAATTACTTTTGTTCCTCTTGTAAATTCTTCATCATATTTTTTAACTTTAAATTCACCTTCACCAGTGGATTCCCAAATATAAGTTTCATCGCTGTCAACTTTTTTAGAAATTACTTGGACTTTATTAGCTATCATAAAAGATGAATAAAAACCAACACCGAATTGACCTATTAAGTCAATAGCATCTTGTTCTTTATTTTTGGAAATTTGTTCCATAAAGGCTTCTGTTCCAGATTTTGCTATAACACCTAATTGATTGATTAAATCGTCTCTGTTCATACCAATTCCGGTATCTCTAATGGATAAGGTTTTATGTTCTTCGTCAATTTCTACTTTTATTTTAAGTTCTGTTTCATTTCCTAAAATATCTGGGTTTAAGGATGTTTGATACCTTAATTTATCACAAGCATCGGAAGCATTAGATATTAATTCTCTAACTACTATATCTTTATTTGTATATAATGAGTGAATCATTAATTTTAATATTTTTTTGGTTTCTACACCAAATTCAAAATTTTGTTTTTCTGGCATTGTTTTTTGTTTGTTTTTTTATAAATTATTTAGTATATAGGTATTTTTTTGGAATTTGCAAGTGGTTATGGCAGAGTTTGTTGTTATTTATTTATAATGATGCTTTGTTTTTTTATTATTGTAAGTTTTAAAGTATTATATATATGACAAGTTAATTTATAATTAAAATTGAATGTAAAACATATAATTAAAATTATTATAGATAAGAAAAACAGTAATTTAAAACAATATTATTATGGATACAGACACTATATTATTAAAACTAGTTATTTATATTTACATTTATAATTCAAAAACGCCACAATAAAAAACCACAAAACAAAAATAAATTGTTTTGTGGTTAATTGTTAATTTTTTATATTCTTTTTTATATTTTTGATTCTATCCATTGTTTAACGGTTGCTTTTGAAGCTGCACCATTAGATATATCAATAATATTACCATTTTTAAAAAGAATTAATGTTGGAATACTTCTTATATTAAAACTTGAAGCAATATCTGGACATTCATCAACATTGCATTTGCATACATCAATTTTGTCCGCCATTTCTTCACTTAATTCCTCAATAATTGGTAATAACATTCTACAAGGACCACACCATTCTGCCCAAAAATCCACTAATACTGGCTTGTTGGAACTTATTATATCCCTAAAATTGTCATTATTAACTGTTTTCATATAAGAACCTATAAAATTTATTATTTTATTTTTTTATTCTTCTGTTTCTTCTTCTTCATCCTCAGAAAGACCAAGTTCCTCTAATGGGATATTATTTTCTTTTGCAGTTTTGATTAGATCTTCCCTTTCTTTTTTTAATAATGCTTTACAATAATCCCTCAATTGTTCAGCTTCAGCTATTTTAGCCTCAACTTCTTCTGGATTCATTTGTTCGCCGTTAGCTTCTAAATTATCAAGAATTCCTTCTAATTTAGACATTGCTTCATCAAAATTCATTTGTTCCATATTGTTTAATAATTAATTCTAATTAAAACCAATGATAATTAATATTTTATAAAAATCAATAAATTAATATTATTTGTAAACTTATTAATATTTATTAATTATTATATAGATAAAGTACTAAAAATATATAAAAATTAGTATAAATAATAATATAAATTGTAGTGGTATTTGAAAATATTTTCTTACAAAATGACAAATTTATATTTTAATAGTTTCAAAAAATTATGAAATAATATTTTATTATAATGCTTACAAGAATAATTTAACATATATTATTAAGATTGATAATAATATAATATATATATGATGTTGTAAATTAAGATTGCTGATGAATTTAATTATTTGTTATTAACACCAGTTGAACCAAAACCTTTATCTCCTCTTTCTGTGGAATCTAAATCGTTAACAATTTCTATTTCTGCTTTTTCATATTTTGCTATAACCATTTGTGCCATTCTTGCACCATTTTCTATAATATAGTCTTCTGAACCGCAGTTCATTATGATTAAACAAACTTCGCCCCTATAATCAGAATCAACTGTTCCTGGTGCATTTAATACTATAATTCCATTTTTTAAAGAAAGACCAGATCTTGATCTTATTTGAGCCTCATAACCATCGGGTAGGGCGATTGCTAAACCTGTTTTTAATAATTTTATTTCGCCTTTTTTTATAATTTCAGTTTCATTGTTTAATAATACGTTCAGGTCAAAACCAGCAGAACCACTCGTTTTGTATTGTGGTATTATTGCATTTTCATTAAGTTTTTTAAATTTTACTTTCATAATGTATCTTTATATTACTGATTTAAGTTTAATTATTAAATAAAATATTTGCAATAGTTTATTGGTGCTTTGTTAAATAATAAATATTTAATTAAACCTTGTTAAATAACAAGGTTTAATTAAATTAAATAATGTAATATTTATTTATCAAATTATATTAAAATACAACATTTATTTTGATCGTTTACGACATAACCATCAATATCGTTAGTTGCAGTTTTTAAATTATTTGATACTTCTTCCGGATTATTTTTTTTAGATGTGGTAATTATTTCTTTATTTTCCGTTTCAATGTTTTTATTTTGCATTAATCTATTAAGTTCTTCCTCAAGTTCTTCTTCATTTATCTTTACGAAACTAAAATTAGCAAGCGTTTCTCCGATCTGTTTTATGAGTTCTGTCGTTTTGTTCACATTCTTCCATTATTTCTTGCATTTCTTTTTCTTCCATAATATTTTTTTCCTTTAAATTTTAATAAATTAATATATTTGTAATAATATCACAATTTTGATATATTGTCAAGAAAAAAATAATTTTTTTATATATTTATGTCATTTATTATTTAATTTTATATATTTTAATTCTACTAATATTTATTATTAATATCAAAACACCATGTTCTATTAGTATTTATGATATATAAATACAAATTACAACTACACTAAAAATCCCACCAACTATTGCTGGTGGGCAAATATAAATATAGATTTAATAAATCAATAATTAAAGTTTATTAAACTCTTCAACTGAAATTGTTATTTCATTTCTATTAACATTATCTATCACAAAATCAACAACTTTACTTTCTAAAGTTTTAATTCTTAAACCCTCTAAGGCTCTTGTATTATTTCTATAAAAATCTATAACCAATTTTTCATTACCAACCATACTTTGAGCTTCTTTCATTATTGCTTCTGTAATATCACTATCAGTTACAGTAATGTTATTTTTTTCAGCCAAGTCAGCGAAGATATAGCCACATTTAAGTGATCTTATTGCTTCTTTTTTAATATCTTCCTGTATTGATTCAACATCAATTTTATCTTGTTTCTTGAATTCAGTTAATATATTAATTTTTTCTTGTAACGCTTTTTCTGGTACTTCAAAATCAACACTATCACCCAACTTAACAACTAAATCATTTTTTACTTTTGTTTTTGAGATATTTGTATAAGTGTTAAGTAATTCTGTTTTAATGTTTTCTTTTAATGTTTCTAATCCATCAACATTAAATGTATTTTTTATAAATTCATCTGTTAATTCAACTTGCGAAGCCTCTGAAACCTCAATAACTTCAACATCAAATTCTGCATCTTTACCAGCCAAATTTATAGAGTGATATGTGTCTGGGAATTTTACTTTTACTTTAACTTTATCGCCAGCTTTTGAACCAATTAACTGTTCCTCAAAACCACCAATAAATGTATTACTTCCTAATTGTAAGTTGTAATTTTCGCCTTTACCGCCATTAAATTCTTTACCATCAACATAACCGGTAAAATTAATTTTTGTCATGTTGCCACTTTCAGCAACACCATCTTTTACTGTCCAATTTTTGTAAGTTGATACTATTCTATCTAATGTTCTGTTAATGTCTTCATCTGTAACATTTGCCTTGTAGTAATCAATATTAATTTCATTAAGTTTTATCTCTGGGATGGTTGGAATTAGTTCAAATGTTACTTGTATTTCTATGTTTTTATCAACAGCAAATTGTTTAAAATCTACATTTGCTTGACTTGCTAATTTATATTTATTTTGTTCTACTATATCATTTATTGTATCATTTATTAATGTATCTGATACTGAATAAAATAAATTAACCGCTTCTCTTTTTTTTATTTCTTCAATTGGTGCTTTTCCAACTCTAAAACCATCAAGTCTATAACTTTTTTGTTTTTCTTCTGCTCTCTTATCAACAAGCATATCTATTATT
The DNA here is from genome assembly GCA_017620845.1 of Rickettsiales bacterium. GTDB lineage: Bacteria > Pseudomonadota > Alphaproteobacteria > Rickettsiales > UBA1997 > RGIG8782. Next base: position 44,457 of record JAGAUJ010000004.1, on the reverse strand, counting down.
GGCAATGGTATTGTTACATCAAAAACTTTTTTGAGATTTGTGTCTTCAACCAATCTTTTAATTACTTCCATTTCTTACTATTTTATTAATATTATAAATAAATGGTGCGGGTAAAGGGACTCGAACCCTTATGTCTTGCGACACTAGATCCTAAGTCTAGCGCGTCTACCAATTCCGCCATACCCGCCTATTCAAATAAAACTTAATTTACAGAATATAAAAAAATTATAAAATGTCAATATTTTTTATTTATTTTGTGAATTTGAATGTGTAAATATATATTTTATTAAAATATTTATTAAAAAAATATTTTAATTCCGCCAAAAAATTCATAATTATTTTTGTAATTTTTGTAAAAATATTTGTTATATTTTACATCAACGGCAAAATTTTTAGTGATATTAATATTTGTATTAATGTTTAATGTATTGTAATTATATATATTATCTATGAACTTATTGAGTTTGAAATCTAATGTTGTTTTGAAATATTTAAAGTTAATTAATGTTCCAATGTTGCTATTTATTCCTAAATTTGCATTATGTTTAAAATGTCCACTGTAATTAATACTGGGACCTATTAATCCAAAAAATGATATATTTTCATTTCCAATGGTAAAACCACCATTTGTTTTTAAAAGTAAGATTTTATAGTTGTTATATAGATTATTTATACCAAATAAAACAGAAAATGAGGTTGGTTTAAAAAAATAATCATATAATGCCAAAGATTTTATATTCATAAAATCAAACTTTTCTAAATCAAATTTATTTTTATCAAAATAATACCTTAAATTTGCTGTAAAAAAATTAATTTGTGAACCAAATTCAAAACCATCGCTAAAATCTAATAATTCATGATATGCTGGTTTATAAACAAAATCTATGAATTGTTTGTCATTTTGTGAATATCCATAAGAAATATTTAATTTGTTAAATTTGTGTCCTTCTTGTGGTGGTGTTGGTGTATTTTTGTAATTAAATGTATTGGTATAATTATTAATTTTTTTTAATATAAATAATGATTGTTTCCTATAATCTTGTGGGCTAATTTTACTTTTTGTTTTATTGTATTGTAATAATTTGTAGGCGGTTTCATAAATCTTTCCATTTTTAATAATTGGTGCTTTTCCATTAAGTATATTTTTTACTGATTTTTTTTCTTGTTTATTTAATTGTTTTGACATATTTTTAATTTCTTGTTGTAGACCAGATCTATAATTAATGTCTGTTATAATATTGTTATTATAAAGAACTTTTATTGTTTCTATTGGTATTGTTCTAAAATTGAAATTATTTAATAATTTCGTATCTGGTCTTAAAATATTTAAACTATCAAGTAAGTAATAAGAACAGTTTTTTTGGAAAAAATAATATGGTGACCTTGTTTGTATTAATTCCCAAACGTGTTTTGTATAATACTGGGTTTCTTGTTTTGTATAGTTAGTTTTATATTCCCAAATATTTCTGCTTTCTAAATTATTATAATTATTAGTTATTTTATAATATGGCATTGCAGAATAAAAACCATCATATAGACCAAAAATTCCTTTAAAAGCAAAAATTAGACCACTTATTTCGCCATTGGTATCGGCACCATAATTAATAGCAATTGAATTTAAATTTGTATCCTGATTATTTGGATTTTTTTTGTCTATCCTAATTAATGTATGACCAAACATTGACGCTGGATTATTAATGTAAGCAGTTGGAAAAATAATAGTTAAAGATTCTGGTTGAATTTCTTTAAAAAATTCTTCGTATTTTGTGCATTTGACTTTTGGTAAATCATTTGAATTTATTTTTAGATGTTTATTTATAAATTCAAATCTTGCTGGAAATCTACATAATGCATGTTGTTCTATTCTGTTTTCTTTTGTTGTTATTTTATTTATATTACTTTGATTAAAAAAGGCTTTTATTGTATTTTCTAATTCTTTTTTTGGATTGTTTATTCCTTCCTTTGATAAGAAAAAATTTTTACTTGTTATTATACTTTTATAATTATTATTTAATGTTTTTTTGTAATGTATAAGTGCCAACCATTCGTTATTTTGATATAGTTTTATGTCATTTGCTTTTTTAATATAATATTCTATTTTGTTATTGGCAAAAACACAATTTATAAAAAACAAGAAACAACATAAAACTTTTATGAACATAAATTAAATAATATTAGGCAATATTAAGTAATTTTGCTAATTTTTGTGAAACTTCTGCAACATGTAAATCTTCATCGTCAAATAATTTATCAAAGTTTGATTTAATTATTTCTTGAACCTTTTTTACATCTTGATTTGCTATTGAGGCAATAACATTTATTGTTTCGCCTTCACCTCTTGCTGCATCAAGTGCAAAGGTATCTAAATTATTTTCTAAAAAACCAATTATTCTTCCTGTTCCACCAGTAATTCTTCCATTTGGATCGCAACCTAATGTTCCTGACATAATACCAAAAGTTTATGTTCCAGATGTGCCATTTGTGGTAACAGCCAATAATTGTGGTGCTACACCTCTTTCGCCTCTCCATACTGTTGAACCAAGTCCACAACCAGTTGAATCTAATGCTTGTGCATTGGAAATAACAACAAAAGATAATGCAGTTGTTAGTAATAATTTTTTCATAATTTAATGAATATTATTGTTAATAATATGCTAATATGCTAATATTTTATTTATATTTATCAATAAATTTTTATATATAACTATTTGGAGTTTAAAAAATCTTTTATTGCAAGTAAATCTTGCCATGCATCCTTTTTTTTAATTTTATTTTTAATTAAAAAATTTGGTCCATAGGTTGCAGATATTTTAATATTGTCATGCAAATAACAATTTGTATAATCTAAAAATTTACCTCTAATACTTATTAAGTTTCTATTATTTTCAAAGAGTGTAGATATAGAATAATTTCCAGTAAAAATTATCAATTTTGGTTTTATTATTGATATAATCTTTTCTATAAGTGGTCTACAAGATTCAAGTTCTTCTTTTATTGGATTTCTACCGCCGGCCAATCTCCAAAAAAAACTATTTAATACACAATAATCATTTTTATTTAAATTAATAGATTTCATCATATTGTCTAACAATATACCACTTTCGCCACTAAATATATTACCAATTTCGTCATCAATATCAGTTGGTAAGTCATTTATTATCAGTATATTAGCATTAGTATTTCCATCAAGTATGATTGTATTTGAAGCACTTTTTCTAAAATTATTATATATATTAGAATTGTTTATAAAATCAACTATACTCACAATATCATTTAATTGATCTGCATATTTCTTAATTTCATTAATTTGTCCAAATATTGGATTTAGGTTTCTTACTTCTTTTTGTTGCTCTGCAAGCGCTTTTACAAAATTGTTTAGGGTTTTTGCGGTTGTTTGTTCTTCAAATTCATTAGTATTTTTAGTGATTTCTTCATTAAAAATATCACTTATACCATTAGCATTTAACCATTCAAGCAATACAACTAAATCTTCTTGCATATAACTTACTATTGATGACTAAAAATATCCATTTCTAACCAACCCGATAAGTCAAGTTTTACTCTTGTTGGTAAAAATTTAAAACACTCTTCCGCTAACTCTTTTCTATTTTCATTTTCTAAAATTGTGTTAAGTCTATCTTTTATTCTGTGTAAAAACAAAACATCGTTTGAGGCATATTTTAATTGTTCGTCAGTCATATCTCCACCCCAGTATGAACTTTGCTCTCTTTTCGAGATATCAATATTAAAAAACTCTTTTATTAATACTTTTAATCCGTGTGCATCTGTATATGTTCTTGCTATTTTTGAAGCAATCTTAGTGCAATAAATATTGTTAATTTCTATGTTAAATGTTTTCTGTAAAATTGCTAAATCAAATCTTGCAAAATGAAATATTTTTAAAATATTATTATTTGTAAGTATTTTTTTGATATTTGGAGAGTTGTAAAGACTGTTGCTTTTAAAATGGACTAAATGCGCTATTCCATCGCCAGATGAGAATTGTATTAAACACAATCTGTCTCTAAAATTATTCAAACCAAGTGTTTCGGTGTCAATTGCTATCTCATTACCCAAATCTAAATCGTCTGGTAAATCATTTTCATAATATTTGTATGTCATGTAAACAATAAATTTAAAATTATTATCAATATAAAACTATGTAAAAATTTTTCAATAAATTATTTTGAATAAGTGTTTGTAATTTTTTAAATTCCCCCTTGTTTTTTTAAAAAAACATTTATAACATAAATTGATTTATCAACAAAAAGAGATTATTATGAATAATGCACATATTTTTGAAAAAAGTATATTAAAACAATACGATATAAGGGGTGTCGTAGGAAAAAATTTAAGTGAAGTTGATGCTTATTTTGTTGGAAAAAGTTATGGAACATTATTAAAAAGAAAATTTAATAAACATAGTTGTGTGGTTGGTTTTGATGGAAGACATACATCTCCACTTTATGCGGAAAATGTAGTAAAAGGTTTAATGGAATGCGGTATTAATGTTGCAAATATTGGTTTAGTTCCAACACCAGTTGTGTATTTTTCTTTACATCATTTAAATAAAGATGCTGGAATAATTATAACTGCTTCACATAATCCAGCAGAATATAATGGTTTTAAAATGTTAACAAATGAGGAGCCTATTTGGGGTGAAAATATACAACAATTGGGTATATATGCTAAAAATGGCGATTTTGAAAATGGAAGTAATGCGAAATATGAAGAAATTAATATAAAAGAAGCCTATTTTGATTTTATAGTAAATAAATTACAAAATGGCAAAAAAGAATTAAAAATTGTTTGGGACGCTGGAAATGGTGCGGTTGCAAGTATCTTAAAAGATGCAGTTAAAAGATTACCAGGTCAACATATAACAATTTGTGATACAGTTGATGGAGATTTTCCAAATCATCATCCAGATCCAGCAGTAGAAAAAAATATGGAAATGTTAAAAAAGGCAGTTGTTGATAATAATTGTGATTTTGGTGTTGGTTTTGATGGTGATGGTGATAGAGTTGGTATTGTAGATAGTGAAGGCTTTTTATTATATGGAGATCAATTATTAGCAATTTTGGCAAGGGAATTTTTGAAAGATAATCCGGGCGAAAAAGTTATGTCAGAAGTTAAAGCAAGTAAAGTTTTATATGATGATATAGTAGAACATGGTGGCATTCCGGTTATGTGGAAACCTGGCCATTCTGCGCAAAAAGCAAAAATGAAAGAAGATAATATTAAATTGGCAGCAGAAACAAGTGGACATGTATTTTATGGAGAAAATTATAATTACGATGACGCTTTGTATGCAGCAGTTAAATTAATGAATTTTGTTTCAAATAGTGATACAACAATCGCTGAAATTAGAAAGTCTTTTCCAAAAACATATTCTACAAGTGAAATAAGAGTTGAAGTTGGCGATGATAAGAAATTTGAAATTGCTAATGAAATTGCTGAAAGAATGAAAAAAGAAGGTAGAAAGTTTGTAGATGTGGATGGTATAAGAGTTGAGACAAAAGATGGTTGGTGGCTTGTTAGAGGTTCTAATACACAACCAGATATTACTACGAGGTGTGAGGCACTTAGTGAGGCTGGACTTGAAGAGTGTAAAAAAGATTTGAGAAATCAGTTGAATTTGAGTGGGTATGATATAGAGTTTTAGTTATAAGTTAAAATAATATATTGTTTGAAAAATTAAACAATCCCAATGTAAGATGTTGGGGTTGTTTTTTGTTGGTTTGTTTGGTTGGGTTTGTGTATTTTGCGCTAAATTTTTTTAGTTTATTTTATTGTTAATTTTATATTCCCCACACAAACACACCAAGCTCTTCCGCCAAAGACAAAACTTCCTGCATTGACACAACTAAACAATTTTCACTATCAATTGCAATTCCAGCAAAACCAGCCGAATGTATTTGTTTTATAGTATCTACACCAACAGTTGGCAAATCTATTTTTCTTGTTTGATTTGTCTTTTTAATCTTTACTAAAACTGGTTTTGAGCCTTTTGTATATTTTAATTCTCTACATCTTTCAATAAGTTTTTCAGTTCCTTCCACACCTTCTATACCAATAACATTTTTTTGCTGCATAATTATTGATTGTCCTATATCAAAATCACTCAAAGTTTCAAGTATTTTCTTGCCAATATTTATATCTTCAATATAATTATTTTCACATTTTATACTTGTATTATTTCCCTTACAAAATTTAACATTTTTCAAAATGGAATCTATTTCCAAAACTTCTAAATTGTATTTTTTTAAAAAATCAATAACAGTTTCTAAAACTGTGTTATCTCCCAAAATCTTATTTTTTAAAATATTTCTCAACAGTAAAAAACCTTTAAAATCAAGTCCCATTAAACCAAAAGATGGTTTTTTAACATTTCCAGCAAAAAGCAACTGTTCCACTTTATTTTTTTTAAAAAAATTAATCGCTTTTCCAACTTGTCCAATTTTGATTGTTATAAAATGTTGATTTTTGTAGTCTTCTTTTTTGGCAAAACCATCTATTAAAACACAATGTAATTCAATATTATTTTCTTTACAATGTTTTACTATTTCTAATGGTAATCTATTTCCACCTGCGATTAAACCTAATTTTTTCATAATATAATCGGTATTTATTAAGTTAAAAATATTCAATAAAAATTAATATTCAATAGTTGTTTTATTATATGAATAGTTTTTATTGAAAAACAAAAAAATATTTACAATAATATAAATATTAATAATTATTTTTTTAAATATGCCAAGTTTTGATGTTGTATCCAAAATAGACTTACAAGAAGTTGACAATGCAGTAAATACAGTTTTAAGAGAAATTGGAAACAGATACGATTTTAAAAGTGTTAAATGGTCAATTGAATTAGACAAAAAAGAAAAAAATATAACAATTGTTGGCGAAAGCGATTATTGTTTAGAACAAATACAAAGTTCTTTAAAAGCCTCTTTTGTTAAAAGAAAACTTGACCCAGTTGCTCTTGATTTTCAAAAAGAAGAAAAGGCAAGTGGTAATACTTTAAGACAAGTTGTGAAAATTAAAGAGGGTATAGATCAAGAAAATGCAAAACAAATAACAAAATATTTTAAACAATCAAAACTTAAAGTTCAAGCAAGCATTCAAGGTGACGAAGTAAGAATAAGTGGAAAATCAAGAGATGATTTACAAACTGCAATACAAGAAATTAAAGACTTGAAGTTAAATGTTCCATTGCAATTTATTAATTTTAGAGACTAATTTTTAGGAGTTATTATGAATAAAGAAGAAGTTATACAAAAACTTAGAGATGCTGGACTTTTTGGTAAAGGTGGAGCAAGTTTTCCAACTGCTGACAAATGGCAAGGCGTTAGTGAAGCAGAAGGTGATGTAAAATATATAATAGTTAATTCATCTGAAGGTGAAATGGGTTTATTTAAAGACTTGTATATTTGGCGAAATCATATGGATATGGTGTTTAAAGGTATTGATTATGCCATTGAATTTTTAGATAAAAATGTAGAAGTTTATATTCATATAAATCAAGATTATTTAAATGAATTACAACCACAATTATTTAAGTATATAAATAATTATAAATGGAGTGGTATAAAATTCCACATTAGTATTGAAAATCCATCATATATTGGTGGTGAAGCAAGTGCTTTGATGAATATTATTGAAACTGGTGTAGCACAACCAAAACCAAGGATACACAGAACAGTTGTTAAGGGGCTTTTTGAAAAACCTACAATGATGAATAATGTTGAAACGTTTTATGATATAGCAAGAGTTTTAGACGGTAATTGGGATTTTGGTAGATTTACTGGTGTGTTTGGAGATGGTTTTTCTTCAAATTTTGGTAGACAAAAAGTTGTTGTAAGACATAGAAATGATGAAAGTATTTATGGTGTATTAAAAAATAATGATTTGTTGCCTGATTTTGATTTTTATGTTCAAGTTGGTGGTAGTGCAAGCGGTCCAGTTTATAATAGCAATCAATTAAAAGATAATATTATTACTGGTGCTGGCTCTATTGAAATTTTTGATAAAAATAAAAGAAACTTCTTGACATTTATTAAAAGATTAGGTGCTTTTTATGAAAAAGAATCTTGTGGTAAATGTTTGGGACATAAATTTGCAACTGAATTAAATGATTTGATTAAAACTTTTGAGACAGAACAAAATGTTATTGATAATATACAAAATATGTTAGTTCATATAAATAATATGAATAAAAAGACTTTCTGTAAGTTATGTAAAAGCTTTAAAACTCCATTTGTTACATATTGTAAAAATGTGTTAAATATTGAGGTTGAAGAATAATTTATAAAATATCCAGTTTTTACTGGATATTTTTTTAATTAATTTTATGGAGAGAGTATGAAAAAAATATATTTATTTAGACATGGTGAAACCGATTGGAATGTTTTACAAAAAATGCAAGGTAGTAAAGATATAGAATTAAATGAAAAAGGTATTCAGCAAGCAAAGCAAAATGCAGAGTTTTTAAAAGATTTTGGTATTGAACATATTTATTCAAGTCCACTCAAAAGAGCCTATATAACTGGTAAAACATTAGCTGATAAAATTGGGGTTGATATTGAAATTGTTGACGATTTAATTGAGGCAAATTTTGGTAAGTATGAAGGTATGGAAAAATCCAAAATAAAAGAAGAATTTGGAGAGGAAAATTATGAAAAATTTTTTCATTCAAGAGGAAATTTGGAATTGTCTTTTCCTGATGGTGAGACAAAAGGTGAAATTAGAAATAGAATATTTAATGCAGTAAATAATATATGTAAAACTACAACATATAATATTATTGCTATTGCAAGTCATGGTTTTGTTTTAAGGGAGTTTTTAAGGGCTTTGGATTTTGAGGATGATTCTGGTTTAAAAAATTGTGAAGTTATTGAGGTGGAGTTTAAAAGTGGAGAAATTAAAATAATAAGTAGAATAAAAACAAATTAGTATTATTATACATATTGATTTTATTTTTATTATATTTATTCTACAATATAAGTTTATACACTGATATATAGTTATGAAATTAATGGATATTTTAGCAATAACTTTGCTTGTTTTAATATGGGGCACAGCATATACAGTTACCGGTTATACAATGAAATTTGTGCCAATAATGTTTTTATATGCTATTAGGTTTAGTTTGGCTGGACTTGTTGCTTTACCATTTTCAAAATTTCCACCAAAAGAAGATAGAATGAAAATAGTGTCTTTTGGGGTAGTGCAAGGTTTTATATTTGTATTTATAGCATTAGCAATGAAAAATATAGACTCTTCTTTAAGTTCAATATTGGTTTGTCTTGATGCGCCAATAACAATTTTGATGGCAAGTATTATTTTTAAAGAGAAAATAAATTGGAATTTAATAGTTGGTTTAATTATATGTTTTTCTGCTATATATATTATTAGTGGTGGTATACGGGAGAAATCAAATATAATTTATGTATTTTGTTTAGTAATTTCAGCAACATTAAGTGCTACAAGTAATATAGTGTCAAAAAGTATAAAAAATACAAATCCAACTTCAATAACTTGTTATAGTTCATTTTTTATTTCGGCAACAATGTTAATATTTTCTTTGTTATTTAAGGAAAATGTGTTGACTACAATTGTGGATATTGATTTGAAAGCAATAATTTTGTTATTATATCTTGCAGTTGGTCCATCTATGGTAGCTTATCAGTGTTTACACTTTTTATTAAATAGAAATATGACAACAAAAATTATGCCAATGAATTTTTTTAAGCCAACCGTTGGTGTTACGTCTGCATATTTTGTGTTGGGTGAGCCTTTAAATAAAGAAAAAATAATTGGTTTAATAATGATAATTATTGGTGTTTATCTTTCTGAGTGTGATTTTGGTAAAAAGAAAAACAAGGAAAATAGGGAGTAGATATTTTATTGTTTAAATATGTAATACGCTCTAATCGGTGTTGATTGGGGTGTTTTTTGTTGAGTGTTTGGTGTTGATAGTGTTGATTGGAATATTTTTCGCTTGGTATTTAGTGTGGTGTTGATATTGTTTGGTTTGTAGTGCATTATATTGATAATTATTGATTAAGTGTTGTTTTGTGTTTTTGTTTATAGTGTTATTATTGGTAGTGTTTTGTTTGTTTAATGTGATAGTAGTTATGATGTTGTAGTGTTTATTTTTATTTTGATATTTTTTAGGTATTAATAATATTTATTAAAAATTGGAATATAAAATCATTTTATTGGGGCAATATTTTAATTTTATTTTAATAATATTTATAATATATTTATATTTATAATTTATATATGTGTGATTTATTAAAAACTGATAACAAGTAAATAATGAAATATTTTGTGTGGTTTATTATTAGTTATTTTTAAAAAATTAACTTTATTTCCCATTAATGTTGTAAAATAAAAAACACCACATTTATATGTGGTGTTTTAATTATTAATAATTTATATAAATTATTTACCCATTGCAACTACTTCTTCTGTTCCAAGTTCTTGTCCTAATTGTTCTAATGACTGATTTAAGCTTTTAAGAACTGCATTATGTGCTGTTTGTATTTGTTGTTCTGCTTTTGTATCCATACTAATAACTTCTTCTAATTCTTTACCTTTTACATTAGTAAAATTAAATCTTGTTCCATTTGTTCCATATTTTTGCATATATTTATAGTCTTCTGTAAGTATTGCTTTTATCTTTTCTTCGCTCATCGTTGGTCTTATGATATTTTTTTCTGATGTTATATTTAATTTAGAACATAATGTTTCTATTACATCTGGATATTTTGCCATTTTTGGAGATGGTACTATTATATTTGCATTTTGTAAACTTGGTAGATCAACAGCTTTTTGTTCTATATTTAATAATAAACAATTTGTAGCCCAAATATGTTCTGCTGTTTGTTGTGCTTTTTCTTTATCGATACCACCTTCGTTAGCAAACCACTTTGTAAGTGGTATTGATATAGAAGCTCCTTCTGTACTTATTTTTTCAAAAATATTACTATTTTTATTTCTTAAATCATCAGCTAATTTATTATATTTAAGTTTTTCTGCACTTTTTATTAATGTTTCTAGATATGTATTATCTTTACTTTCTTGAAATTTTTTTCTAAAATATAATTCTTTTGTATCAAAATTATAAGCATCCTTAATTTCTGTTTTATAACTAGAATCATGTGCACATAACTGAACCGGGTTGAGTAAATATAATTTTTTTCTTGTTTCTTCTGTCATTATTAATCCTTTGTTATTTAATAAATAATAAAAATACAATACATTGTATCATATTTATTAAATATTGTCAATAAAAATTTATATATAAATATATAGGTTAAAAGTGTAAATATAATTATTGATGTTATTATAATACTTAATTATATATTATTAATTTTTAATTCTGTTATAATATTGTCAAACACCTTATTATCACACATCAAATATTCATTACTCAAATACCAATTTTCATCAATACTCAAATCTTTCAAATTTTTAACTATCTCACCAGTTCTTAAATTTTTAAAACTCATGCCAATATTTTTACATATCGGCAGAGTTGCAGTTATATCCCACAATTTCATTGGTTTATTAAAAAAAGTTGCCAAACTTTTACCAATTAAAGTATAAAAACTCAAAACATAAGACGAATACAGATCTAAAACAACAAGTTTATTTACATCGTAATTTTTTAGTCTGTGTTGCAAAATTATACTTTTTTTTGTTAATTCTCTATCTTGCAAAACAAGTTCAGTTTTTACTTTATTTTCAGCAAAAGCATTTTTTATATAATAACTTTTTTCTCCATCTGTATAAATTAATTCTTGTGTTGATGGCATATAAATAAAACCCATATATGGTTCAAAATTTTTATATAAGCTTAAACCAATAGCCCAAAGTGGAAAACCATTAAAATATGTTGTAGTGCCATCAATAGGATCTAAAGTCCATAAATATTCACATTTATCTTCAAAAAAATCTTCTCTGCTTGGTAAATTTTCTTCATCTAAAAGTTTATGGTTATTTAAAGATAAATACTCATTAAAATCTTCTCTAAATATCTTACTAATTGCTAAATCAGCTTCCGTAACAATACTCGCATCTGTTTTGACTTTAAAATTTAATTTATCTTGATATTCTAATGCCAAATTTCCGGATTTTTTTAAAAAAGATAATATTTTATTCACTAATGTTTTTTGTTCCATATTGCTCCTTTGTGTTTTGTAGACATTTAATAAATTCATTTTGTAATTCTGTAAAAGGGACATCTAAAATACTTTTTTTCGTAATTACTTCGTAATCACAATTATTTATAAATAAATCAGCGTTATTTTTAATTAATATTCTAAATATTTCTCTCACTTTTCTTTTTATTGTATTTCTAATAACTGCTCTTTTATCTATTTTTTTTGTTGCAGTTATTCCAAGTCTTACATAATTATTATTTATATTATTGATTGTTTGTTGTTTTATGTTGTTTATGTTGCTTTCTAATAATAAAATTAAAAAATTATTGCTGTAACATTTTATCTTGAAATTGTTTTGTATTCTTAAAAAATCTTGTCTGCTTTTTATTGTCAATAGTTTCATTGCTTATAAAATATATGTCTGTATCTAATAATAATGATGATTTTTAGTAAAGTCAAATGATTAATATAATATAGTTAAAATATTGCTATTATTAATTTGTAATATATTAAATTGCTAAATAATGTTGTATATGGGTAATTAAAAACCTACCAATTGTTGGATTGGTAGGTTTTATTATTTTAATATATTTCTTTATTAACAAGTTCTTGTTGCTCCTCGGTTTGATGGATTAAAATGTTTTTTTGTTACTTTTTCTATCCAATCTGCAGCTTTTTTTGCTCCATTAACAACCCATGAATCACTATATTCTCGTTTGTGTTGTTCTAATAATAATGCCGTATTTGCTAAAAGCATATAATATTCTTTTTCAAGTTGATTTAATTTTTGCTGGTGGTAATTACATATATGCGCATGGCAAGCACAACCATACCAACGTTTGCAAGGTGGTACAAATTCTTCTACAACATGACTACAATTTGGACATAAACACTCTTTTTTTGCATTTGTTGTATATGAATCTGTTGTATTTGTTACTTTATGTGATTGTCCTGATGCTGGTTTTGGAACTATTGGCATATCATTACAACGATAGTCATCCTGTTCTCTTATTTTTGGTTCATTATCTTCTTCTTGATTCGGTTGTTCAGAAGGAGAAGTATTACTACCATAATAATTATTAATAATTTTAGGTTTTTGTTGTTTTTCTAACAACAATTTTAACAATTGATCATTTTTTTGTCTTAAATGCTCATTGTTTTTTTTATGTTCTTCCCAAAGTTCTTTATTGAAGTTAAAATTATTGTCATTATTTAAGTTTATATTTACTAAATATCCTTTTAATCTTTCTGCTAATTTTTTTGTTTGTTCACCATCTAAATTATCAATAAAATTATTAATAACTTCTTTTATATTGTCTCCACCAACTATTTTTCCTCCGTTTTCTTCAATCAATCTTAATATAAATCCTATTATATCTTTTTGTAATTTTTCATCTTCTTTATTTTTTGGTTCATTATTAAATATTTTTATAAAGAATTCTTTAATTGCTTTTCTAATTTCTTCTGGATCTGATTTTCCACTTTCTAAATTTTTAATTCTTTCAATAAGTTTGTTAATTTCTTCATTTAATCCATTTTCTCCATCTCTTCCATCTCTTCCATCTCTTCCATCTTTTCCATTTTGTAAATTTTGTAGTTGCTCTTGCAATTCTTTCAGGTTTTCTCTAAGTTGTTTAATTTCTTCAACTCCTTCTTTAGTAAGTCCAGGATCTCCTTTTTCTCCTTTTTCTCCCTTTTCTCCTCTATTTCCATTTTCTAAATTTTCTATTCGTGTTTCGTAATTATCTATTACTTTTTGAAGATTTTTTATGTCATCCAAAAGTTTGTTGATATCATTTTCTTGTTTTTTTTGTTCATCTTCTACTTTTGTTAGCCTTTCTTCAAAAGTTTGTATTATTTCTCCACCACTTTCGTTAACTAATTTAATAACTACTGCCTTACTATTATCGTTATTTTTTAATTTTTCTACTATAAAACCAATATCCTCTTCATGAAAAGAAATAACAGCATATCCCATGTGTGCCAAATGATATAATAAACTAGTTAGTACTTCAGCAGCCTTTTTTTTATTTTCTTCTGTTTTATTGGCTAGATTTTTTCTTATTGCACATAATACTGGTTTAATATGAACTTTGTATGGTGCGCCATCTGTTTTTGCTTCTTCATAAAAAGCTGTTTCTAAAAGTTTAATAAATATCTCAGCATTTTCTGGTTTTATTGTATTTTGTGCAAAAGTATCCTTGTGAATGTAATAATAATTTTCCGGATTAGATACTACATTTCTAAAGCCTCCTTGTTGAGGAATAACTTTTATACCATTTATTATTTTTGTATTTACTATTGCACCGTTATTAGTTTGTTGTTTTGCTGTTCCTTTAAGGTTTAGTAAAAGATAATCACCTTTTTCTGATTCTTTTAAGTCTTGTTTATTAACTTTTGTAAAATATGTTTTGCTTTTTAAATCTCTATTTTCTTTATCTTTTAATTTGTCTTCTAAATCTTTTTCTATATCTATTCCTTTTACAAAAGCGCCAATTCGCATTTGTTTAAATTTGTTTCCAAAACTATCTGGAAAATCGTTGTTATATAATTTAATATTTTCTAATGCTTCTTCGGATTCTAAAACTTTGTCATTTCTATTAAACTGTGCAGATACTGGTCGTGTGTTTGCGTTTTTTGATGGTGGATTCATAATTTTTATATTTTTACAACCTGTTATTCTTCTGTTTTTAGAATATGTCATATTTTCTCTCACATAATTAAATAATAATTACAACCATTATATCACACTTTTAACATAAAGTCAACAAAAAATTAGACAAAAAAATAACACAATAAAAAATATACTAAAATAGAAAATATATTAAAACAATGGTATTAAATATATTTTAAAAAGACACAAAATAGAAACAAACAACAAAAACTAACAAATTTTTATATAAAAATGTATTAAAATAATACAAATAAATATTTCAAATATCACGCACTTTATTTTTTTTTATTTATTCCAACAATACCCCGTATGTTTGCATCTGGATCAGAAGCTTCTTTAGTTTCAATAGTTTTTATTAAAAATAAAAACTATTGAAATAGCATATTTATTTCTTTATTTACTTATTTAACAAATTACAAATTTTATCTTACTTTAAAATAACAAAACACAAATATTGACTAATTTAAACAAAAAATTAAACTAATTACCAATAATAGTGATTTAATACAAACAATTAAATGAACATTTTAGGTATAGAGACAAGTTGTGATGAAACTGCAATGGCAATAATAAACGAAAAAAAAGAAGTTTTATCACATATTGTTATTTCACAAATAGATATACACAAAGAATTTGGTGGAGTTGTGCCAGAGGTGGCGGCGAGGAATCATCTTGATGTAATAGATAATGTATTTTTAAAATTATTAGAAAAAGCAAATATTACTACTCAAGAAATAGATGTAATATCTGCAACCACAGGACCTGGCTTGATTGGTGGAGTTATAGTTGGAACAGTTTTTGCAAAAACGCTTGCTTCTATTTTAAATAAGCCGTTTGTGGCAGTTAATCATTTAGAGGGACACGCTTTGACTTGTAGATTTACAGACAATGTAGAGTTTCCTTATTATTTATTTTTGTTATCGGGTGGACATTGTCAAATTTTACAAGTTGATGGAGTAGGCGATTATACAAAACTTGGAGAAACAATAGATGATTCAATAGGGGAGACCTTTGATAAAGTAGCGCAGTTAATAGGTTTAGAATACCCTGGTGGGCCGAAAATAGAAGAGTTAGCCAAATATGGAGATGAAAATAGATTTAAATTTACAAAACCATTGATAGATCATAAAACAAGTGATGAAATAGATAAAAATTTGTTTAATTTTTCTTTTTCTGGATTAAAAACTGCAATAAGGAGAGAAATTGAAAAAATTATTGGAAATGAATATCATTATAGTGATATTCATAAAATAAGTGATAAGAATAAAAAAGATATTTGTGCTTCTTTTCAAAAAACAATTACTGATATTTTAATTAATAGATTAAAGAATGTTATAAAATATAATCAAAATAACAATATTAATACTGTTGTTATTTCTGGTGGGGTTAGTGCAAATCAATATATTAAAGAAAATATGCAAAAGGTATGTAAAAAATATAATTATAATTTGTTGACACCACCAGTGAAATTATGCACCGATAATGGAATAATGATAGCAAATGCTGGTTTGGAGAGATTTAAACTTGGTTTGATAAATGATTTATTAATAACCCCAACTGCAAGGTGGGAATTAGAGGAGTTAAAAAAATGTTAGTTATAAATTTTATAAGATCTACAATATTTACATTGTTGTTTTGGTTAAATACTTTATTGTTAGTAATATTTGTTTCAATTGGTAGATTTTTTTATTTAAAAAGAATTATGAAAAAATTGTCAAAAAATTGGGCAAGAATTAATATTTTATTGTTAAGATATATATGTGGCGTTAAATATAAGGTTGAGGGGAGTGAAAATATACCGCAAGGAATTTTTTTGGTTGTATCTAAACATCAGTCTACTTGGGAAACTTATTTTTTATTTCAATATTTTAAAAAATATTTAGTTTCTATTGCTAAAAAAGAACTTTTGGCAATACCTGGTATAGGAACTGCTTTACATGCAACTGGTTGTATTGCAGTAGATAGAAAAGATGGAATACATGCTTTAAAGAAAATGAATGAGCAAGCAAAATATTTTGTAAATAAAGAAAGAAGAAGTTTGATGATATTCCCACAGGGGACAAGGGTTCCTGTAAATTCAAATACAAAAGATTATCCTTATAAGGGTGGTTTTATTAGTATAGCAAAGGAAAATAAACTTGATATTTTGCCAGTGGCTTTGAATTCTGGGAAATGCTGGCCAAAAGGCGCTTTTATTAAAAAACCTGGAACTATTAATGTTAGAATTATGCCTGTGATTAAATATGATGATTATAAAGATTTAAGTAAAAACGAAATAGTTAAACTTGTTGAAGATATTATTGAGGGAAATCAAAAAACTTTGCAATAGATGTTAAAAATAGTTAGATTTTTGTTATTTTTTTTGCTGTTTATTAGTGAGGGATATTGTAATGAAGTTGTGGCAATTAAGACTTATGATAGAGATTCCTATATAAGAATAATGTTTGAAACAACTGAAAAGCCAAAGTATTTTGTTGAACAAAAAGATAAAAATAAGATACAAGTAAAGTTGCCTGATACAATAATTAAGAGTAATTTACATAAAAATATATATAAGTTAAATGTGATAGATGATGTTGTTTTGTTAAATGAAAATGATGGTATAAAGTTTATTGTTTTAGTAAATAATAATGCGAAATTGATGCGGTATTTATATACAGAGCCATCAAGTGTGACAAAATATTATAGGGTTATTGTAGATATTTATAAAAATAGTGATGTTGTTGTTAAGAAGCAGGAATCTATTGATAATTTGATAAGTAATTTGAGTGTTGTTAATAGTAATGTTAATGACGGTGTTGTGTCTGTTGATGATTTAATTGGTAGGTTGGGTGCTGGTGACGTAGTGGTTAAGAGTGCTGTATCTATTGAAGATTTGATAAATAATAATATAAAAGAAGAGAAAAAGGAAACAATTGATGAGTTAATTAATGAAAATATTAAAGCACAAAATATGAACGAATTGTTGGTTTTAAATAATATTATAAATGAAGAAGAGGTAATTAAGGGATTTGAAGAACAAAATAATGAAAAAATTGATATGGATGAGTTTTTGAAAAGTATATCGGTTGATTTGAGTAGTAAGGTTGTAAAGAAGGATAAAAAGATAGATAAGGGTGTTGTAAAGGTAGCAAAATATGTGGTTGTTGTTGATGCTGGACATGGTGGTAAAGATCCTGGTGCTATTGGACTTAGAAGAACAAAGGAAAAGGATATAAATTTAATTTATGCAAAAGCAATAAAAGAAGAATTGGAGAAGAATGGTAAGATTATGGTTGTTTTGACAAGGAGTAATGATAGATTTGTTGAGTTAAAAGATAGGGTTAATAAAGCAAGATTATTAGATGCTGATTTGTTTATTTCAGTGCATTCCGATTCCAACACTAATAGGCGAGCAAAGGGTTTATCAGTTTATACTTTAATGAAAAGTGCTTCTGATACGAGAACTGTAAAACTTATGACACAAAGCAATAAGTATAATATTGTTGGTAGTTTTTCATATTGGAAAAATAAAATGAAATATGATTCTATAAGATATAAAACATTGGCAGAATCTACGAAATTTACGAATATTTTAATAAAAAATCTTAAAATGAAAAATGTTAAGATGTTTGGAGATCCACATAAGTATGGTAATTTTGCGGTTTTGTTGGCACCAGAGTTTCCTTCTGTGTTGATAGAGTTGGGTTTTTTATCAAATCCACAAGATGAACAAATGTTAAAAAGTTATAGTTATAGAAAAACAATTTCACAGTCTGTTGCTAAATCTGTATATGGGTATTTTGGTATATAAATTTTTGTTTTGTTGTGGAGGTTGTTTGGTTGTGGTGTGTGAGATGCTATTCGTTATATTATATTTTGTAAAAATATCTTAAATATATGTTAATTATGTATAAATATTAAAAGTTGAAACTTTTAATTGACTTTTAATATAAATAATTTAATAAATTAAAGCATAATAACATTTATTTTATAAAAAAATGTATAATATTAAATCACTAAATGCTGATGAATTTATAAACCATAGAGAAATTATGGATTCTTTGAAATATGCGGAAGAAAATAAAGATAATCTTGCTTTAATAGACAAAATATTAGATAAGGCAAGAGAGAGAAAGGGATTAACACATAGAGAAGCATCAGTATTGTTGGCTTGTAATATAGAGGGAAAAAATAAAGAAATATATGAATTGGCAAATCAAATTAAAAAAGATTTTTATGGAAATAGAATAGTTTTGTTTGCACCATTATATGTATCAAATTATTGTATAAACTCTTGTGTTTACTGTCCTTATAATTGTCATAATAAACATATAAAAAGAAAAAAAATGACACAAGAAGAGATAGTAAAAGAGGTTATTGCTTTACAAGATATGGGACATAAAAGACTCGCACTTGAAGCAGGTGAAGATCCAAAAAATAACCCAATAGAATATATTTTAGAGTGTATTAATACCATATATAATGTAAAACATAAAAATGGAGATATTAGACGAATAAATGTTAATATTGCTGCAACAACTGTTGAAAATTATAAAAAATTACACGAGGCTGGTATAGGAACATATATACTTTTTCAAGAGACATATAATAAAAAGAATTATGAATCATTACATCCGGCTGGTCCAAAGCACAATTATAACTATCATACAGAAGCAATGGATAGGGCTATGCAAGGTGGTATTGATGATGTTGGACTTGGTGTATTATTTGGTTTATCTACATATAAATACGAGTTTGCTGGTTTGTTGATGCATGCGGAACATTTGGAAGCAGTGCATGGTGTTGGACCTCATACAATAAGTTTCCCAAGAATTAAAAATGCTGATGGTATAGATTCTTCATCTTTCCAAAATGGTATAAGTGATGAAATATTTTTGAAAATTATTGCTTGTGTAAGAATTGCTGTTCCATATACTGGTATGATTATTTCTACAAGAGAAAGTAAAGAGGTTAGAGAAAAGGCTTTACATTATGGTATTTCACAAATTAGTGGCGGTTCTAAAACAAGTGTTGGTGGATATGCTAATGAGGATGTAGAAGATAGTAAAAATACAGAACAATTTGATTTGAGCGACAATAGAACGCTTGATGAAATTGTTAAATGGTTAATGGAGTTGGATCATATTCCAAGTTTCTGCACTGCTTGTTATAGGGCTGGTAGAACTGGTGATAGATTTATGGAACTTTGTAAAAGTAAGCAAATACAAAACTGTTGTCATCCAAATGCTATAATGACTTTACAAGAATATTTGGAAGATTATGCTTCTCCTGCAACAAAAGCAGTTGGTGATAAAGTTGTGGAAAGAGAAATAAAAAATGTTCCAAATGAAACAACAAGAAAATTGTTAGTTCAATACTTGGATAGAATAATTAAAGGCGAAAGGGACTTTAAGTTCTAAATTTTTTAATTAATATATTTAATGTGTGTGTATTTGTGTAATTAAATATACACACTTTTTTATTATAGTGTAATTGTGTAATTTGTTGGTTTGTGGTTTATGTTGTTGTTTACAACCAATAATAAATGTATTGACTTTTATTTATAAATTTATTATATATGGCTAGGTCAACAAGCCGACATCTTATGATAAATACACATCAAAATCAATTTACTTTATTACTAAAAGCAGAAATGCTTAAAGCACTTGGTTGCACTGAACCAATTGCAGTTGCTTTGTGTGGAGCAAAAGCAAGAGAGGTATTAGGTGAAATGCCAAAAAGTGTTATAGTGCAATGTAGTAACAATATTGTAAAGAATGTAAAAGGAGTAATTGTTCCAACAACGGGAGATATGCGGGGTATAGATACCGCTTGTATGTTAGGAATTATTGCTGGTGATTCAAGTTTGGGATTGGAAGTATTACAAAAAGTAAAAGAAACAGATATAGTAAAATTAAAAGAATTATTAAAAACGGATATATGTAAAGTAGAAAAATTAAAATCCGATGATAATTTACATATAATTTGTATTGTAAAAGGAGAGAAAGATGAAGTTGAAGTTGAAATTTTACATTCTCATACAAATATTGTTTCAGTTAAAAAAAATGGTAAAAAACTTGTAGAACTTGACAAGAAAATAAATAATAAAAACAATGTGAGTGCAGATTTTTTAACTTTTAATAATATTTATGATTTTGTGAATAATTTTAATATAAAAGATTTACAAGATTTACTTGATATGGAAATAGAATGTAATAATACTATTGCGGAAGAGGGTTTAAAAAATAAATATGGTGCAAATGTTGGTAAAACTATTTTAAAAAATGCTAATGGAAATGTAAAAGAAATAGTAAAAGCCCATGCTTCTGCTGGTTCAGATGCAAGGATGTCTGGTTGTAATTTGCCAGTTGTTATAAATTCTGGAAGTGGAAATCAAGGAATTACTATTTTGTGCGGTATTTATCAATATTGGAAGTATTTAGAATTACCAAAAGAAAAATTATATAGGGCACTTTGTTTGGCAAATTTACTGGCTTTGTGGATAAAAAGACAAATAGGTAAACTGTCTGCTTTTTGTGGTGCAGTTAGCGCCGGAGCAACTGTTGGCGCTGGAATAACTTATTTAAGGGATGGAACTAAAAAACAGATAGAAGATACTATTATCAATGCTCTAAATTCGGCTGGTGGTATAATTTGTGATGGTGCAAAATCATCTTGTGCTTTAAAAATAGCTCTATCTGTTGATTGTGGTATAATTTCAAGTGACATGGCTTTGAACGGTAATGTATTTAAAAATGGTGAAGGTCTTGTTAAGGGAAATATTGAGGATACGGTTGATGCAGTGTGTAAAATGGCAAAGAATGGAATGAGGGAAACGGATGAGGAAATTTTGAGGTTGATGTTGAGGAAGTAGATGTTGTTTTAAGTGGGTGGTGTGGTATTATGATATACCACGTTATTTTGTGTGATGTATATAAATTATTTTGTTCCAATATTATATAATAAATATGATTTTTTATGTAAAAATTGATTTATATAAATACTTTTAATAAACTATATATACGTTAATATATACATCTATATATGGGCGAGGTACCGTTAGATAATAATAAAATAAATACTTATCTTAGTAAAAGCTTAAAATTAAAGGAAAAACAATTTGGTTATGAAATAATAGAAATAGCTTCTGACAATGATTTTAAAAAAGTACAATGTCAATCTCAATCTAAAAAACCACTATTTTTTCAAATAATACATGAATGTGGGGCGGAAGACACCAAAACAAAAGGCATTAAAAAAGAGATTACAATTCAACCAAATCATTATTCCTTATTGGTTTACTATAATAATGAAGTTTATTATTTCGATCCGAGTTATGATTCAAACAATTTACATGTTTGTAATAAAATTAAAGAAAGATTTGAAAATAAAAATATACATATTATGGAAACAAGATTACAAACAGACAGATACACTTGTGGAACTTATGTTTGTGAATTTATAAGACAAATTGTGAATAAATATCACAAAATACAAGACCACACTATAAATGAGACTGGTTTTAAAATGTATTTACAAAATGAAACTGATTCTAATGGTGATTTTATGCTTTTGGCACAAAGTGGGGATATTCTTAACAATTTTTTAAATAATATTAAACAACAGCGTGAAGATGCAATGCAAAATATAAACAACACAAATCAAGAAATTAAGAAATTAATACAAACAACGGTAGCAAATCACAAAAAAATACTAACAGCAATCTTTTCTAAGAAATATGAAACAGAAACATTAACAGAAGATACCTTAAGTAAACATATTGACGAAATAAATGATATCATATTAAACATAAGAACAGACGATGAAACGAAGTCAATAAGTAAACAACAATTACAAAATAATTTACAAACAATTATTAAACATAAAGATACAATAAATAAATGTACAGCTTTACTTGATGATTCATATATTAAAATACAACAATTACAATCAATTTGCGAACAACTTATAATAGAAGAAAAAGAACGTATACAAATATTAGATGAAGCAAGTAAAAAGAAAGCAAATAAACGATTAAAAGACCAAGAAACTTTATTAAAGAGTTTAAAACAAATACAAATAGAGTCTGAAATTAAAAATAATATGTCACCACCACAAACAATTCAAAAAATACATAAATTAATATTCAAAAATGAAATAATTTAAAACAAAATAAACACTTGAACTATAAAAAAAGTGTTTTATTATGTGCAATACATCAATTATTATTTATATAAATGTATAACAATAACTACACTCAGCCAAGTACTCAAAATGAACTGAATATTACTTTAGATGAGCAGTTTTATGATGAACTTGCTGACCTGTTATTTTGCGAGTGTGATAATACGGAATTTGAAAAAATAAACAGAGGAATTGAAATTGGTTTGGAGCATATCCAAAATCAATTACAACAATTGTCATTTAATGTTCAAAGAGCGGAAGACGCAACAAATTTTTTAACCAATATTAATAGTATTAAACAAGAGAAGAAATAGTTGCGTTATTCATAATCTTGTTTTTGTATATTATGTATAATACGAAATATGCAGTTTTAATTACACTCCCTCCAACACACAAATCACCTCAATATGTCCCGACCAAAAAAATTGATCTATCAATTCAATTTTTTTAATTACAAACTTATCTTTAAATAATTTTAAATCATTACAGAAAGAATTTTTATCACAAGAAACATAAATTACTTTTTTTACATTAGATTTTGCCAAAAATTTACATTGATTTTCTGCACCATTTCTTGGTGGATTTATAACAGCTATATCATAATCATTTAATTCTTTTACTGTTAAAGGTTGATTAAATAAATCTTTTTGATAAGGAGTTATTGTTTTTATATTTAATTTATTAATGTTGTTTTTTATTGATTTTGTCATTAATTCACTACCCTCAAAACAATCTACTTTACACAATTTACTAATTGGGAAAGTATATGTTCCAATACCACAATATAAATCGGCAACTTTATTACAATTTTTAATTTCATTTTTAATAATATTTATCATATAATTTTGACTTTCTAAAGTTGCTTGCATAAAAAAACTATTTGGCAAGTTAATAATATAATCATCAAGTTTTAAAGTTAAAATATTATTTTGTATAATTGGAATAAAGGCATTTTTATCAAGATAAGTATAATTAATATAACAAACTTTATCTTTAAAGACATCTAATTTTTTAAACTCATTTATATTTGGTTCTTTATTAAAAATTAAGTTTATAGCAATTCCATTATAACCTTCAAAAATATCAACAGAATTAAGATTTGTAAATTTTAACCCATTAAATAATTTAATTATTTCATTAATACTATTATTTACATTTATACATTTATTGATTTCTGTAACATTATTATTACTTTTACCAAAAAAACCATAAATACCATTATTGTATTTTAAGTTTATTCTTCTTCTTTTTCCACAACCAACAGTATAGAAATTAATATTTTCTTTATCAAAATTAAAACCAGTTCTTAAAAAATCTTTATAAAAATTATCTTTTTTTAAATTGCAATAATAGTCATATTTTAAATGTTGTAATAAACAACCTCCACATTTTTTAAAAAACTCACAATTTACATTTTCTTCTCTAAAAGCTGATTTTTTTATAATTTTTATAATTTTTGCACAGTAAAATTTTGATGTTTCTTTATATATTTCTATATTTACAATATCTCCAATAATACCATCGTCTACAAAGCACTTTTTGTTTTTTATTTCACAAATACCTTTGTAGTCATTAGATATTCCTGTAATTTCTATATTATTTATTATCATTATTTTTACTAAAATCTATACTAACAACATTACTATTATCTTGTGAAATAAATTCATTTTGCAAATCTTCTGTTTGTTTTTCAATTTCTTTAACTATATCTTGAATAATATCTCCATCACTGTTTAAATATGGAACTTCTTCAAAATTACTAAATGTTTTAAAATTAATTGTGTCAGTTTCTTTCACTTGGTTTATTTATTTTATATACTTTTAATATGATAATTTTATCATTTTTATTTTCAATATTAAAGTTAATAAAATAATAAATTGAAAATTATTGAAAAACAAAAAAATCGCAATACAATTATTTTATGTTAATTATGATAAATTATGTCAAAAATTACAATATATACAGACGGTGCCTGTTCTGGAAATCCTGGCATTGGTGGTTGGGGTGCTATTTTATTGTATCAAGACCACAGAAAAGAAATTTATGGCGGAGATAAATATACAACAAATAATAAAATGGAATTAATGGCGGTTATAGAGGCATTGTCTGCATTAAAAAAAGAAAATTGTGATATTGAGATTTATACAGATAGTCAATATGTTAAAAAAGGTATTACTGAGTGGCTTTTTGGTTGGAAGAAGAATAATTGGAAAAATTCTAAAAAACAAGAAGTTTTAAATAGGGATTTATGGGAAAAGTTGGATGTTTTGACTTCAAAGCATAATATTGAGTGGTTTTGGGTTAAGGGGCATAATAATAATGAATTAAATGAAAGAGCTGATGAATTGGCAAGGTTGGGAATAAAAGAATTAAGAGGAGAATAAATGTTGGTTGAATTGTGTGTTGCTTTGGTTTTGTCAGTATTGATAAATGTTGTTTTGTTTGTAAAAAATAAACAGAATAATGTAAATATTGGTATAAATAATAAGGATTATGAAAATCTTAAAAAAGAAAAAAATGATTTATTAGAAGAAAGAGGAAAACTAAAAGGTATTTTGGAGGAAAAAGATATAAATATTAATAGGTTGCAAGAAGAAAATAAGAATTTAAAAAGTGGATTGGAAGAGGTAAAACAGAGAAATAATACATTAATAGCAAATAATAAAGTTTTAGAAAATCAAAATACAAATTTATTAGAAGAATTACAAAGTAAGG
The DNA here is from genome assembly GCA_017620845.1 of Rickettsiales bacterium. Classification (GTDB taxonomy): domain Bacteria; phylum Pseudomonadota; class Alphaproteobacteria; order Rickettsiales; family UBA1997; genus RGIG8782. The sequence goes on along the minus strand of JAGAUJ010000004.1, from coordinate 18,725 downwards.
CAAATTATAATGATATACAACAAGAAAATATAATATTAAAACAAAAATTAGAACAAGAACAAAAACAAAAGGACGAATATTATAAAAAAATAAATGAGAGTATAGAAGCAAACTTTAAGAATATTTCAAATGAAGTTATAAGACAGCAAAAACAAGAGTTTACAGAGCAACAAAAAATCACTTTACAGCCATTTGAGACACAATTAAAAGATTTTAAAAATACAATGGAACAAATAAATAAAACAAATATTGAGAATAAAACAAGTTTAGAAAAACACATTGAATTATTGAATACAAATAGTCAAAATCTACAAAAAGAAGCACAAGATTTAACTAATGCTTTAAAAGGCGATAAAAAAGCACAGGGTAATTGGGGCGAAATTCAACTTGAAAGATTACTTGAAATTACAAATTTACAAGAAGGTATTGATTATACAAAACAAGAAACACATGTAAGTGAAGATGGTGTAACACATAGGCCGGATTTTATTATACATTTGCCGGATGATAGAAAGGTTATAATTGATTCAAAAGTTTCTTTGAATAATTATATTGAATATACAAAAGCAATGGAGCAAAAAGATAAAGAATTATATTTAAAAAAATATATGGATGATTTAAAAAATCATATAAAAGAGTTAGGGGATAAAGAATATCAAAAAGATTTAAAAGCAAAATATCCAGATCTTAAATCTTTGGATTATGTGTTTATGTTTGTGCCATTAGAAAGGGCTTATATTGATGCTATTGATTGTAGTAAAAATAGTAATAGCGATATTTTTGAGTTTGCAAATAAAAATAAGGTTGCGATAGCAACACCGTCATCTTTGATGCCAGTGTTAAAAATTATAGAGCATATTTGGAGCATTGAAAAACAAAATAAAAATACTGCAAAAATTGCTGAACTTGGCGGTAAGATTTATGATAAATTGGTTGGTTTTCAGGATGATATGAATAAGATTGATGAAACTCTTGATAAAGCACACAAATATTATAATGAGGCATATAAAAAATTGTATACTGGAAATGGTAATGTGTATAAAATGGCCGAGGAGTTGAAAAATTATGGTGTTAATACAAAAAAACAACTGATGGTTGATGGTGGTGAAGATGGTGGGTTGTTGCTAAATGGTGATGGTGAGAAAATTGAGTGATATGGTTAAATGTGATGTGGTGATTTAAATAAGTTGTTGTTATATATGGAAAAACTTACATAAAATAATAAATATTTAATTTATAAACAAATACAATAATTGTTTGGTTTTTATATATGTTGGGTATATTGTGTGTTAAAAGGTAAGTAATTGATTTTATAAACATAACTGTAATATTGAAAAATAACAGTATGTTAGGTTGTATGGGTTTGTATTTTTTATTATATTGTAGGTATATTATTTTATAATTAATTTGATAATAAGAACTATATAGGATGAATAAAGTAAATATAATAAAATAATAACTGTTAAAACAAAAAACACCCAATTACAAGTGCAATTAGATGTTTTTATCAATTTTTTTTATCAATTAGTCCCCAGTATAACCTTCTGGAACTTCTATATTTTCAATAAATGGATCTTTCATACCAACTACATGATAACCACCATCAACATGTAAAACTTCGCCACTTACACCACTTGACAACTCACTAATTAAATATAATGCGGCTTTTCCATTATCTTCTGGGGTTACATTTCTTCTCAAAGGAGTATTTAATTCACTATATTTTAACATATAATTAAAGCCACTAATTCCAGATGCTGCCAATGTTTTAATTGGACCAGATGAAATTGCATTTACTCTTATATTTTTAGGACCCAAATCTACTGCTAAATATCTAACACAGGCCTCTAATGTCGCTTTTGCTACACCCATAACATTGTAGTGTGGAATAACCTTTTCAGCACCATAATATGTCATTGCCAAAATTGAACCGCCACCAGCTTTTTCCATTAATGGAACTGCTCTTTTTGTTAGGGCAACTAACGAATAAGCAGAGATATCTAATGTATTTTTAAAGTTATTTCTTGTTGTTTCATAAAAATGACCTCTTAATTCATTTTTATCAGAAAAAGCAACTGAGTGAACTAAAAAGTCTAATTTTCCCCATTTTTCTTCTAATTCTTTAAATACTTTATCCATATCATCATCATTTGAAACATCACAATCTAAAACTATTTTTGAACCTAATTTTTCTGCTAATGGTAATACTCTTTTTTGTCCAGCTTCACCTAAATATGTTAGGGCAATTTCTGCACCGTTTTCTGCTAATTCTTTTGCTATTCCCCATGCAATTGATTTATCGTTTATAACACCTAATATAAGACCTTTTTTGCCTTCAAGTAATTTCATAAAATTTATTTATATTTTTTGTTAGTAATGATTTGATTTTAAAACAATATGTTTTTTTTTCAAGATATTATTAATAATTATATATAAAAATTGTTAGTAATTATTCTTGAAAATAAATATTTAATTATTATTATATGTCATAATAGTTAAAAATAGTGGTTAATAATTATAATGGTGGCAAAAGTTTCGGTTTTGATGCCAGTGTATAATACAGATGGTAATATATTGAAACAAACAATAGAGAGTATATTAAGTCAAACATTTACAGATTTTGAGTTTTTAATAGTAAATGATTGTTCTACAGATGAAAATGTTGAGAAAATAGTTTTAGAATATCAACAAAAAGATAATAGAATAAAGTATTTTATAAATGAAAAAAATTTAGGTATTAGCGGAACAAGGAACAGATTAATTGATTTATCACAAGGTGAGTATTTAGCAGTAATGGATCATGATGATATTTCTTTACCAAATAGATTTGAGAAACAAGTTGAATTTTTAGATAAAAATTTAGATGTTGGAGTTGTTGCTTCTTGGTATGAAGAGTTCCCAAAAACAAAAATTGTTAAATATCCAACAAATGATTTTGATATTAAAGTAAATTTAATGCAAAATTGTGCTTTACTTCATCCAGCATCTATGATACGAAAATCAGTTTTAACTAGAAATAATTTAAAATATGAAGCAGATTTTTCGCCAGCAGAAGATTATTGTTTGTGGATTAGATTAATAAAACTTACAAAATTTGCAAATATACCAGAAATACTATTTAAATATAGAGTTCATGGCAATAATGAATCTATTAAACAAAATACAAAAATGCTAAATAGAACATATTTTATAAATAAAATAATTAAAAAAGAATTGCCAGATTTATTAGAATTATCCAACAACATACTTGGAACAACAAAATATATTAAGTTGTTTAAAATAATTCCATTTTTAAAAATAACAGAAAGATACAATGTAAAAGAATATAAATTATTTAATTGTTTAACTATTTTATCAATAAAACATAAAGAAATTAAATGAAAGGAATACTTTTAGCTGGTGGTTCTGGTAGTAGATTATATCCTTTAACACAAGTTATTTCAAAACAATTGTTGCCAGTATATGATAAACCAATGATATGTTATCCATTGGCAACTTTAATGTCGTTTGGTATAAAAGATATTTTAATAATTTCTACTCCTCAAGATACACCAAATATTGAAAAATATTTGGGAAATGGTGAAAAATTTGGTATACATCTACAATATAAAGTTCAAGATAAGCCAAATGGTATTGCAGAAGCATTTTTATTGGGTGCAGATTTTGTTGAAGATAGTAATGTTTGTTTAATACTTGGTGATAATATTTTTTATATGAACGATGGACTTATTAAAGATATAAGATATAAAATGAATAATGATGTTAGCACAGTGTTTGGGTATAGAGTTTCTGATCCAGAGAGATATGGAGTTGTTGAATTTGATGAAAACAATAAGGTTTTATCAATAGAAGAAAAACCAAAACAGCCAAAATCAAATTATGCTGTTGTAGGGTTGTATTTTTATACAAAAGATGTTGTTGAAAAGGCAAAAAGTTTAAAACCATCAGCAAGAGGAGAATTAGAAATTACAGATATAAATAAATTATATTTAGAAGAAGGTAGATTAAATGTTGAAGTTTTAAGTAGGGGAACTGCTTGGCTTGATGCTGGATTACCAGATACTCTACTTTCCGCATCAAATTACGTTGAAATGGTTGAAAAAAGACAAGGTATAAAAATTGCTTGTTTAGAGGAGGAAGCTTATAATCAAGGTTTTATCACGAAAGAGCAACTTATCGCCTTAGTTGATAAATTAAAAGATGGCATTGATTATAAAAAATATTTACAAAAAGTTATAAATTACAAATAAAAATTATGGAAATAATAAAAACTGAATTTGAAGGACTTGTTGTAGTTAAACCTGTTGTATTTACTGACAATAGGGGTTATTTTTACGAAACATATAATGTAAATAAATATAAAGATTTAGGTATTACAAATAATTTTGTGCAAGATAATGAATCTAAATCAAATTTTGGGACAATTAGAGGTTTACATTCTCAAATTGGTGAATTTGCACAAGCAAAATTAGTTAGGGCACAACAAGGTAAAGTGTTAGATGTTGTTGTAGATATTAGGAAAGACTCAAAAACATTCGGTAAATATTTTTCAATAGAATTAAGTGATGAAAATAAATTACAACTAATGATTCCAAGGGGATTTTTGCATGGTTTTTCAGTTTTATCAGAAACTGCAATTTTTTGCTATAAATGCGATAATTTTTACAATAAAGAAAGTGAACGTGCTGTATTGTGGAATGATATTGATTTAAATATAGATTGGAAAATTGATAAAAATAAGGCAATTGTTTCTGAAAAAGATAAAAATAATATGACATTTAGAGAGTTTATTAATAAAATGGATTAATTATGTATTTGGTTGTTGGGGCAAATGGTCAATTGGGAAATTGTATAAGATTATTTTTAAAAGATACTGCAATTTATACAGATAAAGAAGAATTAGATATAACTGATGAAAATGCAGTTAAAGAATTTGTAAAAAATAATAATTTTAAGTGTATCATTAATTGTTCCGCTTATACTGCGGTTGATAAAGCAGAAAATGATGTTGAACTTGCTACAAAAATTAATGTTGCTGGCGTTAGAAATTTAGCAAAAACAAATATACCTTTGATACATATTTCAACTGATTATGTGTTTAATGGAAAAAATAATGTTCCTTATGTAGAAACCGACACAACAGATCCAATGTCTGTATATGGGAAAACTAAATTAGAAGGTGAAAAAGAAGTTTTAAAATATTCAAAATCTGCAATCATTATAAGAACTGCTTGGTTATATTCACAATTTGGTAATAATTTTTTAAAAACAATGTTAAGACTCGGTAAAGAAAAAGAGAGTTTAAATGTTGTTTTTGATCAAGTAGGAACTCCTACTTATGCTATAGATTTAGCAGAGGTTATATTTAAAATCTTACAAAGTGGAAAATATGAAAATACGAAAGAGATTTATCATTTTTCAAATGAGGGAGTTTGTAGCTGGTATGATTTTGCGGTTGAAATTATGAAAGAAGCAAATTTGACTTGTAGGGTAAAACCTATTGAAAGTAAGGATTATCCAACTCTTGCAGTTCGTCCAAGTTTTTCTGTGTTAAATAAGGGTAAGATTAAGAAAGATTTTGATGTGGAAATTAGACATTGGAGAAAAGCAATGATTGAGTGTTTAAATATATTAAAGTAAAAAAATATAATCTATTTTAGAGACAAATATTAATTTAACATTTTAAAGTAACCTTGATTAGGTAATGCTGTATATACAATAAGGATAATTGATATTTTAAAAATAAACTTTACACAAAAATAAGATTCTGGTGCCCCAAAGAGGACTCGAACCTCCACAACCATAGGTTATTAGCACCTGAAACTAATGCGTCTACCAGTTTCGCCATTGGGGCATTATTTATAATTTTCAAAGGAAATAATACAAAAATATTTTTTAATATCAATAAATATTATTATTTAGTTTTTATGCTTCCATATTAAAAAATGGCAACAACAATATTAAAAACAACAATATTAAAAACAACAATGTTAAATAGATTAAGTGAAGCGATAGAAGATATAAAAGAAATAAAGTCGGCAATAAATAATGTTAGTATTGAAATAACAAGGCAACATCACGATATATATGGGAATGGTAAAAAAGGAATGATAAAACGCATTGAGGAATTAGAAGATGAAAATAAAAATATAAACAAAAGATTAGCATATTTTACTGGTGCTATTGCTTTTTTTACTTCGTCAATAAATTATATCATTGATTATTTTAAAAATCATTAATTACATTTGTTTGATTATTTTATTAAAATAAACGCATATAAAATATTTGACTTATTAAGTTTTTATAGTATTTTTAAGATAATTATTAATTAAACAAATATTTAAAATGAAATTCACATTTTCTTGGTTAAAAGAATTTTTAGAAACAAATAAAACAATTGAAGAAATTGCAAATAGAATGAATGAAATTGGTTTAGAAGTAGAAGAAGTTATTGACAAATCAAAAGAATTACAAGATTTTAATTGTGTTCTTATAGAAGAATGTGAAAATCACCCAGATTCGGATCATTTACATATTTGTAAAGTTAGATATAGTAAAGATAAAGAACCTTTAAATATAGTTTGTGGCGCTCCAAATGCAAGAAAGGGTTTAAAAACTATTTTAGCACCAGTTGGTTCAAAATTACCAAATGGACTTGAATTAAAAAGAACAAAAATTAGGGGTATTGAGAGCAATGGAATGCTTTGTTCTATAAAAGAACTTGGACTTGGCGAAGAACATGAAGGAATTATGGAAATATCAAATGATGTGGAAATTGGAACAAATATTGCAGATATTCTAAATATAAAAGATCAAATTATAAATATATCAATAACACCAAATAAGGGTGATTGTTTAAGTGTTTATGGTATTGCAAGAGATCTTGCTTGTGCTGGTATGGGTAAATTAAAACATTATAAAGAATATAATGTAAATATTAACGAAAAAGAAAATAATAAAGTAAAACTTACAGTTGAAGATGTAAATTGTCCAGTTTTTTATATTAGAGAAATAAATAATTTACAAAATTGTGAGTCTCCAAAATGGTTAAAAGAGAGATTACAAGCAATAGATATGAACCCAAAAAACGCTTTGGTGGATATAACTAATTATGTTATGATGTGTTTTGGTAGACCTTTACATTGTTATGATGCTGATAAAATAGAAGGAAATATGATTGTAGCACCAGCAGAAAATGGTGAGGAATTTATAGATTTATTTGATAAAAAACATACTTTAAGTAAAGGTATGACTTTAATTAAAGATAATAAAAAAAGTCTTTGCCTTGGGGGTGTTATAGGTGCTAAAGATAGTTGTAGTGAATTAGGGACAAAAAATGTAGTTTTAGAAGTTGCTGTTTTTGACGCAATAAATACTGCAAGAACCGGTAGATTATTAAATGTTCAAACCGATTCGAGATATAGATTTGAAAGAGGTGTAGATTATGAAATTACTGAATTTGTATTAAATTATGCAACAAAATTAATACAAGAAATATGTGGTGGCGAAGCAAGTAAAATTAGTAAATATGAAAATGAAAATTATAAACAAAGTATAACAAGAACTTTTGAATTAGATATGAATTATATTCATAAATTATTGGGAATAGAAATAGATAAAAAAGATATATTAGCAATATTGAGTAATTTTGATTATACAGTAAAAGAAAATGGTGATATTTTAACAATTACTGCACCATATTATAAGAATAATATTTTAGTTAAAGAAGATATTATTGATGATATAATTAGAATTTATGGTTATAATAATTTACAAGATAGAGATTTTGTAAATACAGATGTATTTGAAAAAGATGGAAATTTATTTGTTAAAAATCTTGAAAATAAATTACACCAAGCAAGACAAGTGCTTGTTAAAAATGGTTTTGTTGAATTAATAAGTTATGCTTTTTTAAATAAAAAAGATGATGCACATTTTAGTGATATAAATGACGAACTGGATTTAATGAATCCTATTGTTGCAGATTTATCGCATATGAGACAAAATATGATACCGAATGTCTTGAATATAATTAAGAAAAATATAAATAGAGGTTTTGGAGATTTATCTTTTTTTGAGATAGGTAGAACATTCAATAAATGTCAAATAGATTGTGAAAATGATATTTTGGCTTGTGTAAGATATGGTAAAAAAGAAGTAAAAAGTATTTATAATAATAAACCGCAAAGTTTTGAAGTATTTGATATTAAAAAAGATTTATTTGATGTTTTAGAAGTATTTGGAATAAATGGCGAAAAATTAAATATAGACAGAAATGTTCCAAAATATTATCATCCAAATAGAAGTGGTGCTTTATATATTGGTAAAATGTTAATTGGATATTTTGGTGAATTACACCCAAATATAAATACTGCTTTTGAATTAAAAGATAGAATTTTTGTTTGTGAATTAATGATTAATAATTTACCAAAGAAAATAATTTTAGAAGATAAGGTTAGAACTGCTTTTAAGTCAAATGATTTACAAGCAATAGATAGAGATTTTGCTTTTATTTTAAATAACGATATTGCAGTTGGAGATATCATAAAAAATATATACAATATAAATAAAGAATTGATAACGGATATTAATTTATTTGATATTTATACAGATGAAAAAATGCAAGGTAAAAAATCAGTTGCTTTTAGTGTAAAAATTCAACCGAAATTTGATAATTTAAATAAGGAAGAAATTGACAAAATTAGTGCCGATATAATAGATTTTGTCAATAAAAATTATGGTGGAATTTTGAGAGATGGAACTGAAAAATAGTAGTATTTTTTTAGATATTCAAGTTAATGGTGGGTCAGGCCTGTTATTTAATGATATAAACACTATTGATGAATTTTTAAAAATTGAACTAAATTATTTGAAGTATGGAAAAAGTTTTATAATTCCCACATTTATTACTGATAGTAATGAAAAATTGCAAAAATTTATTGATATTATTTTGCAAAGAATTGCATTAAGTAATAAAAAGTATGTAATAAATGGAAATACTGTAATTTTACCAAAACTATTCGGTGTGCATTTTGAAGGTCCATTTATTACAAATAAAGGAACTCATCCAGAAAAGTATTTAAAAAAATTAAATAAAGAAAATTTAAATAATTTTATTCAAATAATTAAACCTTTACAAGATATAAATATATATTTTACTTTTGCGCCAGAATTGTTGGAAGATATAAATTTATTAGATTTGTTAAAAGATAATTTTAAAAATATTACAATATCAGCAGGACATACAAAAATTACTGAAAAAGATTTTAAAGAATTACAAGATAAATTGGAGCAAAATAAGATTAAAATGTTGACACATTTTCATAATGCAATGTTAGGTGGGCATTTTGTAAATGGTGCTTGTGGTATTCCAAATTATGTTGTGAATAATGGTTTCTCTGGTTATTTTGGTATGATCGCAGATGGACAACATACAAATAAAGGTGAATTGTTGCCAATGTTGTTAAATTATAGTAATAATATTTGTGTAGTTTCTGATGGCGCAAGCCCGTCCTGTTGTAAAATTGATGAAAATAACAATTTATTTACAATGGGTGGAAATATTGCAGTTGTGGAGCAAAAAGAAGGAGAATTGCCCTGCTTTTTCTGGACTGATTTTTCTAAAAATAAGGATTTTTGTGAAAAAGATGTAAATAAAATTTATGAAATGTATGTAAGTGGTAAAGGTGGTTATAAAACTCTTGCTGGGTCTGCTATACACTTATTGCAAAGTTTTGAGTTTTTACGAAATATAAATATTGAGAAAGAATTGGAAAAGATTAAACAAAATGAGATTATGCAAGATTTATTTGAAGGTGGTTTGAAAAAGAATAATTTAAAAATAGATGATGTGCAAGATTTTATAAATAAAAATTTGTATAAAATGTTTGTGAAAAATCCAGTAAAGGCACTTGGTGTTGATAATGAATTTTTTGAATATGAATTTATTGATGGTGTTTTGTGGAAAAATGGTGAAAAGTATGTTGATTTTGAGTGTAATTTTGTGGAATTTTTGGATGTTGTTGGTGGAAATTGTGATGGGTTGAGGTGTGAGTTGATGGAGAGATTGAGTGATGTTGTGGAGAATGGACTATTGCAATGTAAGTGATTTTGAAAGTGTTGTTGGTGTCTTTTAATAATGTTGTTTTTGAAATTGTTGTTAGTTATGTATTTTATGTAAGTGTTGGTTTATTTAAACGATACCTATTATGTTTTGTATTGTTAATATTTAAAGCAATTTGTGTTGCCAATAAACTTGCTGTTTTATTTTAATAATACCCACTATACTTACATTGTGGTTGATTATTGTGGAAATCTTAATAGAATTTCGTAAATAATTGTTGTTTGGTTGTATTATATATTATTATTGTTTATTGTAATATTGATTAATGGTTATAAAATAATGGCTGTATTAATAAGTAATATAACTATATGTTAATATCAGATATTAATGTATTTTTGAATAAAAGTTAATATATAATAATGGCGTATTGCAATGAATATTTTTGATTTGTTTATAAAATTAAATACCTTTCAATATTTAGTAAATTGAAAGGTATTGGTTGTTTGTAATGTTGTTTTTATTCTAATCCAGAAAAATTTTTAAATATTTCAAGTGGGTCGCCTTCAATTTCATATTCAGCTTCTATTAAACTATTTAATGTATTAATTGTGTCTATTATTTTTTCAAAAATTACTGTTTCTCCTGTTGTTTGCTGTTCTTGTTTTAATTTTTCGGATATATAACTATGTAACGGTTCTATGTTGTAACCAGCAGATACTAAACTATTATAAAGTTTTCTTAAAGAATCTGTTTGATTTTCTTTTTCTTCATATTCTTCTTCATATTCTTCTTCATATTCTTCTTCGTATTCATATATATACTCGTCGCTTTCTACTTTTTTTTCTTCTTTTTCTTCTTTTTCTGTTGGTTGTAACACTAAACTTTTGGGTTTTGTTGATTGCTTGGGTGTTGGTTGTAATTTTAATTTTTGTTGTACTTTCTTTTCTGTTTCTTGTTGTTGAATTAGTTGATCATTTATTATTTTATTAATTTCTTGTTTTAATTTAGATTCAGTTATGCCATCAATAAAATAGGAAACAATTTGTTTTATAAATATATCAGCATTAACTATTTTGTTCTGAAGGAATAATTTTAATGCATTATGTTGTTTTTTATTTATATAATTAATTACTAAGAAATTATCAATTAATTCCATACTTTGTTGTATTGAATATTCTGTTTCTGGTTGATCTTTTTGTGTTTCTACTTGTTGTAATATTGAACTTTTTGGTTTTTTTTGTTCAAATTTTTGTTGTATTCGTGTTGTATTTATTCTTTGTATTATTTGATTTATATATTCCCTTTGCTTTTCTGAATTATTTGAATCTAATTCATTGATCTGACTTAAATAACCATTAATTCTATTTTCTAAGGTAATCGTTTCTCTTGTTTTTAATCCTAATAGAGAGTCTAAAAAGGAGTCCAGAGTACTTAAATTTTTAGAAGAATTTTGAATTAATAATTCTTTTTCTTCTTGAGTTACAAAACCCATTTCCACTAAACTATTAAGTTTATCATCTATATTTTGCTCCATTATTATAGTATCAAAACTCAAAGACTTTATACTTTCATAAGAAAAATCATTATACACTCTACCATATATTGCTTCCATTGTATGAATACCACAAGACCATCCATCTTGTTGTCTTTTTTTCTTGGTTGTTGAATTTTTTTGTTTCAACGAATCGTCCACTTCAACTACAACTTTTGCACTCGGTTCATTTGTTTTAAATGTAGCAAAACAATTTACCCAATGAGCTGGTCTATCTAAACTACCACTACATGCCGGAGCATATATGCATATATTTTCATTCCGTAATAAAGGATTATTTTTAGCAGCATTTTTTAATTGAAATACTATATCAGTAAATGCTTCTTTTGTATTTTGTCTTGATATTGGATCTAATATTGTAAAACATTTACCAGTTTCTTTATTATAATATATTTTATGATTACCAACAACACCTTTTAATGTAAATTTAGTACTGTTTTCTATTTCTGTTTCCGAAAAAAATTTTAATGCAGATACATCACTGTCATTTAACATTTTTCCATGATTTTTAAAATATGTTGTAGCTTGAGTAAAACTCGGTATGGTTGCTTGTTTTCTTTCCATAATTCCTTATTTTTTAATAATAATTTAACACATTATACCATAATTGTTGCCAATTGTCAACAAAAAATCATAATTATTCCAAAAATAACAATTGCAAACTTAATAACAAATTATACAATTACACCAGTAATATTTTTTAAAAAAAATGAAAACAGCAATAATACTATTTTTACTATTTATAAATAATACTTTTGCATCTTACAACGAAAGTGTCAATAAATTAACATCAGAAGAACAAAAAATTATAAATAAAGCAAATACATATTTCAACAATTTACAAACTTTACAAAGCAATTTTTACCAATATGATGACAACAGTGGAAAAATGGCCGAAGGCAAATTATACATACAAAAACCCAAAAAACTAAGATTTGAATACACACATCCATTTAATACATTATTAATAACAAACAATAATATAACAACATATTACGACAAAGACCTTGACGAAATATCAACTTTTACAACAAAATCATTACCAATATCATTTTTATTTAATGAAAAAAGCAACTTAGAAAGTATTAATGCAGAAATCATAAAAATAAACAAAGAAGACAATAAAATAACTATTTACACAATAAGTATAATTGATAAAAATAAATTTAATATAAATTATACTTTTGATAAAAATATAACAAATTTACAGGAAATAAATTTTCAAGATGAAAACGGGCAGAATATAACAATAACATTATTTAATACACAATTAAACAAAGAATTGGATAAAAATTTATTTATTTTTAAAAACCCAAGATTATATAAAAACAGAAAATAGTAATGTATTCATATTTATCACAATCACAACAATTGGCAGTAGATACAATATTACAAGGACACAATGTGTTTATAACTGGTTCTGCTGGAACTGGAAAATCTTATTTATTAAGTTTTTTAAAAGAAGCCTTAAAATATAAAAATTTTCATATAACAGCAACAACTGGCATTGCCTCAGTAAACATAGGCGGAATAACTTTACATTCTTGGGCTGGAATTGGAATTGAAGATGTCCCAGTTGAAAAAATAGCACAAAAAATATTAACCGCAAAAGGAACAAACACAAGAAAAAGACTACAAGCAACAGAAATATTGGCAATAGATGAAATATCAATGTTATCAATGGAAACATTTGAAAAAATTGACAAATTATTAAGACTAATTAGAGATAAAGATTTGCCATTTGGTGGAATACAATTAATATTTTTTGGAGATTTTTTTCAATTACCACCAGTAGATAGCAATAATTTTTGTTTTGAAAGTGAAGTTTGGATTGAAGCAAATATTAAAACTATTATATTACAAGAAATTTTTAGACAACAGGATAAAGTATTTGTGGATTTGTTGGATCATATAAGATATGGAAATGTAAGTAAAAATGACATACAGTTATTAAAAAGCAGATACAATATACAAGAATATGGAGCAATAAAACCAACAATACTATCAACACACAATGCTATCGTAGAAAAAGTAAATAATGAGAAATTAAATAATTTACTTTCAAAAGAATATGTTTATAGAGCAGAATATGATGGAATGATAGATAAAATTGAAATTTTAAAGAAAAATTGTATTGCCAGAGAAATATTGACCTTAAAAATTGGTTCACAAGTTATGATGTTAAAAAATACTTTTCAAAAAGATGGTATAATAAATGGTTCAAGTGGTATAGTTGTTGATTTTTCACCAAAAAAACATTATCCAATTGTGGAATTTGAAAATGGAAAATGCGTAACTGTTGGACCAGAAACTTGGGAAATTTCAGTATTTAATCACGAATTTGGTGAGGTTGAGGTTTTAGCAAGTATGATGCAAATTCCACTTGCTTTGTCTTGGGCTATAACAATACATAAATCACAAGGAATGACATTAGACAAAGCAGAATGTGATTTAAAAAATGTTTTTGCAGAAGGTCAAGTTTATGTTGCTTTGTCGAGAGTTAGAGATATAAGCGGTTTATTTATAAAAACTTTTGATATAAATAAGATAAAAACAAATAGAAAAATTATAAAGTTTTATGAGAATATTTAAATATTATAAATCTATTGAAAATAAAAATAATTATTCCATAATATAAACTAATTGGTATTATTAGTGATATATGGTTAAAAAAGAAGCAAAAACTGATTTATGGGTTTATAATCTATTACAACAAGCAAATTTAAACTTAGAACCACAAGGATCATCTATAAAAGAAATAAACGACGCCTTAAAAACTGCATCCAAAAAAGGCAGTGGAAATGTCGGTTTTCCAGAATATGTAGGAGTTGTTGGGGGGGGGGATTACAAGTTTTTAATAGTAATTGAAGACAAAGCAGATTTATCAAAACACATTAAACTTAATAACAATGTTATTTCAACAGAACCAAATGATGTTATCAATTATGCTGTAAATGGCGCCTTATTTTATGCAAGACATTTAGCAAAAAATACAAGTTATACAAAAATTATTGCTTTTGGCATATCAGGAGATGAAAAAAGACACAGAATTACGCCAATTTTTGTTGACGAAAAATGCGAATATACAATACTACAAGACGTCGAATCATTCATAAACTTTAACGAAGATAACATAATAGACTATTACACCAAAGAAATTTTAAAAGTGAATACCGATGTTGAAAAAGACACAGAAACAATTTTAAAACACGCTCAAACATTACACGAAGATTTAAGAAACTATGGTAATTTGAAAGATACAGACAAACCACTTGTTGTATCAGGCATATTATTGGCATTAGATGAAATAGAAAATGGTAATTTTTCAATTAACAATTTAACCGGTGATAAATTTAAAACTGACGGTCAAAAAATATATGAAGCCATAGAATCAAATTTAAAAAGAGTTAGAGTTGCACCAGACGTAAAAAGAGATAAAATATTATCACAATTTTCAATTATAAGAGATACAACAAAAATAAATGAAATAAATAAAACACTTGCTAAAACACCATTAAAACACTTTACCGAATTTTTATATGAAAATATTTTTAAATCCATAAAATATAATAATTCAGCAGAAGATTATATAGGTAGATTTTATGGCGAATTTATGAGTTATAGTGGTGGTGATGGTCAAACCCTTGGTATAGTTTTAACACCAAAACATATAACACAATTATTTTGCGATTTAGTGGATTTAAAAAGCGATGATGTAGTTTTAGACCCTTGTTGCGGAACCGGAGCGTTTTTAATTTCTGCAATGCATAATATGTTTAAACAAGCGGAAGATGAAAATGTCATTAAACAGATAAAAAAAGATCAACTGCACGGTTTTGAATTACAACCATATATGTTTGCCATAGCAACTACAAATATGATTTTACGAGGCGACGGAAAAAGTAATTTAAAAAATGAAGATTTTTTACTTCAAAATCCAAAATTATTACAAGAAAAAGGTTGCACTGTTGGTTTTATGAATCCGCCATACAGTCAAGGTTCAAAGAAAAATCCAGATTTATATGAAATTGCCTTTATAGAACATTTACTTAATTCATTAACAAAAGGTGCAAGGTGCGTTGTAATTGTTCCACAATCTTCAATGACTGGAAAAACAAAAGATGAACAAAATATAAAAGATAATATTTTAAAACATCATACATTAGAAGGGGTTATTACATTAAATAAAGATACGTTTTACGGTGTTGGAACAATGACTTGTATAGCAGTATTTACAGCAGGCAAGCCACATCCAGAAAATAAAATTTGTAAATTTATTAATTTTCAAAATGATGGTTTTGTAGTAAAACCACATATTGGATTAGTTGAAACTGATAATGCAAAAGATAAAAAGCAACATTTGTTGGATGTATGGTTTGATAGAGCAGAAGATACAACAAAGTTTTGCGTAAAAACTACAATAGAAAGTGCGGACGAATGGTTGCATAGTTTTTATTATTTTAACGATGAAGTGCCAACAGATGAAGATTTTGAAAAAACTGTAAATGATTATTTAAGTTTTGAATTTTCAATGATTATGCAAGGTAGAGAGTATTTATTTACTGGTGAAGATATGGAAAATGTGGAGGGTGAAAATGAGGTTGAGTGATAGGGAGTGGGGTGAGTTTAGGATTATTAATATTTTTGGTAATAGTATTAATGCTAAAGCATATCATTTTAGCGATTTAGAAGAAACAAATGATATAAAAAATTCAATTCCATATATAACAAGAACAAATATGAATAATGGATTATTTTGTTTAGTTAAAAAAGAAAAATATTTTAAAAAAAATATAAAAAATACTATATGTTTTGGTGCTGAAAATGCTACTTATTTTTATCAGCCATATGATTATTTAACTGGAAATAAAATGTATTATTATGTAAGTAATAATTTATCTAAATATTCTTTATTATTTATAGTGTCTTGTTTAAATAAAAGCATTTTTGATTGTGGATTTGGTTATGGTATGGGTCTAACTGGTAGTAGATCGGATACGAAAAAATCCTCCTCCCCACAACCCCACAAGGCACACCAGACTATGAGTTTATGGAAGATTATATAAAAGAATTAATGAGTAAAAAAAGACAAAAATATATAGAATATGTGAAAGAAAAAATGGAAGATTTAAAAACTGTTGTGGGAGGGGTGTGTGTTTTAAATGATAGAGAATGGAGAGAGTTTAGGATTGAGGAGTTGTTTAATGTTAGCGGAACTATAACAACACATCCAAGTGTTTTAATAAAAGGTGGTAATATACCAAGAATAACTTGTTCCGCAACAAACAATGGTTTAGATGATTTTTATAAAAATACATATACAGAAAATGGCGGTGTAATAACAGTAGATAGCGCAACTGTTGGTTTTACGTCATATCAAAATTATTATTTTATTGCTACTGATCATGTAGAAAAGATATTTTTTAAAAATGGTAAAAAAATGAATTATTTTTGTGGTTTATTTATAAAGCAAGCAATAGATAGTGCAGTTAATAAAAAATATAATTATGGTTATAAATTTTCTCAAAGCAGAATAAAAAAACAAATCATTCTTCTTCCTACAACACTGCAAGGCACCCCCGACTATGAGTTTATGGAGAATTACACAAAAAGATTAATTTATAATAAATTATTAAAATATCTTGAATATATAACAAAAGCAACAAAAAATTAACAATTTTCTTGACAACATGCAACAAAGTTATAACATAAAGATAGCAATATTATTTTTAAATATGTTCAAAAAAATATCTTTAATTTTTGTTTTATTTTGTTGTATTTCATGCGCAACAGTGGAAAGGGGTTATTATTTTATTGATAAAAATAAAGTTAATAATTTTGATGTATATAATTTTACTAAACAGGATTTAATTGATAATATAGGTTTGCCGTCATTGGAATTAAGTGAAAATACTTGGTTATATTATTCATATACAACAAAAAATTTGAGATTTTTAAAACCAAAAATAGATAAAGAAACTATACTAATAGTATATTTTGATAATAAGGATAATATAATTAATTTTAATCTTACAAAAAGAGATAATGTAAAAACTTTACATAATAATGTTAATGTTGATATTTTAAATAATATTGATAAAAAAGAGGATAAAAATATGTTTTTTAGAATATTTGATGGTTTAACTTTTACACCAATACAATAGGAGTTTATAATGATTAAGCAAATTTTATTGGCAACAAAAAATCAAGGAAAAATAAGAGAAATGCAAGAGATATTAAACAAGTTTGATATTGAAGTTTTGTCTTTGAATGATTTTGATATAGAAGAGCCAGAGGAAACTGGTAAAACTTTTGTTGAAAATTCTGTTTTAAAAGCAAAATATTATGGTGAGCATTTAAATATTTCTGCAATAGCAGATGATTCTGGCTTGTGTGTGGATGAGTTGAATAATTTTCCTGCTATATATTCTGCAAGATTAAATAATGGTAACAAGGATTATACTTATGCTTTTAATGTTTTAAAGTTGTTGTTGGAATATAATAATATTGAAGATTATTCGGCGCATTTTGTGTGTAATGTGAGTTTTTATAATAATGAAAATAAATCTGTAAATTCATTTGAGGGAAATGTTTATGGAAAATTGAGATTCCCAGCAAGTGGAACAGATGGTTTTGGTTATGATCCAATTTTTGTGCCGGACGGTTATAAAAAGACATTTGCTGAATTGGGTTCTGTTGAAAAAAATAAGATTAGTCATAGAGCAAGGGCTTTGGAAAAATTTATTTCTTGGTTTGAAATTAATAAATAAGAAAATATTTTGTAATTTTTTAATAAAAATCCTTGACCTATAAAATAGTTGTTTTATAATAATAACTGTGGAGAAATGGCTGAGAGGCTGAAAGCACCTTCCTGCTAAGAAGGCATACTGGGTTAACTGGTATCGGGGGTTCGAATCCCCCTTTCTCCGCCAGATCCTTTTTATTTTTCAGTTTTTTTGTTGTTTGTGCGCTTGTCTGTGTGCGCTTGTCTGTGTGCGCTTGTCTGTGTGCGCTTGTCTGTGTGCGCTTGTCTGTGTGCGCTTGTCTGTGTGCGCTTGTCTGTGTGCGCTTGTCTGTGTGCGCTTGTCTGTGTTTGTTTTAGGTATTTGT
>JAGAUJ010000003.1 GCA_017620845.1 Rickettsiales bacterium | reverse complement strand
CTTGGTAATTATTGCATCATGGAACCACTCAATACATTCCGAACTTGCAAGTGAAACGTGAGTTGCGCCGATGGTACTGCTCTTTTAAGAGTGGGAGATTAGGTCGTTGCCAAGCTTTTTAAGGACAGTTTTTTTTGTGTTATGTGGGAAAAAAAATGATTATTATAGATATAATAAACTATCCATCTACAACCATATTATGTATTGTTTACCTTAATTTTTTAATATAGATAATAAAATATATTGTGTATTTGGTTGGGGGCGTTCTTGAAGGAGTATTGGAGTGATAATTATATTATATTGGTTAGAAAAAAATGTGGTAATGTTTGTTTGTGTTAGTTAGTTTTTGTAGCGAAAAATATTTGATGGATGGTGAGATGTAAGTATATAGTTGTGGTTGGTGTGAGTATGAGTTCTGTGGTTATGATATTATGTGAATATGGAATATATGATGGTGTGTAGTTGAGATGGAATAATACTATTATTCTTTTTTTGTAATACAATAAATCTTTTATATGAAGATATATTAGGAAAATATTTTTTTAAATAACTAAATAATTGTAAATAAAATCTTTTAAAATCTTTATAACTAGACCATGTAATGTAAAATAAACAAATACTCATTATTTCACTTTCTGTTAAAGTATCTATCCTATGTTTATAGTGCTATTGTTATTATTATTGTTGTTGTTATTTATTAAGTATTTATTCTATACTGTGGAATAAAATACTTTAAAAAATTACCTGTTTTAATAAAAATATAAATAACTAAATCTTTAAATGTACAATTAATTTTTTTGATTATTGTTAATTTATAAAAATAATAAAATTTTATTTTTTATTTCAACAATAACAATATTAATAATTAATTATTAATATTATAGTTATAGGTTTATATTTATTTAATTCACTATTTAACTTCCCATCTTTATTTTTTAAGAGTTTTGATGGTTGGGAAGTGAAGTTGGAGTTAATATACAACCACAATACATCATACTATTAAATTAAACTAATAAAAATCAAAAAAATTTACCCTCACTAAATCAATATATAATCATTAAAATAACACACTCTCAATTTCTCGTTAACAAATCGTTTTTTAATTCCACAATAAGAAGTACAAAAATCAAAAAAAGACCCGCCAGCCAAAACCAACGAGTCTTTTTATATTTTTTAAAATAACAACAAAAAAACTATTTATTGCTATTATTCTCAATTTTACCCTTAATTCTTGCAGATTTACCTTCAAGATTTCTCAAATAATACAATTTACCTCTTCTAACAACACCCTTTTTAGAAATTTCAATTTTTTCAACCAATGGAGAGTGGATAAGAAATTTTCTTTCAACACCAACGCCATGACTGATTTTTCTAACTGTTATAGTGCTATTAAAATCACTAACTTGTTTTTCTTTTGCAATTACAACACCTTCAAAAACTTGAATTCTGCTTGAATCTCCTTCAACTATTTTATAACTAACTTTTACTGTATCGCCAGGTCTAAAATCAGGAATCTTCTTTTCAGAACTAAGTATTTGAGTTTGCTTCTTATTAAATTCTTCTACTATATTTGTCATACTCAACTCCTATTCAACAAATTCTATTATAGCCATAGGCGCATTATCACCTGATCTAAAACCATATTTCATTATTCTAGTATATCCACCATTTCTATCTTTAAATCTTTCAGCAACTGCACTAAATAATTTTGCAACTACCTCCTCATCATGTAAAATAGAAATAGCGATTCTTCTACTATTTAAATCACCCCTCTTTCCCAAAGTAATCATTTTTTCAACAAATGATCTTAATTCTTTTGCTTTTGGTAAAGTGGTTTTGATTCTTTCACTTTTTATCAAAGAATTTGATAAATTCATAAGTAAAGCTTTTCTGTGGGCACTTGTCCTATTAAGCTTTCTATGTCTCATTCCATGTCTCATTTTTCACCTCTTAATCTTTCTTCTTTTTTGATGACTCACTTGCAGTTTCTGGTTCCCAATTTTC
Source organism: Rickettsiales bacterium (assembly GCA_017620845.1). GTDB lineage: Bacteria > Pseudomonadota > Alphaproteobacteria > Rickettsiales > UBA1997 > RGIG8782. The sequence goes on along the minus strand of JAGAUJ010000003.1, from coordinate 119,919 downwards.
TAATTTCATATCAAAACTTAAACCCAAAACTCTCAAATTCTCTTTTAGTTCATTTAATGATTTTCTACCAAAATTTGGTAATTTTAACATTTCTAATTCACTTTTTTGAACCAAATCACCAATATATCTAATACCTTCATTAATTAAACAATTGTAAGATCTAACAGATAGTTCCATCTCATCAATTTTTTTATACAAATCAGGACTTAAAGAAGGATTGTTACTTGATAAAGTAGATGTAGTGTCAATATTTATATTTGCAACTTCAAATTTAACAAACACTTCTAATTGTGTTTGTAAAATCTTTGCTGCTATTCCAACCGCATCTTCTGGACTTATCGTTCCATTTGTCTCAACTTCTAAAATAAGTCTATCATAGTCTGTTTGTTGTCCTATTCTGGCATTTTCAACTGTAAAAGATACTTTTTTAACTGGGTTATATAAAGTGTCCAAATAAATTACAGAAACTTCTTTTTCTGCTTTTTCTTTTTCTTCTGTTAAAGAATAACCCATACCATATTCAACAGTCATTTCAACATTAAGATTAACACTATCATCCTCAATATTACAAATAATTAATTCAGGATTTAAAATCTCAACATCTCCAGACAACATTATATCCTTTGCATAAACAGGACCTTTTTTGTTTAATTTTAATTTTAAAACAGATGACGATGGGGTTGCTTTATTTATAATTAAAGACTTAATATTCATTATTATATCGGCAACGTCTTCTCTAATACCATCTATTGTGCTATATTCATGTAATACACCGTCAAATTTAACAGATGTAACAGCAAAACCCTTTATAGAAGATAATAAAACTCTTCTTAAAGCATTTCCCAATGTAGTTCCATATCCTCTTTCTAATGGTTCAACACATACTGTTGCTTTTGTTTTTAATTTATTAATGTATTCAACATTAATAGAATTAGGAAATATAACATTTTTCCAATTTTCTTGTAAAACTGCCATTTTTACTCCAATTTTATTTCAACTACATTCTTCTCTTTTTTGGAGGTCTACAACCATTGTGTGGATAATATGTATTATCTACTATTGACAACACAGCAATACCACTTCCTTGTAGTGCCCTTAAAGCAGATTCTCTACCAACACCTGGTCCCCTAACTATAACATTAGCAGTTTGAAAACCATATTCCTTTGCTTTTTCAACTGCATTACTTGTAACTAATTGTGCAGCATATGGTGTTGATTTTCTTGAACCTTTAAAACCCATTTTTCCAGAAGATGACCATGCAATAACATTACCTTGTGTATCAGAAATTGATACTATGGTATTATTAAAACTTGCTAATATATTAACTGTACCAACAACTATATTTCTTCTTTTTTTGCTAGCTGTTGTGGTCTTTTTTGCAGTATTTTTATTTTCTTTTGCCATAATATTTACTCCCTATTTCTTTTTAGCTGCTATTGGAACTCTTTTGCCTCGTTTTGTTTTAGCATTATTATGAGTTCTTTGACCTCTAACAGGTAATTTTCTAACATGTCTTATTCCTCTATAACAACCCAAATCTATAAGTCTTTTTATATCAGAATGAACTTTTCTTCTTAAATCACCTTCAACCAAACCAACTTCGGAAATATTATCATCTGCTTCTTCTGCTTGTTTGTTTATTAAATCTCTAACTTGTGTTAATACTTCTTCTGAAATATCACTAGTTCTAAGCTGTTTATCAATATGTAATGTATCACATATTTTTTCAGCTCTGCTTCTACCTATACCATAAACATATGTTAAGGCTATAACAAATCTCTTGTTTGTAGGTATATTTACACCAGCTATTCTAGCCAACTTTCACCTCTTATTTTTCATTTGTTAATATAATTAATTATAATATTATCTATATCTTGACTAATATCTTCTATACTTTTTACAGCATCTACATTATAAATCAAGTTTTTTTTATCATAATATTCAATTATTTTATTAGACATTTCTTCATAAATATCTAATCTTTTGTTTATAGCATCAACATTTGAATCGTCATTTCTAACAAAAAATTCAGTTGAACCACAAACATCACAAACACCTTCAATTTTTGTGTTTTTGTAAAACTTGTTATACATAGTTTTACATTTTTTACATTCAAATCTACCAGATGTTCTTTTAATTACTTCATCTCGAGAAATATTTAATACCAAAACACCATCAATAGTAACATTTTGTGTATTTAAAAATTTCTCTAAATCAATGGCTTGTTCAACAGTTCTTGGGAATCCATCAAGAATAAAACCATTATTACAATCTGCTTCCACAAGTCTATCATACAAAATCTTTGTTATAATATCAATAGGAACAATCATACCTTGTGATATTAATTCATTAATTTGTTTTCCAAGCTCATCTCCAACAGAGGCTTTTTCTCTCAATAGGTTTCCAGTAGAAATAACTGGAATACCATACTTTTGAGAAATTACCTTTCCTTGAGTGCCCTTTCCAGATCCAGCCGGTCCCATAATAATAAGTCTAGCCACTATCTTATCCTCACTCTTCTTCTTTTGTTAACACTATTATATTTTTCTGAAAACACATAAGATTGAAATTGTGTTATCAAATCAATAACAGTACTAACAATAATCAATAAACTAGTGCCACCAATAGATAATTGTATTGAGTACACTTTAAATAGTATATCAGGAATTATACATACAAAAATTAAATATAATGAACCAATCAGTGTTAATTTACTAATTATTATATTAAAATATTCCATTGTGTTCTTTCCAGGTCTAATTCCAGGTATAAAACAATTACTTTTCTTCAAATTATCTGCCAATTCCTCAGTATTAAATACTATTGATGAATAAAAAAATGAAAAGAATATAACAGCCAAAGAAAATAAAATAATATATATTAAACTACCTCTTTGGAAATATGAAGACATTTTTGATGCGAGTTCAGCATTAAAAAATTGTGTCACTGCTAATGGAAACATTAAAATTGAACTTGCAAATATTGGTGGAATTACACCAGATATATTTATTTTTAATGGTATATGTGAATTATCTGCACTATTTCTCATTAATGCCCTATTTGGATATTGTATTTTCACATTCCTAGTTGCTTTTTCCATATATACAACAAATCCAATCAAACAAATAAATAATACTAACAAAAATATAACAAAACCGATGGAATACATACCAGATTTTGATAATTGTAATATATTAATAAGATTTGATGGCAATTCTGCTATTATACCAACAGATATTAATAAAGATATACCATTACCTATACCTTGATGTGTTATTTTATCACCAAGCCACATTAAGAACATTGTGCTTCCTAGCAAACTAAATATAGTGGTCCATAGAAATATCTTTGAACTACTTACAAAAGCAGATTGTTCTAAATTAGAAAAGGCATAATATATTCCAACAGACTGGAAGAAACCAAGTAACAATGTCAAATACTTTGTATATTGATTCAACTTCCGTCTACCAGCCTCACCTTCTTTTCTTAATTCTCCAATATTCTTATTTATAGAACCAAGCAATTGAATTATAATTGATGACGTAATATATGGCATTATATTTAATGCAAAAATACTCATCCTTTGGAAAGCGCCCCCTGAAAACATATTAACCATATTGAATATAGAATTAGAACTTTGATTAAAAAAATCATTTATAATTTTAGTATCAATTCCAGGTAATGGAATAAATGTTCCAATTCTATATATAACCAATATAAGTAAAGTAAATAAAATTCTATTTTTTAATTCAGAACTCATTTGTAACCTATTTTAAATATTTACTTGCTTCTTTTGATGCTTTATCAGCCTCAATTTTAAAATTAATTTCAACAGGTCTTTTTCCCATAATCAATTTTACCAAGTCATCTTTTTTAATTATGTTCTTCTCTTTAAGAATATCTTTTGTGATAACTTCGTCTTTGTTTAAAGTTCCACTGTTGATTAAATCCATTACGATATCAGTAGTCAACATTCTGTATTTTGTTCTAAATATATTTACAAAACCTCTATGTGGCAATCTTTGATATAATTTTGTTTGACCACCTTCAAAACCTTTTATAGCAACACCACTTCTAGCCTTTTGACCTTTATGTCCTCTTCCAGAAGTTTTACCTTTACCAGAACCAATACCTCGTCCCAATCTTTTCTTTTCTTGGTTTGCTATACTTGGTAATTCATTTAACTTCATAATCTCTTCCTATTTTAAATTAACTTTAACTAAGTGAGAAACTGTTAATAACATACCATAAATATCTTTGGTACATTTTAATTCAACAGTAGAACCGATACCTCTAAGTCCAAGACCCTTCAAACTACCTTGTTGTTCCTTAGATTTACCAAACTGACTACCAGTTTGCTCTACTATTATAGTTTTATTTTCCAACTCTGCAAATTTTAATAACATTTCTACTCCTCAGCACTGTTATTATTATTTTCATTAGAAACAGCAACTTCCTGTGTTACTTCAGAAATAGTATTATTTGTTACAACATTTCTCCTTTTTACTATTTCACTAACATGTTTAGATCGTCTGTCAGCAACATTTTTTGGTGAATTAATATTGCTTAATGCATTAAAAGTAGCTAAAATCATATTATACGGATTATTTGTTCCAACTGATTTAGATACTATATCTTGAACACCCAAACATTCAAACACAGCACGCATAGGACCACCAGAAATTATACCAGTTCCTGTTGGAGCAGGTCTTAATATTATATGTCCTCTACCATACTTACCTTCACTTTCATGATGTATAGTTCTTCCTTCTTTTAAAGGAACTTTTATCATTGATTTTTTTGCACTTTCAACTGCTTTATTACGAGCATCTGTTATCTCTCGTGCCTTTCCAGCACCAAAACCAACTCTGCCTTTGCCATCGCCAACCACAACCAAAGCAGCAAAAGATAATCTACTACCACCAGTTGTAGTTTTAGAAACTTTATTTACACAGATTAGTTTTTCTATTATATTTACAGTTTCTTTATTATTCTTATACATAGAATCTACCTTTTATTCAATTAAAAATCCAAACCGTTTTGTCTTGCAGAATCAGCCAAAGCCTTAACTCTACCGATATATAAATATGGTCCCTTATTAAAAACAACTTGAACAATATTTTGTTCTTTTGCTCTTTTTGCTATTTCTGCACCAACCATTTCTGCAATTTCTACACCAGTTTTCTTGCTTAGATCTTCTTTACTAATAACTTCATCTTTTGAAGAAGCTGAAACTAAAACATTACCATCTAAGCCAACTATTTGAGCATAAATATTTTTATTACTCTTAAAAACATTCAGAATAGGTCTTTTGCTCTTATTATTAGCTTTAATTCTATAAGAATTTCTGCTTTTTCTTCTTTCTAATAATTCTCTCTTCATATCACTACCTATTTCTTTTTACCTTCTTTTCTCAAAATCCATTGACCTTGATACTTAATTCCCTTTCCTTTATAAGGTTCTGGTTTTCTAAAAGATATAATTCTTGAAGCAAAAGTTCCAACTTTTTCTTTGTCATCACCTTGTATATTAATCAAGTTAGGTTTTTCTGGTGTAACTGTTATGTCTGTTGGAATTTTAACAACTATATCGTGACTATAACCAAGACCAAGCACCAAAAATCCCTTTGCCACATCTGCCTTATAACCAACACCGTTGTATTCTAAAACAATTTTATAACCTTCAACCAAACCTTTAACCATATTAAATATGTTACTTCTATGAAGACCACAAAATTTTGTGCTATCACCTTCACCATTTTCTTCAACTATAATTTCTTTATCTTTAAAAGAAACATTAACTTTATTACCAAAGTCATAAGTCTTTGTTTTATTGCCCTTTGTAAAGGTTATAATTGAGTTATCAATACTAACTTTTACATCATCGGCAACTTTAATTGGTAATTTTCCTACTCTACTAACCATAAAAACTCCAATTAAAATATTTTTAATAACAATTCACCACCAACATTAAGATGTTTTGCATCGTAGTCAGTGATAATTCCCTTAGGAGTAGATAAAACAACAACACCAAGACCATTATAAACAACAGGAATATCCTCAACTTTTGAGTATACTCTTCTACCTGGTTTTGATATTACCTCTATATCTTTTATAACAGGTTGTAAACCATTATAAGCCAATGTAATTTCAATTACATTAAAACTTCCATTATTCTCAACTTCATAGTCCTTTATAAAACCATCTTTTTTCAAGATTTCTAGGATACTTAATTTAAGTTTAGAACTTGGAGTGATAACTCTTTCTTTTCTAGCTAATTGTCCATTCTTCAAACAAGTAACTAATTGAGATACTGCATGATTTGTCATATTGCACCTACCAACTCGATTTTTTTAAACCAGGAATTTTTCCCCAAGAAACCAATTCCCTTAACATAACCCTAGAAATACCAAAATAACCATGGTAAGCTCTTGGTCTACCAGTTAAAGCACATCTATTTCTATATCTTACTTTTGCTGAATTTCTTGGCATTTCAGATAATTTTATCATGGCTTCAACCCTAACCTCAGGTGCTAAATTAACATCATTCATAGTTTGCTTCAATTTTGCTCTTTTTGAAGCAAATCTATCTATTTTTGCTTTTCTTTTTTTATTTTTATCAATTGCACTTACTTTTGCCATATTCTCTCTCTATTATTTCAATGGAAATTTCATTTCTAATAACAATGCTTTACATTCTTCAATGTTTTTAGCAGTTGTTACTACATTAATATTCATACCTAATATTTTATAGGCCTTATCCAAATCTATTTCTGGAAAAATAGTATGCTCTTTAATACCAAAACTATAATGTCCGCTTTGGTTGAAAGTTTTGCCAGATAAACCTCTAAAATCTTTAATTCTTGGTAAAGCAATGTATATTAATTTATCAAGAAAATTATACATTTTTTCACCTCTTAAAGTAACTTTACAAGCAATAGGAGAACCTTCTCTTAATTTAAAACTTGCAACAGATTTTTTAGCATTTACCAAAACTGCTTTTTGTCCAGCTATTAAAGATAATTGATCAACAACATATTTTAAAAAGTTATTATCAGCATCTGCTGTCTTAAAAGCAATATTTAAAGAAACCTTTTCCAGTCTAGGTATTTCTAATTCATTTTTATAACCAAACTTTTTTTTCAAATTTTCTTTTATTGTAGTTTGATATACTTCTTTTAAATGAGACATATTAATTACCTACCTTATTACCAGTTTTCTTAAAAACTCTAACTTTCTTACCATCTTCAATTTTAAAACCAACTTTTGCTGGTTTACCATCTTCAACCAAAGAAATGTTAGAAATGTGAATTGGTTGTTCGACACTTATTATTTGTCCCGGAGTATTCATTGTTGGTTTTTTATGTTTTTTAGCCATATTAATACCAGCAACAATTACTTTTTCTTCTTTTGGGTTAACTGATAATACTTCACCAGTTTTACCTTTATTTTTTCCTGCTAATACTATTACTGTATCGCCTTTTTTAATTTTCGCTGCCATTACAATACCTCAGGTGCTAATGATAAAATTTTTGTAAAATCGCCATTTCTCAATTCTCTTGCAACTGGTCCGAACACCCTAGTTCCAATTGGCGTATTGTCTTTATTAACAAGAACAATAGCATTGTCATCAAATCTTATTGTACTTCCATCAGCTCTTTGTATTTCTTTTTTAGTTCTAACAATAACACCTCTAGCAACGTCACCTTTTTTAACTTTACCACCAGGTATTGCACTTGTTATAGCAACAACCACAACATCCGCTATTCCTGTTATCATATGATCTGAACCACCAAGAACTTTAATACATCTTGCTGATTTAGCACCAGAGTTATCTGCAACATTTAAACTTGTTTCCATTTGTATCATAACTATTCCTCATCATTATTAACAACAACCCAAGTTTTTCTTTTTGAAATTGGTCTTGAAGATTTAATAAAAATTTCATCACCAACCTTAACAGAATTACTCTCATCATGTATCATATATTTTTTAGATACTTTAATATATTTTTTATAAGTTGGGTGTAACTTCAATCCAGAAGCCTCACCAACAACAGTTTTATCACCGGCCTTACTTATTACTTTAACTTTTATGTTTTTTACAGCCATTTCTAATCCTGTACATTCATTTTAGTAAATAATCTAGCGATTTCTTTTTTCAACTTCTTTATAACAGAAGTATCTTTCAAATCACCTCTAGATTTTTTAATTCTTAAAGAAAGCAACTTCTTTTTAGATTCTAAAATTTCATTTTTTAAATTTTCTTTTGTCATCTTTTTACCTTTCTTTAAATAAGTTTAACAACCTTGGTCTCAAAAGGAAGTTTTGTTGCTGCTTTTCTTAAAGCCTCAACTGCTACTTCATCAGTAACCCCATCAACCTCAAATAATATCAATCCAGGTCTAACTTGGCACATCCAGTAATCTACTGAACCTTTACCACCACCCATTCTGACACCAAGAGCTTTACCAGTCACCGGAATATGTGGGAACACTCTTATCCACATTTTTCCGGTTCTTTTCATAGTTCTAGTTATACATCGTCTTGCTGCTTCTATTTGGTTAGATTTTAATCTTCCAGCATCTAATGACTTTAAGGCAAAAGAGCCAAAAGATATTGTCGAACCAGAATTGGCAACACCACATATTCTTTTTCCGCCCTTCTGACAATTTCTATATTTTGTTTTTTTTGGTAATAACATCTCTCTTACACTATTTAAATTAACAAAATTATACTATAAGTATTAGACTTTTAATACTTAAAGTCAATATTTATTTGCACAAATATTAACTTTATTTCTTATAAATCCAAACTTTAATACCAATAATACCATAAGTACACAATGCTTCAACGTGTGCATAATCAACATTTGCTTTTATAGTATGCAATGGAATTGAACCTTCTTTATATGTTTCAGATCTTGCTATATCAACACCGTTCAATCTTCCTGATACTGTGATTTTTACACCCAAAGCACCATACTTTATAACATTTTGAATTGCTTTTTTAACAACTCTCTTAAAAGCAGCCCTATTTTCTATTTGTCTAGCAATAGATTGTCCAACCAATTCTGCATCTAAATCTGGTTTTTCAACTTCAACTATTTTAATAGAAACATCTTTTTCATTCATATTTTGTTGAATATGTTTTTTTATTTTTTCAATATCTGCTCCTTTTTTACCTATCAAAACACCTGGTTTTGAAGTTTTAATTAAAACAGTTAAATGCTCGCCTGTTCTTTCAATTACAACTCTTGCAATAGAAAAGTTTTTGAAATTCTTTTCTATATAATTTTGAATTTGTAAATCTTTTATAAGATTTTCTCGGTAATTTCTGTCATCATACCAAACAGAACTCCAATTATTATTCAAGTTTATTCTAAAACCTACTGGATTAACTTTCTGTCCCATACTAGTCCTCCATTTCTGTTAAAACAATTCTAACGTGGCTGAAAGGTTTTTGAATTCTAGTTCCTCTACCTTTGGCTCTGGCTCTAAATCTTCTCATAACAAAAGCTTTACCTGTGTCAATTCTATGAATAACTAACTTATCAATATCCATACCATGGTTATTTTCTGCATTAGTCATAGCTGATTTCAATAAATCTTTTATAGCCTTAGCTGACTTTAAATTGCAAAAAGTTAATTGCATCATTGCTTTATCTACTGGCATACCAGCAATTGCTCTTGTAACTTTTCCCAATTTGATAGGACTAACTCGTAAACTTTTTAAATAAGCTTGTGCAAATTTTTTTTCACTCATAATCCAATCCTATTTTTTCTTTTCTACTTTTTTATTACCAGCGTGTCCATGGAAAGTTCTTGTTGGTGCAAATTCACCAAACTTATGTCCAACCATATCTTCACTAACCAATACTGACACGAACTTTTTACCATTATAAACAGCAAATGTCAAACCAACAAATTGTGGCAAAATTGTAGATCTTCTTGACCAAGTTTTAATCATTGGTTTTTTTGGATCTTCTGCTGCTGTTTTTGCTTTTTTAATTAAATATCCATCTACAAACGGAATTTTCCAAGCTGATCTTGTCATACTATTCTACCTCTTATTTTTTATGACGGCTTTTAACAATAAATCTATTGGTTGGATTGCTCTTCTTTCGAGTTCTTCCACCTCTAGCACATACACCGGTTGGAGAAACTGGAATTCTACCACCTCTTGTTCTACCACCATGTGGGTGATCAACAGGGTTCATAGATTCACCTCTAACACTTGGTCTAACACCAAGCCATCTATTTCTACCAGCTTTTCCCAATTTTTCATTTTTCTTATCTGGATTACTTACTGATCCAACAGTAGCCAAACAATCTAATAAAAACATTCTTGTTTCACCAGATTGTAATCTTATAATAGCATAACCATCGTCCTTACCAGCTAATTGAGCAAACATACCAGCACTTCTAACAACTCTTGCACCAGCACCTGGTTTGCTTTCAATATTGTGAATAACTGTTCCAATAGGCATAACTGCTAATGGCATTGTATTACCAACTTTTACATCTATTAATTTTTTAGATGACAAAACTGTATCACCAACTTTCAATTTATCTGGTGCTATTATATAAGAAAATATACCATCTTTATATTTTATTAAAGCAATATGTGCAGTTCTATTTGGATCATATTCAATCCTTTCAACTGTTGCTGGTATATCAAATCTATTTCTCTTAAAGTCTATTAATCTGTAAGCTTTTTTGTGTCCACCACCTCTTCTTCTTACAGTAATTTGACCATAATTATTCCTACCTGCTTTACTATTAGTAGAAACTGTTAACATTTTCAATGGACTACCTTTCCACAAACCTTCTCTACTTGCTAATTTCAAGCCTCTTGTAGATGGAGTAACGGGTTTAAAATTTTTCATAACCATAATTATTTATCCTCTAATTTTGCAAAATTTATCTCTTGTCCATTTTTTATAGTAACAATGGCTTTTTTAACGGAACTTCTTTTACCAATAGTTCCTTTAAATCTTTTAACTTTACCTTCGGTATTAATTATGTTAATTTTTTCAACATCAACACCAAAAATAGTTTCAATTGATTTTTTAATATCTTCTTTACTTGCAGAACCGCTAATACTAAAAGAATATTTTCTATTATTCAATTGAGTATTTGTTTTTTCTGTTACTATAGGTGAAAGTATAATATCGTAAATATAACCTAACATTATAACACCTCTTTAAGTTTGTTCAAACATTTTTTATCTACTAAAAGATAATCAAAATTTAGAATGTCATAAACATTTAATGCGTCAGTAACCAAACTTTTATAATTAAATAAATTTCTTAAAGATAAAGTAAAGTTTTTATAGTTTTCCATATCATAACTAACCAATGCTCTACTTATATTTTTCTCTTGTAATTTTTTATTTAATTTATTTGTGCTTAATTCTAAATCTTCCATTCCTTCAATCAAGATTAACTTGCCATCTTTTGCTTTATTTCTCAATACACAACTTAATGCTTTTTTAACAATTTTTTTAGGAATAGAGAAACTGTAATCTCTTGGTTGTGGACCAAAACATGTTCTACCACCAACGAATTGAACAGCTCTTTTAGATCCGTGTCTCGCACCACCAGTTCCTTTTTGTCTAACTATTTTTTTAGTAGAACCAGAAACTTCGGACATTAATTTAGTTTTTGCTGTTCCTAATCTATCTTTTGATAGTTGCCATTTAATTACATAAGGAACGCATTTTTCACCTTCTATATTATCTAAACTTATTTCGTCTATATTTTCAGAAGATTCTTTTAAGTTGTTTAAATTTAAAACTACTAATTTCATATTCACTCCCTACTTATTTAACAGCTTTAATAATAAGATCGGAACCTTTACAACCTGGAACTGCACCCTTAACACAAATAACACCATTTTCATCTTCAATTCTTACAACTTGTAAGTTTTTAATTGTTACTTGTTCAGAACCCATATGTCCAGCCATCTTCTTACCTTTTGCTACTTTACCTTCTTGTCTTCTGGTTCCAGTTCCACCTAATGATCTATGTGTTACAGATACACCGTGTGCAGCCTCTAAACCAGCAAAACCGTGTCTTTTCATAGCACCAGCATATCCTTTACCTTTTGATATACCAGTTATATTTATAATATCGCCTTGTTCAAATTGACTAAAATTCAATATATCACCAACATTGAAAACTTCATCTTTTGCAACTTTAAATGTTTTCATATTGTTGTGTGCTTCAAGATTTTTCTTTTTATAAAATCCCAAAACTGATTTATTTATTTTTTTCTCTGTCTTTTTATCCTTACCATATGATAATACTACATGGTTAAAATCTTTGTCATCATATGTTTTATAATCACTTACAAGACTGTCATATACTTTTATCAAAGTTACTGGCACAACTACACCATTGTCAAGGTATAATCTACTCATGCCTAACTTCTTTCCTACCATTGCAACCATTATTCATTACCTCCATTTAAGGAAATTTTGATATTTACACCAGCCGAAAGGTTTAACTTCATTAATGCTTCAACTGTTTGTGGTGTAGGAATTATTATTAACAATCTTTTTAAAGATCTAATCTCATATTGTTCCATACTTCTTTTGTAAACGTGAGGAGATCTTATAACTGTAAATTTTTTTATGTTTGTAGGAAGTGGAATAGGACCTACAACTGTTGCTCCTGTTCTTTTAACAGTCCCAACTATCTCTTGAACTGCTTGATTTAAAATATTAGCATCAAATGCTTTCAAGACAATTCTAATCCCTTCTTTTTCTTTCATCGTCTTTCTTAAATATATTCATAAAAAATAGGCCAACACTGCCTAAAATAATATCGAAATGAGAGGTTTATTTCTAAACATCACTATCAAGACAGGCTAATTATAAACTTCTTTTTTGTTAAAGTCAATAAAAATGTTTAATTTTTCTTTACTTTGCAAATTGATATATTATTTTATTTTTGAATTTAAGTGAATTATTATGAAAATATTTAATAAATACATATTAATAATATTATTTACTTTACTTAATTTATTATTTATATCAAATATATTTGCTATAAATAATAATATAGATTTTAATAAATATTATTTACAAGGTTTTTTTACAAAAATATGTTTTACCGAGTTGGGAGAAGATTATTGCGATGTGCAACATTTTTATACTTATGATAATAAAATATATTTAATCAGTGATTTTGAAACTACAACATTTAAAAAAATATCCAATGGAACATACACATTAGAAACACATAATAAATCTAAAATAAATATTGTTGTAAATAATAATATTATAACTAATTTTAAATTATTAAGTAATAAAAAAGACTTTATACAAAAAGAAGAAAAAATTAAAGACGATGATTATTGTAGAATTGACCTTGAATATTTAACATATAAAAAAGGTATACAAGACAAAATTAATAAACATAACAAAATATATCTGGTTGGCACTTTTTACAATAATATACAAAATAATCAACATCATAATTTTTTATTTTTACATAAAGAAAATAATAAAATATTTGCTTCATCCGCAGATTATGAATATGAATTACCTTTTCCAACAGGAACATTTTATATAAAATTACTTGATTCAAATGATGAATTAACACATATTCCACCATTTCAAATAGCATTAAATAAAGCAATATATATTGTTGACAAAAAAGAAGAAGCCGACCTTATAATAAATAATTGTATAGTGGAATACTATAATAAAAATATGCTTCCATTAGAGTTTGAGTGATATATTTTATTTTTAAATTAAATTATATTACAAGTAATGAGTTTTATTTATCCAGTAGATAAAGAATTTTCAAATCATACAAATAACTATTTAATTAATAGAGGCAAAAAATTAGGTATTCATTATGGTTTAGATTTTAATAGCACAGACCAACACATTAAAAATAAAATAGAAGGTAAAAATATTTATGCTGTTGATGATGGTAAAGTTATATTTTCTGATTTTAATCCAAGTGGTTACGGTAATACTATTATTATAAAACACTCAAATGGCCTATCAACATTATATGCACATATGTTAGATAAATCCCCCTATCAATATGGTGATTATGTAAAACAAGGCGCAATTATTGGTAAAGTTGGAAATACTGGAATAAGCACCGGTCCACATCTTCACTTTGAAGTAATAGATCAAAAAGGAACAAAAAAAATTGAATCAGTAAATAGAACCCCAACAGGAGAATATAGACATAATATAGGAATACTTAAAAAAGACTATAAATTAGATCCAAAATTATATCTTCCGATAGATAAAAATAATTACAAAAGTTTTGCTAAAAAAGAATAAGTAAGTATTTTAAATAGAAATGCACCGGTCATGATTCTTGTGATGAATGTAAAAAAAGAAATGGAAAAATATATCAATATGGTATAGATAAGGAACCACCATTACATTATAATTATGATTGTATTGTTGAAGATTATATACCAGAAACAAAAAATGAATTGTTTGATTTAGAACTTAAAGATTATAAAAGATGTTTTAATAGAAATATAAATATTTTTAAAGAATGTATTAATGAGTTAAAAAAGGAATTTAAAAAATCAATATAAATAATAATTATTAAAATAATTAAACTTAATAACAACCGGATTAATAATATAACTTTATACAGATTTTATATAATTGGAGGCCGGAGACGGAATCGAACCGACGCATGAAAGTTTTGCAGACTCTCGCATTACCACTTTGCTATCCGGCCACTCCTTAAAATTATAGAATATTTATTTTTATTTTCAAGTATTTTTATTGGTATTAATCTCAAATTAAAAAACTATTGAAAAAATAAAAAAATAATATTATTATGCTAATTATAAAATTAATTAATTATGTTCATACTATGAAAAAAGTAATGTTATTTTTATCTTTATTTATTGCTTTCAATTTATTTGTTGTTCAACCAACAACAGTATTTGCTGGTGAAATTTCATCAAATAAAAACTTAACAGGTAATGGTTTAGAAGATTATTTATGTAATGCTTTAGCATTCTTAACTGGCGGTGTTGGTAAATCATTAGCGGCATTTGCTTGTATTGGTGTAAGTTTGGCATTTATTGGTGGTAAAGTTGCTTGGACATCTATTTTAGCATTCGCTCTTGGTATGGCTTGTATATTTGGTGCACCACAAATAATTAAGGCGTTTGCTGGTGGCGATTCAGCATGTCAAAACTTTGAAACTCTTGAATAATAGTTTTAAATGATTAACGAATAAATATACCCTGTGTGAATTTATTGATCACGGGGGTTGTTGTTTTTTTTTTTGGATTTATTTATTGTTAATATTTATATAATAATATAAAAATTCTTAATTCCAATACAATAGAAGCAATACACTTACGAAAATACTTTTCACAATACTATAAACAAACACATCTAAAAAAATACATCATTTAGACAACATAGCTTATATATAAACACAAAAAATATATTCATATTACATCTTAATCAATAATAGTATTTTAAGTTATTATCCATCATTAAAAACCACCTATATACAAACATATGAGGTGACTAAATAATTTTACATCAAACAAAAATCAACTACCCCACTAAATAATAATCCACAAAAACACCTTTCTCATTTTCAAACTTTTTACAACCGGCCAAAAGTTGTTTAATATCATCACTCACCCCATTACTTTCAGCACACATATCCCTCACACAATTATAAGCAACACCATTATCATTAAAAATTAAAATATTTTTTATCCCAAATCCATTTGCACCAGTTATATCCGTTTCCAAAGTATCACCAATCATAACAATTCTATCTTTATTAACAGCAATATCTAATTTTTCCAATTCAGCAAACACAAAATCATACATTGACTTTTCTGGTTTTCCATATTGTTTAGTCTCAAAACCACACTTTTTAAAAGAATCACAAAAAGACGCTGGACCTTTTATAAAAACATCACCAACCTTTATTTCTCTATCAGGACAAGCAATAACGATTACAGCCTTATTATTTAAATTTTTAACATTTTCTGCTATAACATCAAATACTTTATTGTTAAAACAACCATAAGCCCCTTGAATACAGTAAAAATCATCCACAGAGAAATTATATTTTTCAACAAGATTATCCACCTCTTCCTTTGTAAATAAAGGTATATCAATATAAATTATATCCGCTTCTTCAATATTATTTGCTTTAACATATTTTATATTATTAAACAATTTTGGTTTTAAAACAGTATGCAAACAAAATACTTTTTTATTAGCAATATTAAAATCTTTTTCACAATTATTTATAAAAGTTTGACCAGATGTAAACATATAATTATAATATTTACCTTTTATCAACCCTCTACCCATATAATGATTTTCAGTATCAACACAAGACTGTGGCATATTTGTAAGAACACAAACATTTTTACCAGATTTTACAAGTTCCTCCATCGCATCCAGCATTCCAGTAACCAACTTTGATCCATCCCAAAATACTCCATAGGCATCAAACAAAAATGTATCAAAATCATCCTTTACATCCAAAACATTTCTTATTATCCTTTTATCGCCCACAACCTCCACCTAATCCTCTATAAAATAATTTACTATATAACCTTTTAAATCTTTCAAATTAACCCTTACTTGTTCCATGGTATCTCTATCTCTAACAGTTATACTCTCTTCACTCCCCTCAAATGTTTCAAAATCAACAGTTATGCACAAAGGAGTTCCAACTTCATCATTTCTTCTATAAGCCTTACCAACATTACCAGTATCTTCATACTTAATTCTTCCAATACCCAAAGACTGTAATGTATTTTTTATTTCATGACATTTTGCCACAATTTTTTCATTATTTTTAGCCAAAGGAATAACTGCAACTTTAATTGGTGCTATATGTTTTTTAAATTTTAAAACTATTCTCTTGTTTCCTTCTCCCAAATCCTCTTCTGTATAAGCTTCTGTAAGTAACGCTAAAACACCTCTATCAACACCAGCAGATGGTTCAATTACATATGGAACATACAACTCTTTTGTTTCTAAATTTTGCACCACAAGTTTAGTATTTGAATCCTTATTTTCCTTAACTTTTGAATACAATTTTAAAGAATCCTGTTCTTTTGAATGTGAACCTAAATCATAGTCTGTTCTATCGGCAACTCCTTCTAATTCTTCAACTCCATGTGGAAATCTATACATTATATCAGTTGTTGCTTTTGAATAATGTGCCAAATCTTCTTTATCAACATATTCTAATATTATATTTTCTCTATTTAAACCTTGTTTAACCCACCAATTAACCCTATTTTCAACCCATATTTTATGCCATTCTTCATCAGTATCGGGTTCTACAAAAAATTCCAACTCCATTTGCTCAAACTCCCTAACTCTAAAAATAAAGTTTCTTGGTGTTATTTCATTTCTAAACGCTTTACCAATCTGCGCTATACCAAATGGCAATTTTCTTGATGTGCTATCTAAAACATTTTTAAAATTTGTAAATATACCTTGCGCTGTCTCTGGTCTTAAATAACAAAAATTTTTACCATCTTCAATAGCACCCATATTTGTCTTAAACATTAAATTAAAATTTCTTGCTTCTGTTAAATCTTTACTTCCACATTTATCACATTGATCATTTTTAATATGATCTGCTCTCATTCTATTACCACAATTTTTACACTCTCTTAATGGATCTGTAAAAGTCTCTTCATGTCCTGAATGTTTTAATGTTGCCTGATGTGTTAAAATCGAACTATCTATTCCCTCAATATCATCTCTTTCATAAACCATTGCTTTCCACCAAGCACTTTTCAAATTATTTTTTAATTCCACCCCTAATGGACCAAAATCATAAGCACCTTGTAAACCACCATAAATTTCCGAACTTTGAAAAATAAAACCTCTTCTTCTGCATAATGAAATTATATCGTCCATTTTTATATTTTCAGTCATTTTTGTTAAATTTGTTTATAAATCAAATATAATCTATAAAAACGATAATAAAAATCAATTTAAATTTTTATTCAAAAGACACCTCGTATGTAAACATACGAGGTAGTTTTATTTTAAAATTTAGTTTTATTTATTTTAAACTATTTCTCCCACACCCTACCATATTTTCTAACATGTTCCTCGTATATTCTTTTTATTATATTAAAATCATCTTTGCTTAATCTACTTTCTTCTAAAACCGTTTTATGTTCAAAATATTTGTCATACTCAACCAAATAGGTGACACCATCATTTCTTATTCTAAAACTTTTATAACCAAATGGTATTGAATACCAATTATCTGGATCTGTTATAAATACGATACAATCCGGCGCTCTCGTACCATCTATTAATCCTAAATTAGCTTGATTTATTATTAAATTATTACTACTATACATATAATGTCCAATTATTAATAATTACTAAATTTATTATTATATACTAATACTGTACTGATCTTTATTAATATCACTAATATTAGTATATTTTTCTAAAAAATTACTTATATCTTTTTCCTCTTCTTGTGTAAAAGTCTTACTTTCTACAATTTCTTTTAAAAAACTTGGTAAATTTTTTATTTTTTCTTTATCTAAAAAAAATTTAATATCTTTATCATTGTTTTTAGCAACAATAGACAATTTTATAATATTACTCAATTTATTAAAGTTATCAAACTTATTAACATTACTTTGAAATTTTTCACCGAACTCAGAATATATGTTATAAAATTCTTTTTGACAAATATCAATCTTTTCATCAATAGATTTTTTAAGATTTATATAACATGAAGATACAACATCACTCTTACCAACACCATAATATAAATCACGGCAATTACAATAATAATTAAAACTACTATAATCATCATTACTTAATACAATTCTATCTTTATTAAAAATATTAACTTTTGCTGGACTAATTCCATAAGTAAACTCATAACAATTGCCATATTTATTAACATAATTACTAAGTGAATTAATTGTAAAACTTTCATTAGAATAACTATTAATTTTCTTACCAATTTCAAAACACGGCTCAATCCTTGCGGCATCACACAACAAAAATATAAGCGAAGTAATCGGCAACCCTAAATCACCGTTTGTTCTATAAATAAATTTTGATTCCGCTACACCCTGTCGTTGTTCTGGTAATATTTTATATTCACGCCCTCCAACTAAAGTATTAATTTTATTAAAAAATTGTTCAACAGATTTTTTTACAGATATTAAATTAGTATCTACAACCGGATAATTATATTTATCAAGTTCATAATACTTAACATCTTTTCCGCCTTCGCTATTTGGCGTAGCAACACTAAAACCCAAAAAATCAATTTGTGAACCTTTTTGATATATATTTCTTTCGTCCTTACAACCAGAAACACAATCCAAATAAAAAGAAACTTCTTTACCATCACCACCACAAAAAATTATTTGTGTCCTATCACTTCTTGATTCTCTTATTTTGTTGATTAACTCATCATAACTATCAATCCTCTTTGCATTTTCATTATCACCACACTTAATAGAACAAGCATATTCACCAAAACCAACCATAACAATCTCAAGTTGTTAAGTTTAATTGGATTATTACACTTACAATTTCAATAATCAAGAATTTTATATATAAATAATAAATATAAATAAATAATATATATATTAAATAATAACAATATCACATTTAAACCAAAATCATATTTATAAACTTTCTGCTCACAAATACATCGCTTTTCAATAATGTTTACTACACAAAATCACATTTAAACACAATACACCAGACCACCACACACTTCTATTTTAAAATCCATACCACATTCCATACTCAAACAATAATATCCTCAAAACTACTTACCACCATTTTCCTTTTCTTTCTTCCTAAACCCCAACTCCTCACCTTTTACAAGTCTTTTTATATTACTCCTATGCGCATAAAAAACAACACAAGATACTATAAACAAAACACAGAAACAAAACTTTTCAACCACAAAAAATGAACTTACCAACATTACAAAAGTTGACAATAAAGCCGATAGGGCTGATATTTTTGTAATTTTAAAACACAATACCCAAGTCAATGCCATAATCAAAAACAAAACATAATCAATAGCAAGCAAAGCCAACATTAAACTTGAAATACCCTTACCACCCTTACCTTTTAACCAAGGACTAAAAATATGTCCCATAATAACAAAAAAAGCAATATATGTTGCAAATTGTATGCCATAAAAATATTTAGCAAAAAACACCGGAAGAAAACTTTTTAAACCATCAAGAAGAAATGTTAAAACAGCATATTTTTTACCAATAACTCTACCGACATTTGTAGCACCAATATTACCAGAACCATGTTCTCTTATATCAATTTTTTTAAAAACTTTTCCTATTATAAGTCCAAATGGAATCCCGCCAATAAAAAAAGATAAAATACTAAAAAATATTATACAATTTATACTTAACATTGTTACTCCTTTTATTTATGTTGCTTCATTTTTAAATCATTAAAATTAATAACATTGCTTGTTGTATCTACATTATTATTTGCCTCTTGTGCCTTGTTATATAAATAGTCAAATAATTCAGCATCTTCAAAAGTGTCATCATCTTCAATTAAATATACATTATCATAACTATTAAAACTCAAATTTATTCCAGCAATTTTATCTGTAAATGATATTAAAGAAGAAAACGGAATAACAACATGTTCTACTTTTCCACTAAAACTTAAATCAACTGAAAAATTATTATTTTTGACAGTTAAATTTGAAAATTGATGTTGTAATATAAGTGTTATTTCTTCTGGATATGCTTTTTTAATATAATCCGGCAAAACAACGCCTGAATTTTTTGTATTTATTGTAAATAAAAAACATAAATTGTCATCTGTAATTTTTTGAACTTTTTGCAAAGCAAGTTTTACAATGTATCTCATTGCTTTATCTATTAATGCATTATAATCAAGTTCGTTTCTATTATATACCATCTTTCTCCCTATAATTAGTTCTACCAAGTTCTTTAAAAATCTTTGCATTTTTGTTAACACAAGTAAGTATAATTTTATTTATTTTTTTATCAACATTTAATATAATTTTTTTACTTCTATCTATATTTTTAAGTATAATACCAAATTGATGCTTTATAATACTCTGTTTTAACTCTTTTGTTTGTTGTTTTTCTAATTCTATAAGATTTGCTTTTATAGTTGGATTATTTATTAATTCCGGATTTGCTGCTTTAATTGATACTTTGGAAAAATTAAATTGTTGTAAATATATTTTACTGTTCTGTAAACACTCTTTTAAAAAAGCAAGTGATTTATTATTTATTTTTTCTATCAATTCTTTGTGTTCATTACTTCTGTAATCTCTATTTACTTTTGCATTTAATAAATTATTTGAATATAAAGAATCGTTAATTGCATCAGCAACAAAATTAAATACTATTTCTATGTTGCTATTGAAAATACTATTAAATAAATAACAAAAATTATTTATAGTATTTATAATAAATTTTAATATTATAATAACTGAACCAATAAATGGATTTGCTATAAAAAATAATATTTTATTTTTTCTTTTTATTTTATATCTGCTTTTAATACATAATTTTAATAATTTAAATAATCCAAATACAAATAAATCAACAATACCAAATATTATTAAACTACAAAATTTAAACAATATTGATAAAATACTATTGATAATAGCAACAGTTGATACAATATAGTGTTTTTTGGAAAAAACGATAAAATTTGTTACAAAAGTATATATATCAAAAATCAAACTATATTTATTTTTTTTAAATAAACAATCTACTGTCTTACTTTCAATATTATTTGTATAATATTTGTCATATTTTGGATCTTGTGTGCTATTATAAACATTTAATCTTTCGTCTTTACCAATAAAATCTTCTAAAACAATATTAAAATCATTTACGTTTGTTATATCACTTATTTCATCATAAACGGCTATTTGTTCAAAATTATCATTATTTTTTTTTATTTTAGTAATTTCATAATTAATTCTACTATCTAAATATATTGGATACTCGGAAGGTTTAATACTATAACGCTTCATATCCTTTATAATATTATTCAATATATCTTTTTTAATTTGTTCACTAAACATAAATAATTATTTATTTAAAATATTAACAATATTTTGAGCAAGTATATAAGATAAACCAGCACCCATAACAACTATATGCATTTTGTTATATTTAACCGTATCAAGTATAGTCATAACTTGTTTTATAACATCATCAAATTCTTCTATATATTCAACTTTATTATTTTTTACATAAGCATCCATATTAAGATCTTTTAAATTTTGCTCTCTTGATTTATAAAATTTTGTAATAATTGGAAAATCTGCGATTTCCATATATTTTATATATTCATCACTATTATCTCTAAACCTTGATATTAAATGCGGTTCTAAAATTGCAATTATTTTATCATCTTTATCCATACTATTTCTTAAAGTATCAAGATTGTATAATATTTGTGTGTGATGATGCGCATAATCATCATATACTACAATATTATCTTTATCAAATACTTTTTCCATTCTTCTTTTTGGCAATTCTATATTTAATAATGCTTTTTTAATATCTTTATTATTAAAGTCTAATTCTTGTAATAATATTATATTTACTATACAATTTCTAAAATTATGTTCTCCGTAAACACCATCTAATTTAAAAATCTCTCCATTAATTTCAAAAGAAGTATTATCAAGAATATTTGCTTGTATATTTCTTATAAAATCACCACATTTATTATTTTTTAATGAATAAGATATAATTTTTACATTTTTATTTATTAAAAAATCTTTATTACTATTAATTACATCACAACAACCATCGCAATCACCATTAAAAATTATTATTCCATTGTCTTGTATATTTTGAATAAAATTGGAAAAATTATTTTTATAACCATCAAAATCATTAAAATATTCTGGATGCTCCATTTCAATATTATTTATAATAGTATATTTTGGATAATATGATAAAAAATTTCCAGCATATTCGTCACTTTCACATACAAAATATTTTCCTTTCCCGCTTCTATAACCTCTATTGGTTCTTTTATTTATTCCACCAACCATTGCCATTGGATCGGTGCCTAAATCTTCTAATAAATCGGTTAAAAAAGTTGTTGTTGTTGTTTTACCATGTGTTCCACATATAGAAATTAATTCTTTGTCTTTTGCTAAATCGTCATTTAAAAATGTTTGCCATTTTACTATTTCTATATTTCTGTTCATCGCTTCTACAACTTCTGGTATGTCTTTGTATCTATCTTTAAAGTATATGGCAGCAGATACAACTAACTTGTCAATGTTTTCTAAATGTTCTACTGAATGACCCTCTAAAACATCTATATTTACTTCATTTAATTGAGTTGTATAATTACCAACTTTATTTAAATCACAACCACTAACAATATATTCATTTTGTTTTGCTAAACAGGCCACGCCAGCAATACCACTACCATTTATACCCAAAAAGTGTACTCTTTTTTTACTCTTATCCATTATCAATAATAATACAATCCTAATAAATCTTGATTACAATATATAATAACTTTTTAATTAATCAATTTTTTTTTAAAGAAAATTAAGAAAAAACAAACCCAACAGTTGAAAAATTACAATATCAAAAATAACTAAATACATATAGATACTACAAAAAATAAACTACCCAACGGCCTCCTTATGTTGGGTAGTTATTCTATAATAAAATATATTATTACATAATGTCAATATTAATTTTATTATTTTTTCTCTTCATATTCTCCATTTATAGAACCATCATCATTTGTAGTTCCAGCATTAGATGCTGTATCGGCACTTCCAGCATTTCCTGCTTGCTGTTGTGCTTGATAAATTTTTTCACCTAATTTCATTGAAGCATTAGTTAATTTTTCAGTTGCAGCTTTAATTGCTTCTAAATCTTCACCTTCTAAAACTTTTTTAGTTGCTTCAACTTCTGCATTAATGTTATTTTTTTCTTCTTCTGTTAATTTGTCACCATATTCAGTCATTGATTTTTCAATAGAACAAATCAATGTATCGGCGTGATTTTTAGCATCAGCCAATTCTTTTTTAGCTTTATCACTTGCAGCATTTGCTTCTGCATCTTTCATCATTCTTTCAATTTCGGCATCAGTCAAACCACCAGAAGATTGAATTGTTATATTTTGTGCCTTATTTGTTCCTTTGTCAACAGCAGAAACATTTACAACACCATTAGCATCAATGTCAAATGTAACTTCTATTTGTGGAATACCTCTTGGTGCAGGTGGAATACCATCTAATGTAAATTCACCTAACAATTTATTGTAAACCGCTATATCTCTTTCACCTTGGAATACTTTAATCGTAACGGCAGGTTGATTATTTTCAGCAGTTGAGAATACTTGACTCTTTTTTGTAGGAATTGTTGTATTTCTATCAATTAATCTTGTAAATACACCACCCATAGTTTCAATACCCAATGACAATGGTGTAACATCAAGTAACAATACATCTTTTACATCACCTTGTAAAACACCACCTTGAATAGCCGCACCAATAGCAACAACTTCATCAGGATTTACACCTTTATGTGGATCTTTACCAAAGAAATTTTTAACTGTTTCTTGAACTTTTGGCATCCTTGTCATACCACCAACCAAAACAACCTCATTAATATCGCTTGTTTTCAAACCAGCATCGGCAAGTGCTTTTTTACAAGGTTCAATTGTTCTTTCTATTAAATCAGCAGTTAATTGTTCAAGTTTTGCTCTTGATAATTTAATATTTAAATGTTTTGGACCTGTCGCATCAGCAGTAATATATGGTAAGTTTATTTCAGTTTCTGTTGTGCTTGATAATTCTTTTTTAGCATTTTCTGCCGCTTCCTTTAATCTTTGTATTGCCAAAGTATCTTGTGATAAATCAATACCATTTGATACTTTAAAACTGTCAATCAAGAATTGTTGAATTCTATTATCAAAATCCTCACCACCTAAAAATGTATCGCCATTTGTAGCCTTAACTTCAAATACACCATCACCAATTTCAAGAATTGATACATCAAATGTTCCACCACCAAGGTCATAAACAACTATTGTTTTATTTCCTTCTTTATCAAGTCCATATGCAAGTGCAGCAGCAGTTGGTTCATTAATTATTCTCTTTACTTCCAAACCTGCAATTTTACCAGCATCTTTTGTTGCTTGTCTTTGTGAGTCGTTAAAATAAGCAGGAACTGTAATAACTGCCTCTGTAACTTTTTCACCTAAATAAGCCTCTGCGGTTTCTTTCATTTTTTGTAAAGTATAAGCAGAAATTTGTGATGGAGAATATTTTTCACCTTTAACTTCTACCCAAGCATCACCATTTCCAGCTTTTACTATTTTATAAGGAACTTTTTTTAAATCATCTTGAACTGCTTTTTCATCAAATCTTCTTCCTATTAATCTCTTAACAGAGAAAATTGTATTTTCAGCATTTGTTGCAGCTTGTCTTTTTGCTGGCTCACCAACAACTATACTGTTATCCTTTGTAAAAGCAACAATAGATGGAGTCGTTCTTATACCCTCTGCATTTTCTATAACTTTGGTATTTTTACCCTCCATTATTGAAACACAAGAGTTTGTTGTTCCTAAGTCAATACCTATAATTTTACCCATAATTCTAACCTTTTTATTTTTAATATTTTATAAGATACTTATTATATAGTAATGATTTCCTGAAATACAAGTTATTGACTAATAGAAAAATTAATATTTTTTATTTTTATACTATTGTCATCCATGCTATTATAATAAATGTTTCCATACAAAACATAATTTTTACCATTTTCAATATTAACAATACTATCTGCAATAAGAGAATTATAGTAAAACATTTTTATTGGAGTAACTGTATTATTTTGTTTCTCAAATACAACAATAAAACTTGGCGAGTAAGGAACAATATTAACATCATTAATTACATCATTAATTTTTAATGTATCTGTTTTTATAGTAAATTCTTTTTGAATTAGTTGATTTATGTTTACATTATCATACAAATTAAAAAAGTTCTGCCTATTGTTAGAAAAATACAATTCCAAATTGTAGTTACTATTATTATATAAATTCATTACCTGTATATTACTATTTGACAGGACATAATAAATATTTCTATAAATCAACAAATCATTAGGAAAATAAAGAAAATTTTTAAAATATTTTTCATACATAGTTCCATGACTATAATGTAACACTCTATGATTTTGACTATCCATAAAATAAATATTATTTTTTGAATGAATATAAAAATTATCTATTTCTTGCGAAATAATTACATTATCAAACTGATTTAAATTTATTTCTTCCTTATTTATGTTTAATTTATGGTTATACAAATACAAAATATTATTACTTACATCAAAATAATAATACCCATCATTTTGTTTTGTTATTCTATTTATTTTACCAATCTTATACTCAAAATTAAATAATTTAGATAATGGTGTATAAGTACCATTTTCAATATCAAAAATACCAATACCATCATCCAATTTTTTAGAGATTAAAAGTTTTTTATCACTCAAAAATTCAAAATCACTAATACCAAACAACCACTCATTTTCAACAAATTTATCAATTCTTTGTTGTTCAAAATTCACCTTACTTATCATGCTATTACATACATCAGTAATATATAGGTCTTTATTTATATATTTTATGCTGCTTATTTGACAAAACTTATTGCTTGTAATACTATACAAAATATCACCATTTATTTTGGTAACAAAAATATTATTAGTATTATCATCCAATATTACAAAAACCGGAAAATCATAGTCAGCAAAATTATTTATCATAATAAACTTACTAAAATGCTTTATAAAATTTCCATCGCTCACAACCTCATTATTGATCTTATTTATCTTATTTGTAATGTTAACTTTTTTTTCTTTTGATATTTCAATTATTTTATCACTCAAAGTTTTTACATTTATATCATTATTTTCAACATATTTTATATTCCCAAAATTATCAAGAAGTATAATTTTATTCTCCATATTCACAAAATTGAAATATTGCTTAAACATATCACTTGAAACCACCAGAGCAGGTCTATTAATTTGATATTTATTCATAAATTCATCATTTTTATCCTCTATTAATTCCAATAAATCATCACTTATAAAATCTCTATTGTCCTTTATAAAAATATCCACAATATTAATATTACTAAAATTCTGCTCTAAATATTTTGATATTTTTAAATTATTTAAATAATTAATATTATTAATACTATAAACATTTAATATTGTCACTTTACCATTAAATATATCATCCATTATGTTGTTAGCACTTTTATATGTTTTTACCGTATTTTCAAAACACATCTTGGAAAAACTCTTAAAAAAGTCGCTTTTGTAACTAACAATATTATGTTTTTTTATCTTAATACCAACAATGATTAATATTAATACTAATATCAATATCCTCAAAAAAACTACAATTTTTTTAAAATTATTCATTTTTATTACCAATTATTTGAATTTCCAATTCTAAATCAATATCTAATTCCTTTTTTGCCCTATTTTTTGTTAATTGTATTAAGTCACAAATATTTTTTGCCTTATTACTATTTATATTCACTAAAAAATTTGCATGCTTTGCAGAATATTTTACACCTTTAAAATCAACATCTTGTAATCCTAATTCTTTTATAACTTTCCAAGCAGGCATATCCGGAAGATTTTTAAAAGTAGAACCACAAGTTTTTTCATTAATTGGTTGTGATTTTATTTTCTCATCTATCATTTTTTTAAAATTCTCCCCTATAACAACCTTATCTTCAATAAAATCAGTCTTAAATTTTACACTTAATACAATCAAATCATTTAACAAAGAATTTCTATAACTAAAACCACACTCATTCAAAGTATAAGTCTTAACATTTCCGTCAAAATCCAAAACTTCAACATCATAAATAATATCTTTCATTTCCCTACCATAACAACCAGCGTTCATCCTACACGATCCACCAATACTACCTGGAATACAACCCAAAAACTCAAAACCGCCAAAATTATTATTTTTTACAAAATTAAATAATTTTGAATTTAAAACTCCACACTCGGCACAAATAAATCCATCTTTTAATTCAATTTTATTTAATTTTTTTGTAGAAATTATTGTTCCTTTTATCAAACCATCCTCAAATAAAATATTTGACCCAGCACCAACAACATTTATCGGCTCAACATATTTTTTATTTTTAACAAAATTAATTAATTCTTCAACACTACTTGGCATAAATAAATACTCTGCCTCACCGCCAACACCAAATCTACTATATTGAGATAAATTTATATTTTGTTCCATAAAGCAAATATTAATCAAATGTTAATTAAAATTTACAATAACACCAACAAATATACTATTTCCACTATATTCCTTGTTTGTAGAAACGACACTTGATATATAATCTGTATATTCAACATAAGCCGAAACACCCTTTGAAACATTTTTTTCAATAGCATAAGATGTTGCCTCAAATGTTGTATAATTTTTATACTCACTTTCAAACCTTGTCAAACTAACTGATACATCACTCATTTCATAAGCAAAACCATAAGTCTTATATTCACCTTTTTTCATTGCAGATTTAAAACTTTTTATTGGTGTATTAACATCTATATTAGTTTCAAGATAACCAACAGATCCAGCAAATGTTAATCCAAAATAATTTAAGTTCATACCAAACTCCATAGAATCAAAAGAACTTTTTATATCCTCTTCAACATCGTTTTTTTTATTAAGTGAATTTGAAATATTTGTTTCTCCTGTAAGAGAAAGGGCAAGACCAACATTTCCAAAAGTATTAATATAACTCACACCATAATTAATAAACGTTCCCAAATCCATTTCTTCACCATATCCAATACTTGTAACAATATTATCTCCTAGATAATCTTTTTTAAGTCTTGCATTTGGAGTTATACCAAAACCAAATTGGAAACCAAAAAACTCTGGCGAATAGTAATTAATTTTAGTTAAATATTTACTATCATTCC
Organism: Rickettsiales bacterium; assembly: GCA_017620845.1. GTDB lineage: Bacteria > Pseudomonadota > Alphaproteobacteria > Rickettsiales > UBA1997 > RGIG8782. The sequence goes on along the minus strand of JAGAUJ010000003.1, from coordinate 90,881 downwards.
AATTATTAGCATCTATTGAATTGTTATAAAAACCAAAATTTTGAGATGTAAAAGAATTTGGAGATAAAATATAAATATAATTATTTTCTAACTTTACTTGTTTTGTAAAACTACTATTAATACCACCAGAACCAAGCGCTATTGTGTCAGCACCAATTTTCATATTATTAAAAATACTGGTTGTATTACCTATTTCCATCTTTCCATAATATCCATCTAAATAAATATAAAATCTATCAAATTCTTGATATTCACTATTTAATACTGGTATATAATGAATACCTATTTTTGTAATTTCATCCAATTCTTTTTCTAAATTAAAATCCAATGATATCTCATTCTCGCTTGAAGTTGTTATATTTTGTTTATCACTTTCAGTATCTTCATTTGTATACATTAATTTAAAATCACCATAACCATTTATATTTATCGTATGATCTGTTGTAAATGTAGAATTTTTTACATAAGAGTGGTTGCTTGCAATTTGATAAGCATTAACATTATTAAATAACAATGTAAATATTGTAAATAATAAAAATAGACTAAATTTTTTATAACTCATAATCTTATAAAACCTTTTAATAATTAAAATCTATAAAAATAATGTAAAAAAATCAAGAAATTTATATAATTACCAACAAACATAATTTACTCTACAACTATATCTATTAATCTTTCCAAATTTTTTTGATTTTTATTTAATATTTTTTTACCATCATCAACAACATTTTCAATTTTATCTTCAATTTGTTTTACCACATCTTTTTTAATATCTTTTACTGTATCCTTAACTTCATCTTTATAATTTTCATTAATAACATCAAACATTTTATTAAAATCCATATTTTCATCTTTATCTTCACCATCTTTTGTCTTGTTATTAAATCTATTATTCAAATATACTTTATCTGCCTTACTCATATCTTCCTTTTTATAATCCCCAAAAATATTATTAAGCATTCCAACAAAAATATTCCCATCATAAGACACAGAATTATACACATATGAATTTTCAACCCACTGTGGTTTATTATTACTTCTATCATATATAATTTTTACAAAAGCCACAATTATAGCAGATATTAAAAAACCCCTTAAAAAACCACAAATTAAACCCAAACTTCCATTTATACTTGATGGAATAAGTTTTTTAAAAATTATACTTAAATAATTAGTTAATATAGAAATAACAACAATCAGCACAACAAAAATTGTAATATTCATAATTGTATCCAATAAAAACGGAATCTGTATTTTTTCTTCAAAAAATGGTCTAACAAACGGCTTTATTGCCGATGTTAAATAAAACGAACCAAACCAATTAACAACAGATGAAATTTCCTTCAAAAAACCTCTAATTAACCCGCATGTTGAAAAAAATATTAATATAATTGCTATTGTTGTATCAAAATTTGATGTAATCATTTTATTTAATAATAATCATTTAATAATTTACAATAAATCAATAATATAATTCAAGTTACTTGCCCAATAATACCTTAATAAAGATGTGCTTAATGTTATTTGTCTATAAGTTATTTAAAATATTTTCAATAAATCTTTATAAATTCAACAATACTTACCACAAAAAACAACACAAACAACGACCGTCGACTCTTACTGACTCAACAACAATTTACACAAAGCACACCGTATATACTAAAATATTCACTAAATTAAATGACTCCGTAAAAACGGAGTCACAATATATTAAATATCTCTTACTTGTATTGTTAAAGAACCATTAAGTTCAAATACAAATATATATTGTTTAATACCTTTATATTCTTTTTTAATTGTTTTTTCTATTGTTTTTATATTATCTTCCAAGTTATTATTTTCTTTTATAACGAATGGTTTTGTATTCCATACTAAATGTAAATTATTTGCTATTGTTTCATTTGTGGTAAATGAAAATATTGGTAAATCATATCTTGCACTTGATACACTATTTGTATATTCTACTTTATCACTTAATACAACTATTGCATCAACATCTTCTGTATAATCTGGTAAAATAGAGAATATTCCTTCATTACTTTGGCAACCACAAGTGCACTCTTTACCTTCATGACAACCACAATCACAATCGCCATCACAATCACAACTATAAATTTCATCTTCGGTATCTTCTGCAATTTTTGCCATCACTTTTATAACATTAACTGGATCAACACCTTTTGTTGTTTCATCAGATGTCATAACTGCATCAGTATGTTCAAATACTGCATTCGCAACATCAGAAACTTCTGCTCTTGTTGGTTGTATATTATCAGTCATTGATAATAACATTTGAGTTGCTACTATAACTGGTTTTTTATACAAAGCACACAAAGCAATTATTTTCTTTTGCATTGCTGGAACTTTTGAAAATGGAATTTCACAAGCTAAATCACCTCTTGCAACCATAATTCCATCGCTTTCAGCAACTATTTCTTCTAAATTTTGTGTCGCTTCAAAATTTTCAATTTTAGAAATTATATGAACATTTTTATGTCCTTTTGCAATACAATAATCTTTTACTTCTTTAACATCTTTTGCACTTCTAACAAATGACAAAGCAATCATATCAACTTTTTTTTCTATACCAAAATCTATATCTTTCCAATCTTGTTCTGTAACTGTTGGCAAAGAAACTGGTTTACCAAATAAATTTATGTGTCTTTTTGTTGTTATATTAGTTTGTCCACTAACCACTTCAAACTCTATATCTGTTTTTGTTTTCTTTAATGCTTTTGCAAACATTACGCCACTATCAAAACAAATAACATCATTAACATCTACATCTTTTAAAAAATCTTTATAATTAACACTAACTTTACCAGTATCTTCATAAACACCTTTTTCTGTTGTCATTGTAAACTTATCACCAATTTTTACAAAAAGTTTATCTCTTACTTCACCGGTTCTAATTTCTGGACCTTTTGTATCCAACATTACTGCACCTGGTAATTTTAAAGATCTTATTGCATCTATTTTTTTACCATGCTCCTCATGAGAACCGTGTGAAAAATTTAATCTAAAAACATTAACACCCACTTCTGATAATTGTTTTAAAATTTCTGGATGTTCTGATTTTGGACCTATTGTAGCTACTATTTTAGTTCTTTTCATTTTTTACTCCAATAATTTGTGTTTATATGTTAATAATAATGATGCTATAAATATAGACGAATAAGTGCCAATAATAATACCAAACATTACAACCGCACTAAAACCTTTTAAACTATCAACAGTAGAAAATACCAATGGAAATATTGCAAATAAGGTTGAAATGCTTGTATATAAAGTTCTTTTTAAATTATTATTGATACTTATATTAACAATTTCTTTAATGTCTTTTTCCTTTTTGTATATTTTTAAGTTTTCTCTTATTCTATCAAACAATACAACCGTATCATTTACAGAATAACCAACAACAGTGAGTATTGCGGCAATTGTCGTTAAATCAAATTTTATTTTACAAATTGATATAAAACCAAATAATATAAGAATATCATGTATTAAAGCAGTTATTGCACTTATTCCAAAATGTAACTTAAATCTCAACCATATATATAACATTATTCCAATAAAAGATAGTAGTAACGATTTTATACCATTTTTTACCAAAATGTCACCAACTTGCGCCCCAACAAAATCAACTTTGTTAAACACTATTTCACTATCAATTAATTTTATTGTTTGTGTTATATTTTCAATATCTTTACTTTTGCTTGTTATATCTTGCTGTGATATTTTTATTATAACACCATCGTTATAAGTTTGAAAAATGTTATTTTTATAGATTAAAGATAACTTATCTTTGATTTGTTCTTGTTTTGATTTATCTGTTATATTTATATCAAATATAATTCCACCAGTAAAATCAATTCCAAAATTAAACTTGTTTACACTAATACTAGTAATAGAAATTATAAATAAAACCAATGAAAATAACCAAGTTACTTTTGTTAGTTTTATAAAGTTATATTCTTTTAATATTGTCATTACTAGTTTTATTATTGTTTATAACATGTAAATTATATGCTATTAACTTGTTTTGCCATTCTTCTTATTTTCCTTGCAGCAGTGTTCTTTTTATAAACACCTTTTGAAACGCCTTTCATTATTTCTGATTCAAATTCAACTAAGGCTGTTTTTGCCAATTCTTTATTTTTAGCCAATACAGCATCTTCAACTTTTCTTAAAAAAGTTCTAATTCTGCTTTTTCTTGATTTATTTATAGCAGTTCTTCTTGCTGTAATTCTAATATTTTTTTTTTGTTGTTAATGTATGTGCCATAATATTTAATTTTTTTGTTTATTAAAATAGTTAAAAAATATTATGATAAAAATTACTTTTTATCTAATACTTAAGATTGTAGAGTTTATTTTTAATAATGCAAGAAAATTTTGTAACCCTTTTATTTTTGTATTTAAAATAGAGTTGAACAATTACACAATGTTTATTTACAATTATTTATAAAGATATAAAACAACAAATATACAAACAACTAAAATTTACAATACAAAACAGATAACAAATCCATACACAAACAACACAAAGACTTAATACAAACTAAAACTTGACATAAATAAAAATAAGACTGACTGGTGCGAGTGACGCGACTCGAACGCGCGACCCCAACCTTGGCAAGGTTGCGCTCTACCAACTGAGCTACACTCGCTTATAACCATAGTAAGTATAAATAAGTATTTTTAAAATGTCAATAGAAAAATAGAAATGATTTTTTAGTGTAATTTTCTTGAAAATATAATATTTTTAACGTTATAATAATTTATTAATATAAGTAATTTAATTAAATAATATACTCATACATACATATAAATAAAACAAGCACAAAATAATCTCTATATTATTATATATAGAGATTGTTTATAATAAATTTTATCAAAATTAATCTATCAACAAACCATTATTTATTAACCAAAAATCCATCAAAGTCAACCAAGTCATAGCCTCAACAACAGGAACAGCGCGCGGAACAACACAAGGATCATGTCTACCAGAAGGTTGAAACTTAACATTTTCTCCATTTATATTTACCGTATCTTGCTCCTTAAATATTGTAGCAGTAGGTTTAAATACAACCCTAAAATTAATTTCTTCACCATTAGATATTCCGCCCTGAATACCGCCAGAATGATTTGTTTTTGTAGAAATTTTACCATTTTTACTTACAAACTCATCATTACAATTAGAACCGCTTTTATTCACAAAATCAAAACCATCCCCATATTCAAAACCCTTACAAGCATTTATACTTAACATTGCTTTTGCTAATTGTGCTGATAATTTATCAAAAACAGGTTCGCCAAGTCCAGCAGGACAATTTTTTATAATACACTTAATAATTCCACCAATAGAATCGCCATTATTTTTAGTATTTTCTATCAATTCTATCATTAATTTTGCTTTTTCCATATCAGGACACCTAACAATATTACTTTCAATTTTATCAACAGAAATATCATCTAATGAATTATAATCCATTCTTATGTTGCCTATTTGCTCCACAAAAGACAAAACTTCAATACCTTTACTTTGTAAAAACTTTTTTGCTATTACTCCACCAGCAACCCTACAAGCAGTTTCTCTTGCAGACGCTCTACCTCCACCTCTATAATCTCTAATGCCATATTTTTTAAAATATGTATAATCTGCGTGAGATGGTCTAAATATATCTTTAATATTAGAATAATCCGCCGACTTATGGTCCTTATTCATTATAAGCAACATAATAGGTGTTCCAGTAGTTTTTTCCTCAAAAACACCAGACAAAATTTGCACCCTATCCTCTTCTTTTCTTTGTGTTGTTATAGAACTTTGCCCAGGTTTTCTTTTATCTAATTCTTTTTGTATATCCTCTTCTGTAATTTCAATATTAGCAGGACATCCATCTATAACGCAACCAATAGCGACCCCGTGCGATTCGCCAAATGTAGTTATTTTAAATAAATTACCAAAACTATTTCCAGTCATATTTATCCCCATATATTTTTATTAAATCATTTAAAGAAATCTGCCCCGAAGCAGAAATATTATTATCAACAGATGCAAAAGTTAAATAACCACCCAATAAAGGCGATATAATCCTTGTTATTTTCCCTTTTTCTCCCATACCTAAAACAATAATATCTTTATCTTTATTTATTAGTAATTTAACTAATTCAATATTATCATTATCATTTATAACATTTGTTGCGATTTTAACAATATCTACAAAATCATACTGTTTTATATTTTTATAAATATTTAATAATTCATCATAATTTGGTGTATTATTAAAATTATGATAAGAGCCTATAATTTTACAATTTTTATTATCAAAATTAATATTTTCTAACATTGATATTTCAATATCAATATGATTAAATTGTAATTCATTTGCTCTATAAATTATACTTTTTAATTCTTCCTTACTGCCCGCAAATCTTCCGCCCTCATTAATAGATCTACAAGTAAAAATATTTTCCTTTATTGTTTGTTTTTTAATAATATCTAAATACTCTATTGATAAATCTTTAATATAATCAACTCTTAACTCAACAAAATTAGAAACTTCTTGAACTTTATATAAATTATCTAAAAATTCTTCTAAACTTTCCCCAATAACTACACTACAAATTTTTATCATAATATACACCTATAATTTTAACAAAATTAACAATACTATAACAGACATTTTAATACACATCTTTATAACAACACACCTCTCATAATATCAATATTTGGTTTTATACTAGTATATATTTCAAACTGCTTAACTCCTTGATACAATAACATTTCCCAACCATAAATAATTGTAGCACCAACATTTTTTGCTTTTTTAATTAATTCAGTTTCTTTTGGTTTATAAATACATTCAAAAACTATATGATTTTTATTTAAAACATCAGTATTTATTGGCGATATATTTTCCAATTCGCCCATACCAACATTTGTTGTATTTATAATAATATCACTACTTTCTAAAACATCCATATCTTGTAAATTATAAGAATTACAGTTAAATTCTTTTGCTAACAAATCCGCCTTTTCTTTTGTTCTATTAAAAATATTTACTACACTATTATTTTTCTTAAAAGTATAAATTGCCGATCTTGATGCGCCACCAGCACCAATAATGGCGACTTTTTTATTTGTTAAATTAATACATCTTTCCATAAATGGTCGCTCTACACCATACCAATCTGTATTATAACCTATAAACTTATTATCTTTAATTAAAACACTATTTACAGCACCTATTATTTTTGCTTCATTTTTTATCTCATCTAAATATTTAATTATATTTTGTTTATGTGGCATAGTGCAAGTCAACCCAACAAAAGAATTAGTTTTTTTATTAATATCTTTTAAATCAAAAATAAACTCCTCCAATTCTTCTTCTTTTACTGTAATTTTATCAAAAATAAACTTATCGTCAATATTGCAATTTTTGTAAGCAATATTATGCATTGCTGGTGATAAAGAATGCTCTACTGGATTGCCAATTATTATACATTTATTTTTTCCAAAATATGTATTTTCAATTTTTTCTAATTCGTTTTTAAATTTCATAATCTTTAATCATTTTTATTAAATTTATAGTATTTTTATAATCATCTTTATCACTTGCATCAAACACCAAATCTGCCATTTCTTTATAAAATTTTTCTCTTTTTTTCATAGTTTGTATATTACTTTCAATATATTCTGTTATACTATTTGTTTTATTATATAAATCTGGTCTATTATTTTCATTTATTTTACTTAAATACAATCTATCTCTTAAAACTCTTTCATTTGCAAATAACAAAACTTTTAAAGTATCTGTTGATTTTTTTATTAAATCTCTTTGTAAATATCCATAAGTAAAATTGTCATCATATTTTACATCATTTACACCAACTCCACCACCAGCAGAAATAATAATATTATCAATTTTTAAAACTTCCTCTAATTTTTTTAACTCTAATTCTCTAAATCTAACCCAATTCTCACCATTGTTTGTAATTTCAGTAATTGTTTTACCTTGTTTTTTTTCTATCTCTTCATCTATATCTATTAGTGGTATATTCATTATATTTGATAATTTTTTAGATATTGTTGTTTTACCAACACATCTAAAACCCAACAACAAAATTCTCTTATATTTTTCCATATTATTTTTTACTTAAATTATTAAAATATTCCCAAAAATTTGGAAAAGATTTACTTACAACCTCTGGATTTTTTATTTCAACTCCACCAATAACCGCCCCAGCAATAGCAAAAGACATTGCAATTCTATGATCGTTATAAGTTTCTATTTCCCCAATAACTCTATGATAATTTCCACCATAAATTACAATATAATCATCTCCAATTTCTGTTTTTATTGACAATTTAGCAAGTTCATTTTTCATTGCTAACAATCTATTGCTTTCTTTATTTTTTAAAGTGGACAACCCATTTATTCTACTTTTACCATTTGCAAAAGATAACAAAACAGCCAAAGACATAGCAGTATCTGGCATTGTTTCCATATTTACAGTAATGGGCCTTATTTTATCTTTTTTTATAAAAACTGAATTATTTTTATATTCAACTACCGCCCCAACCTTTTCCATTAATTTAGCAAATTGTTTATCTCCTTGCACTGAATTATTATTTAAATTACTTATTTCTATTCCACCATTAATTAAAGCACCCAAACAACAAAAATAAGATGCTGACGACCAATCTCCCTCAATATTATATTCTATTGCCTTATATTTTACTGGTTTAATAACATATTCTTTATAATTATTATTAATAACTTCTACACCAAAAGATTTCATTATATCACAAGTTATATCTATATAAGATTTAGAAACTTGTTCTCTTATAACATTAATTTTTAATCCATCCTTCAATAAAGGCGCAACCATCATAAGTGCAGTAAAATATTGACTAGAAACACTACCATTTATTGATATTTCATTGCCACTTATATTTTTTCCATTTCCCTTTAAAGGAAGTGAACCTTTTTTACCCAAATACTTAATATTTGCACCAATCTGTTGCAGTCCATCAACTAAATCACCAATTGGTCTTTCTAAAATCTTACCCTCACCAGTTATTATTATATCATCTTTTATTAACGCTAATAATCCAGTTAAAAATCTGCTTGTTGTTCCTGCTAATCCACAAAATAATTCAATATTTTCATTTACTTGAAACTTACCACCATTACCATAAACAACTAATTTTTTATCACTTTTTTCAAATTTTACACCTAATTTTTCCAATGATTCAATCATATACTTTGTATCATCACTATAAAGTGGATTATTTAAAATTGTTTTACCTTCTGTAAGACTTGCAATAATTAAGGCCCTATTTGTATAACTTTTAGAGCCTAAAATTTCAATTTTTGCATTATTTAAGTTATCTATTTTATTTATTAGCATTTTTTAATTCCTCATGCTCTATAATAACTTGTTTCATAATAATTCTAAAAATATCTTCAATCATATCTTCATTTAAATTACTATTTTGTGCTAATAATCTAACATTATTTATAACTTTATCCTCTCTACTTTTATCATAAGATGATAAATTACTATCTTTTTTTATTTTACCAATTTCTCTTGTAACATAAAACCTTTTTTTAATTGCCCCTATTATTTCATTATTACATTTATCAATTTCAATTCTCAATTCTTCTAAATTCATTTTAATATACTCCTTATTGCCATTTTTACAATATCATTATCAACTTCTACATCATATACACATTTTCCAATTCCATTTGGTAAAACCCATTTTATTTTACCACTTGTATTTTTCTTATCTTTAAATAACATCAAAAATATTTCTTCTAAATCTCCATTATAAAAACTTGGCAAACCATATTGTTCTATAATATTTTTTATTAATTCATACTCATCATTAGTCAAATTTCCAATTTCTTTTGCTATGTAACTTTCTGCAATCATACCAATAGCAACAGCCTCTCCGTGTAATAATAGATTTTTTGTTTCCAACGATAAACTTTCAATAGAGTGCCCTATTGTATGACCGAAATTTAATATTTTTCTTAAACCACCTTCTTTAAAATCTTCTAAAACAACTTTTTCTTTAATTTCACAAGATTTTTTTATAATATAATCATTATCTATATTGTCATTTTTAAGATATTCAAAAAATTCTACATCATAAATAATACCATATTTAATAACTTCTGCTAAACCAGAAACATACTCTCTTTTTGGCAAAGTTGTTAAAGTGTTAGAATCTATTAAAACCATTTCAGGCTCAGTAAATGTTCCAATTAAATTTTTTACTCCATTAAAATCAAAACCAGTTTTTCCACCAACAGAAGCATCAACTTGACTTAAAAGTGTTGTTGGTATTTGTATAAATTTTATACCTCTCATATAAGTAGAAGCGCAAAATCCGCCCAAATCACATACTACACCACCACCTAAATTAATTAAAAGTGATTTTCTATCCATTTGTAATTCACTCATTTGTTGCCAAATGTGTGAAACTGTTTCTAAATTTTTGTTAATTTCGCCAGATTTGATTTTTATAATGCTGTTTATTTGCAATTTGTCTAACCAACCGCAATTTATTAAATTTTCGTCTGTTAAAACTGCAACTTTTGAAAATTTTGATAAATCAATAAAATTATTGATATTATTAATTAAATTTTGTTTTATAATTATATTATTTAACATATTTTGTTTATATTATTATTTTAATAGAAAATTTAATAATATATTTTTATTTATTTCAAATGTTTTTTTAAAAAATTAATATTAATAAACCACAACTTCGCTTTTAATATAAGTTTACTTTATTTTATAAATTAGAATAAAAATAACATTAAACTAAAAAACAAGGTTAGATGCTATAATGTATTCACAACATAAACAAAATTACTAAATTTATTACAATTTTTATTAATACTAAAACTCTCTAAATTCACTCAATTTATTTACCAATTCCCTTAACTCCTTTACACCTATATGTTGTCCTGCATCAGTAGTAGACGTCCCAACTTCTATCAATATTCCATCATACAAAAAATTACCACACAAATCTTTCATTTTCATTATTTCAACCGTCTCATCAACTATTTTATCTCTCATTTTTGGACCAAAAGAATGACTTGGATCAAACAATAATTTTGCACCACTTACACTATTTTTTACTCTCATTGCCGTTTTATGAACTAATTCACTTCTAAAATTACTTTTCATTTCCGAATCAACACCCCTATGAATCAATATTTTTCTTTCATTCGGCAATTGTGAATAACTTGCAAGTCCAGACCAAACTTTTTCCATTGGGGCAATTTTATTATTTATTTCCACATCTTCAACCGAAATTCCTAAATTTTTAGGATTTTTTATACCCAATAACCAATTATCACGCTTTTCACAATATTTTGATATATGTTGTATATTCCAACCCAAAGCATTTACTGCCGGATTCCAAGGAATAAACGAACCAGTTAAATATTTATCAAAAAGTGGCATTTGAATTGCCGGTTCTATAATTTCTGTTGCTATGATACAATTATATTTATCTTGTAATTGTTTTGCCAACTCAATTGATGGCATTATTTCAAATTCATTATAAGACTTGCCACTTATTAATATTTGTTGATTATATTTAAATACTTCTAAATCAATTCCCATATCTATACTATTATTAGTATAAATTGTTCTTGATTTTAAACCAACACATCTAATACCAGAAATTACTTTATTTCCATTAATTTCTATATTTAAAATTTCTTCTATCTCTTCAATATTATTTTTATTAACAGAGCAAGGCCCCGCTATTATTGTTAGCATATTCTATTAATAACAAATATTTATTGTTATAATATTTTGATATATTTTATTTACAATGTAAAATTTTACAAAATTAACACAACAATCACTTTTATACCACAACAAGCAGACTTATATATTTACAAAATAAATAATATCATTATTATCTTGCTTCCATTACATGGGAAACAAAGAAAAAATCAAGCACACATTTTAATTTTACACAAAAAACCAAATTACACTATAATTAAGTTTTTCAATACATCATCCAAAGTTAATTCTTCAACATCCACAGTATCTCCAATCTCAAAATCACCAACACGCAACCTTTCAATTTTTGACAAATAAGCAACAGTATCAAGACTTTTTGCCAAATCAACCCCCAAACTCCTAACATAACAACCCCTTCCACACTCAACAATAAACTCCACAGTATTACTATTAATAAAACCATTACATTTTAAATTATGTATAACTATATCTCTTGCCTGCAATTCAACATCTTTACCTTCTCTAACTAAATCACAAGCTCTCTTGCCACCAATCTTAATAGCAGAATAAACTGGTGGAGTTTGTTTAATTACACCAACAAAATTACTTAAAACAGCATTTATTTGTTCCACTGTTGGCACAATATTATTTATCTCCAAAACAACACCTTCCGCATCAGCAGTGTCTCTCAACTCACCAAAAGTCAAATGAAACAAATATTCTTTACTATGATTCATCATAGACTCAACCTGTTTTGTTGCCTTATTTATACATATTGGCAAAACACCACTTGCCAAAGGGTCAAGAGTCCCACCATGTCCCACTTTTTTTGCTTTTGTAATATGCTTTATAACTGCTACAACCTTAGTAGAAGTCCAACCAATCGGCTTATTAATATTTAACCAACCACTTTCTTGCATTTGTTGTTTATTTATTATTAAAAAATTCAATGGACTTATTTAAAATTTCACTAAATATAGTGTCTATATCCTTTCCATTTCCAACATCTATTTTAATACATCTATCTTTCTCTTTTTCACAAATATAATTAAATCCCTCTCTAACTCTGTTATGAAATTCAATTTTCATATCTTCATATCTATTTTTTTCTCCCCTTATATCAGTTCTTTCCAACCCCTCTTGAACATCTAAATCTAAAAAAAATGTCAAATCTGGCTTAAAATCCTCCAAAACAACTTTTTTAACAGATTCTATTTTTTCAATAGGCAAATTATACCCAAATCCCTGATAAGCAAAAGTAGAATCAAAATATCTATCAGAAACAACAGTTATTCCTTGTTTTAATAGTGGTTTAATTTTTTTTTCTGTATGAACTCTTCTTGATGCATACATTAATAATAACTCGGTTACACCATCCCACCTATCAGCACTTCCTCTAACCAATAAACTTCTTATTTCTTCTGCCTCATCACAACCACCAGGCTCCCTACTCCATTCTGCTTTTATACCATTTTTATTAAGATATTCCACAAACATTTTAGATTGTGTGCTTTTACCAGCACCCTCTCCACCCTCAAAAGTTATAAACTTTCCTTTTAAACACTCAATATTTAACATTTATTTAATCCTTTTATTAATTCTTTATATTCTTTAATATAATCTTTGTAATAAATACAATTCATTTCATCACCAACTATTGGAGACAATAAAACAGTCGTATTTGTTTCCTTATCTTCAAAATCTATTTCCGTTATAATAGAATTAAAAGCATCTTGTAAATTATTATACTTAATCAAATCAACCTTATCACTTATATCATCAATATTTAATAAACCACAAACATCAACAATAAATATATTTTCGGTTTTCTTTAAACAATTTTTCACACAAGATAAATCATTTTGTTTATCATTAGCAATAAAAATTACATAAATATTATCATATACATTAAATGGTTCATAAAACAATTTTTCAGTATTTGCTCCTATATTATTTACAAATCTTATATTTTCTATTTCTTCAACACATTCTAAATGATTTACAACACCATTAAAATTTTTAACAGATTCAATAATCGTATTTACATCTACACCACAAAACTTTGCAATTATAGAAGAACACAATAAAGACACATTGTTTATATCGCCACCACAACCATCATTGGTAGTAACATCATAAGATTCATTGTTGTCTTCAAAATAATTATATATGGTTCCATTAATATATGAAATACCATTATTTAGCATTTTATTAACAGATATTGGTATTATTTTATATTCAACATTAGTAACAATATCATCATACATGTTTTTTAAAACATCATCATCCGCATTAAGTATTAAAATAGAATCTTTACTTTGATTTGTTAAAATATAATTTTTAATATTATCTATATATTTTTTATCTTTTTTTAAATCAACATCAATACCAAGTATAGCCAATATATCAAACTCCATCTGTTTTAAATATTGTATTTTATGATTTTGTATAGCCTCAGAACACATAACATCATCAAATACGGTGGTGCCATCATCAGCATCTTCATAACCTGAAGAACATTCAATATTCTTAACACCAGCATTACTAAACATATTATTTATTAGTGAATTAATTGTAATATTATAACTAGATCCAATAATACCAATATATTTATTTTGTGGAAACAAATTTGAAATAAACTCTATGTCAATATATACTTTATCCTTTATGTTATTTAACCTAGTTAAAAATACACCCAACTCATCCTTTTCCAACAAAATATTTTCACATAAAACAAAATAGTCTACTGAATTAAAATCAATTTTTTCAATATTTACAACATCAATAAATGTATTATCACAAACACCCAGTTCATATTCTTTAACAATATTTTCACTTATATCACTAACAACAACATTAATTTCATTTAATGATAAATAATTAATTAATGCAACACTGGTTTTATTAATTCCAAAAATAAATACCTTGCTATTTTGTTTTTTTATATTATCTAATAACATTATTTAATTAGATTATTAATAAAATCATCCAATTCATCAATTGAATTGAATTGTAAATTCAAACTACTTTTTCCAGTAGTTTTATTACAAGTTATTTTACAATTATAACCTGCTTTTTTTAACAAATCTATTCTGTCACCACAGTTATTTGTTATTATTTTTTTTATTTTTTTATTTTTTATATTTTCAATATTTTGTTCATCATTAACAAGTTTTTCAACTTCTCTAACACTTAAATTATTGTCAACAATGTAATCAATAATGTCATTAATAAAATTACAATTCACAAGTGCCCTTGCATGCCCCATTTCTAACTTACCATCAATTAAATATTTCTGCACAACATCTGGCAAATTTAATAATCTTAATAAATTAGCAATATAACTTCTGCTTTTTCCAACTTTATTAGCAATATCCTGTTGTGTGTAGTTATATTTTTTAATCAATTCATTATAAGCATTTGCCTCTTCTAAAGGATTTAAATTTTCTCTTTGTATGTTTTCTATTATACTTAAATTAAAAGATTTTTCATCATCAAGTTCTTTAATTAAAACAGGAATGGTTTTAAGTCCAGCAAGTTTTGCCGATCTATATCTTCGCTCACCAGCAATAATTTCATATTTATTATTCTCAATTTTTCTAACAAGAATTGGCTGTAATATACCATATTGTTTTACAGATTCAACTAGTTCATTTAAACTTTCATCATTAAAATTTTTTCTTGGTTGATTATTATTAATCACTATTGAGTCTATATTTAATTCATTTTTACCACCTTCAATAATGGAAAATTTTTTATCACCAAGCAAAGAAGAAAGTCCTCTTCCTAATTTTTTATTATCAATTTTTTCAATCATAATCTTTTTACCATTTCTTTTACAAAATTAATATAAGCAATAGAACCAGAACAATTTTGATCATATATAATTGTTGGAATACCAAAAGACGTAGACTCTGTTAATTTAACATTTCTTGGAATTACTGTCTTGTAAACCAAATCCCCCAAACATCCTCTAACATCATTTTCAACCTGTTCAGTAAGCTTATTTCTTCTATCATACATAGTTAATAGCACACCATTAATAGTAAGTTTTGGATTTAAGTTTACTTTAACCCTTTCAAGCGTTTCTAATAAATGACTTAAACCCTCCAAAGCAAAAAATTCACATTGTAGAGGTATCAAAACATAATTAGAACAAGCAAGTGAATTTATTGTTAAAAAACCAAGTGATGGCGGACAGTCAATTATTACGTAATCATATTTATTTGATATTCTATCTAATAAATTACTTAAAATAAATTCTCTATTATCTTTATTAAATACTTCAATTTCAAAAGCAGACAAATTTGTATCGGCCGTTAACACATCTAAATTATTAATTTTTGTTTTAAAAATTATATCATTTATACTACCACTCTCATCTAATAAAACATTGTAAACAGTTTTATCTTGTCTATCAGACAAACCAATACCAAAACCAGAACTTAAATTTCCTTGTGGGTCAAAATCTACTACTAAAACCTTATAATCCAATACAGCCAATGCAGCAGATACGTTTAATGCTGTTGTTGTTTTACCAACTCCACCCTTTTGATTTACTACTGATAATATTTTCATTGTTCCACGTGAAACATTAAACCACTTACTGAAATACTAAAGAAAATTTTATTAATTGCAAGTTTAATATTAATTTTTTATAATGACCATATTAATATAAATATGTATAATTTCAAAAATAAATATAATACTGCCACACAAATAAAAAACAAACTAATTTTAAAAAAACACAAAATTTTTAAATATTATGAATATTATAAACAACTTACAAAAAATAATTTTTGAAAAATTACAAAACATAAAAGAAAATATAAATATTTATTCTTGTCCAGAAACAAATAGTCCATTTCCATATGTTATATTAAATATAAATAAAATTGAAATTGAAAATAATTTTAATAATAATATTTATTCTATATCGCTTACAATGTCAGTATTTGACAAAAATGAAAGCAACTTAAATATATTAAATATTTCAAACATTGTAAAAAGTAAGCTACTAGAACTATCAAATACAAAATCAAATACTTTTAATATAATTGATATAAATTTTAATAATTTAACAATAAAAATATTTAATGAAATTAATTCTATCTGGAATACAAATTTGAATTTTAATATCACCTTAGAACAAATAATATAAATAATAAATATGTATCAAATAAAAAGCAAATCAATTGAAGAATTACAAAAAATTAAAAAAATAATTAATATGATTATTAATTTACTTGAAAACAACATAACATTAATAAAAGACGGACAAACAGAATTTGATGAATCACAAAAAGAATTGTTAAAATTCTTAATAGGTAATAAAGAAAATGTTGTATCTATAATATCAAAATTAAGTAATTTATTGCTAAAATTTAATGTTTTAGAAAATGAACAAAATAATAGTAATAATAATTTTGTGCTAAACGATATTGATTTAGAGATAATAAAAACATATTTATTAGAACAAAGAGAAAAAAAATAATAATTAAACTATTCATATAGATTTTTTATTAATATATATAATTTAATACACCAATATTGACTTATATTATACATATATATATTATTTATATATATATATAAATACATAATATAATATGGATTTTTATAATTTAACAAAAGAAGAACAAGATGTTTATTCAGATATAATCCTTAATATAAACATAGAAAGTAGCCAAACACTTAAAGACTTTCTTAAACAACAAAACATAGAAACAACAAAACAAATAATAAATATAAAACACCCAGACCCATCACAAGGCTATCCATTATTTCGGGCATGCAAAAGTAACGACATAGAAAAAGTTAAACTATTAGTAGAATATGGAGCAGATGTTTTTTTAGAAGATGAACATGGTAATAGTGCAATTAATATTACACAAAATCAAGAAATACAAGAATATATACAAACAATACAAACAAAAATCAAAGAACAAAACAAACATACTATACAAAATCAAAACATCCAAACAACAATCGTTGAAAACCAACAAGATAACAACGAACAACCAACTGCAACAATAGACACAAAACCAGAAAAACAATCATTTTTTAAAAAATTATTTTCTAAGAGAAAAAACAAACAACAAACACAAACCACAACAAACACAAACCACAACAATGATGATAATATGTCATTATTTCAAAAATTATCATCACAACACATACACAAACATAGTATAAAACATAGAATTAAACAACATAAAATAAATAAAAAAATAAAAAAAATAAACGATTTAGTAATTAAAGAATTAATAAAACTTGACAAAAGTATTAATGATGTAAGACAAGATATTAAAATTGCATATGCAAAATCAATACTACCACCAGACCAACAACCACATAATATACAAACAAATATATCGCAAAATTTACAAGATGAAATAAATAATAATCAAAAAGAAAATGAATCAACCTATGATAAAGCAATAAGATCAATAAACTCACAATCTTTTGAAAAAAAATATAATAAATTCAAAAAACAATACGATAAAAAAGAACGCGCGCTATAATAATATTAAGTTTCTTACAGATAAACTATCATAAGAAACTTTAATATTTACCAAGACACAATATAAACAATTACTACACCACTTTAAAATACACAAACAATATCTTAAACATCTATGATATATCTTTCAATTCATCAATACTCACACAAGCATTTATTTTTTCCACCATATTATCATACTCATCAGCAATTTTATCATGAAAATCCTTAAATTTCAGTTTTTCATCATCTGTGCCAAATATAGCAATATTATTTTGTTTATAAAGCGGATAAATACTATAAAAATAATCTTCTACATCTTTTTTTAACATATCTAATTTTTGTTGCTTTAAATCATTAAAACTTACAACAACCTCCTTTTCTTCTTCAAACAAATCCTTATTTATTTCATATTTTTCACATAATTGCACATATTCTTCCATACCACTAACAACATGATAAGGATAACCATTTTTCACAATCACAAAACTATTGTCCTTTTCTCTATGTATTAACATTTTTAACTCCATTTTTTATTAAGCGATTCTCCAAAAAAATCCACCAGCCCAATTAACCACAGCAGTAGATACAACCGTTCCACCAGCACACACACCACTTAAAACTCTTCCACTTTCTTTAGACATAACCAAAATACCATCATTATTACAAGGAACTATACAGTAAAACCAAGTTCCACCATCTGGTGCTGTAACATATGCGTTATTAATCCATACATCAACAATTTGTCCAACAACACCCTCCTGTATTGTTGGTTTAACAGCACAAATATTTTGAAGATTTGTTTTTCCATTATCACTAATATTATCAAAATCTATATTTAATTTAATATTTAAATCATTAATAGTAATATTATTTCCTGTTAAATCTTCAAAACTTGTTCCATTAAAACTTATACTATTTTTAAAATCTACCCTACCAGTTGTATTATCAATACTCAATGCAGTTTGCCACTCTTCATTATTGTTATATTTTATAGTTAAATTACTATTTTCAGTTTCTATCTTATTGGCATTGTTAAAATCAATAGTTTTTAATTTTAAATTTTGTGTATTTATAAACCTTTCTCCATTATATACAATAACATCATTTTCCGTTAAATCTACAAAATCAATATTTTTTAAATCTTCAATATTAATTAATTTATTGGTTTTTTGCCAAAGATTACTTGCATAAGTGTAAAAACAATTTTCATCCTTTACAAAAAATGTAAAACCATCCTCTACTTGTAAAAATCTCCAACCATTATCATAAATAGCAATATTATTATCATTATTTAACCACTCTCCAGTGGCATTAATTGCAATAATATAAATATCTCCAACATCTGGATTTTCCGGTGGTATTGATAAATCTTTATCTAAAACACAATTTTGTATTAAATTATCTAATACTATAAGAGCCTCATTGTGAAAAATCTCTTTGCCAGATTGATTTGGAACTAAAAGTGGTAATTTTAATCTATTTGTATATTCAAATTCTTCCATAAACAAAAATAGTAGTGAACTTATATAAAAGTTACTTCATTCCTATGTATATGGAAGTATAATATATTTAAAAAAATGAACTATAATTTGGATTACTTCTACAATTAATTATTAAACCAATTCTAATAATAACATCACATGAATACAACACAAACAGATTAACAAAATAGAAATTGTAAATATTGGTTGCGGGAGATGGATTTGAACCAACGACCTTCAGGTTATGAGCCTGACGAGCTACCAAGCTGCTCTATCCCGCGATAACACACTTTAATTCTAAATATTAATCTTTAAATGTCAATAAATAAATAGTAATTAAATTATTTTATATCAAACTTATATTTTTTCTTTTTTATTTTCTTATTTTGGTTAATCACTGATATTTTATTAAACACCCTACTCCACCCATTTTTATAATATTTTTTTCCAGTAACATCATTATCAGGTGTAAAATAATCCACAAATTCCACTAAATACTCAGTAGAAATATTATTAATTTTATTTATATTTTGTTTTTCCAATACAACCATCAACTTAAAGTTTTTTACTCCCAATAATTCAAGTGATTTTATTATATTTAAAATTTTAATATTAAATAATTCATCAACCTCACAAGTCTTCATTTTATATATAAAAAGCTTCATATTTTCAGACTGTGCTATTTTTAAAAACTTTTCTTTTAAATACTTCAATCTTGAAACTAACTCATTTATATCATCTTTCATTTCTTCTTCACTAACATTATTTTCTAAATACATACTCATAGGAAGTTTACCATGAAATTTTATATTGCTATTTAAACACTGCCACAAAAGATCGCACATTTGCCACTGCCCAGATCCAATTTTATCAAAATTTTGTAACGCATTAATTAAATCATTAATTGAATTAATGTAACACCAATTAAATAAATTAGATTCTTCAAATTTAAAATACTTTAAAAATTTAAATACAACTTCGCAATTATATCCCAAAGAAATAACATAATCATAATATGTTTTCTTACAAAACAGTCTTTTAAAATACATTTTCCTCCCTAAATAACACGATAAATTATTATAGTTTTAAATAACAACAATTAATAAATCCATCCTTCTTATCCCCAAACAACAAACCAACATTATCACTCACCACACCCAAAACCTTTTCTAACCTTACTATTTCATCAACCTTAAACTTATTCAAAACATAATTAACAACATCATTTTTAAACTCTGGTCGCCCTATTCCAACCCTTATTCTATGATAATTTTTACCAATCATTTCATCTATACTTTTTAAACCATTATGCCCCCCTGCTCCACCACCTATTTTATATTTTAATTTACAAAACTCCAAATCCAAATCATCATGAAATACAAAAATATTTTCAATAGGTATTTTATAAAATTGTTTTACTAAAGAAACAGCAATACCAGATTTATTCATATAAGTCTGCGGTTTTATTACTAAAACATCATTATTATCTATTTTTCCAGAATATATATCTGCCTTAAATTTTACTTGATGATTAAAAATCCCATATTGCTCCATAATTCTATCAACACACAAAAAACCAACATTATGTCTTGTATTTTCATACTCTTTACCAACATTACCTAAACCAACCAACAAAAACATTATTTTACATCCAAAACAGAAGTTAAATCAACAACTCTCATTAACTCATCCATAGTTGTATAACCCATTACAACCTTTTGAACACCATCTATTTGCATAGATATAAAACCGTTATTATTTAAATATTGTGTCATTTCTTTTTTTGTTGCTCTTCTAACTATCATTTCATCCAACTCTTTATCTACATCTATAATTTCTACTATTGCCATTCGTCCAGTAAATCCATTACCTCTACATTTCTCACACCCAACCGCTTCATATAACTCTGTAACTTTGGATGCAATTTTTTCTCCTAAAATTCTACTTATTATTGTCTTTTCTTGTTCTGTTACTGGTCTTTTTCTTCTACAATGCGGACACAATTTTCTTGCTAACCTTTGTGCAATTACACATATTAAAGAACCAGATAATAAATAAGGTTCAACACCTATCTGCATAAGTCTTGGAATAGCAGAAAAAGCATCATTTGTATGCAAAGATGAAAATACTTGGTGACCAGTCATAGCAGCCTGAACTGCCGCAATCGCTGTTTCTCTGTCCCTAATCTCACCAACCAATATTACATCAGGGTCTTGTCGCATCAAAGTTCTTATACCATCTGCAAAATCTACACCAATTTCTGGATTTATACTTGTTTGTCTTATTAAAGGAATTCTATATTCCACAGGATTTTCCAAAGTCATTATATTTTTTTCAATACTATTTATCATACTTAAAACAGTATAAAGTGTTGTTGTTTTACCACTTCCTGTTGGACCTGTTATAATAACTATTCCCTCTGGTCTTTGTATACATTTTTTTATAATATTTTGCGTTCTTGGAAAATAACCTAATTTATCTAAATCTAATATTGATTGTTTTTCATCCAAAATTCTCATTACTATATTTTCACCATCAACAGTGGGTTGACTTGATACCCTAAAATCAATATTTCTTCCTAAAATTTGTGCATTAATTCTACCATCTTGCGCCTTTCTTGTTTCAGCAATATTCATACCAGCCATAATCTTAATTCTTACTGCAATAGAACTCCAATAATCTTTATGAAAAGCCTTAATTTGCTCCATTTTACCATCAATTCTATATCTTAATCTTAAAAAGAAATTTTCTGGCTCAAAATGTAAATCTGATGCTCCTATTCTAACAGCATCTGTTAAAATAGCATCAACAAGTCGCACCATAGGGCTTTTATAGTCACCCTGCATTGCTTGTTGTTCATCTCCAACTAATGCACCACCCTCAATTTCTTTTAAAATACCATCAATAGACATATCATAATCATAATATCTATCAATAGCATTTGTTATATCTGATTCAGAAGCATAAATTAATTGTATTTTATAATTTGCTGGGAAAAATCTTTTTAATTGATCTGAAACAATAATATTAAATATATCTGTTGCAGCAACTGTAACAGTTTGTTTTACCAAACCAACTGCTATAACTTTATTTTGTAAAGCAAATCCTTTTGGGATTTTTCTAACAAGATTTTGATCTATAATTAAAGATTTTAAATCAAGATTTTTTACGTCAGTATTAGCATTTAATATTTCAGAAAGTGTTTTATCACTAATAAAACCCATTCTAACCAAAATTGCTGCTATATCTTCTTTGTTTCCTGTGTTTTTCTGTTCTTTTAAAGCAACTTCAACTTGGTCTTTTGATATTATTTGTTTTTTTATTAATTCATCAATAATATTTACTTTTTGTTTTTTTGTGCCATCTTCTTGTTTTGTTTCTTGTATATTCTCTTTTTTTGTAATTTTTTGATCTTCTACAATTTCTTCAGTTTTATTCTCAACCTGCTTTTCTTGTGTTTTTTTTGTTTCAATATTTTCTTTTTGTGTATCTATAATATTTTCAGTTGCAGTTGTTTCTTCGCTCATTAATTACTCCTTATAAAAAAATTCTTTTTAATACTACTAATAATATTAAAATTACAAAACATTTAACAATTTTATAGATATCTGTTTTTTCACTATTCTTTAATGCTAATAATTTATAGAAAAATTTTTTTGTATTATCTTTCTTTTCTTTTAATTTTTCTTCTTTTAATTGTTTTTCATCAAGTGTTTTATAGTAATTTTGTTTTTCTAATTCTCTCATTAGTTCAGTATTGTATTCCGGATGTATTTTTAAGGTTTTTGAAATAAAGTATAAATCCAATAATGTTAATATTAACATAAACAAATCAATTATATTTAAAATAAATTTACAATTGGTAAATTTTAATATAAATAAATATAATATACATGGAATTACACACCAATATATAAGTAAAGTATTTAAATTTTCCTCACCTTCTTTACATTTTTTAAATGAAACTTTAATTTTTTGTGAAATATTTAAATATAAATTTTGTATAAAATTAGATATTTGTTTAAAACTATTTATTAAAAATATTTTTATTTTTTCTTTCATAATATTGATGTTGTGTAAACTATGATAAGTAAACCACAATCTATTAAAAAGTCAATAATAATAAAAAATAAATTAAATCAATATTTTATATGGTTTTATATTTTATATTTAGTTTGTTAAAATGTTAATTATTATTTTTTAACAAAATTATTAACAATTAAAGGATGTTATTTAATATAAAAAAACAAGTTATTAACAACTTGTTAATAACTTTTAATAATTTATTAACATGTTAATAAATATATTTTTTTATTGTTAATAATTGTTGTAAATGTGTTAATAAATATTTATTAACAATTTAATAAACAAGGTTATTTACAGAGTTATTAACAGATTTATTAACAAGTATTGTTTTAGATTATGTGTGGTGGATGGGTGGTTTTTAAAGTGTTATATTAAAAAAATAGTAAAGTTTTATGTTAAGTTATGTTTGTGTGGTGGTTGGATTGGTGTATATTAAATTTTATTCCAATAATACCCCCTATACTTGTATCAGGGGTAGTTTATTTATATTATAATTATTAAATGATTAATATTTGTTAACATTGTTTAATAATTTAAGATTATTTATTAAATCTTTCATATCTTGTGGTAAATCACTTTCAAAAAACATTTCTTTTTGTGTTCTTGGATGAATAAATTTTATAACTTTTGAGTGTAAGGCTTGTCTTGGGAATTGTTCTATAAAAGTTTTATATTTATTTTCTTCACCTTTTATTTTTCTTAAATTTCCACCATAATTATAATCACCAATTAATGGGTGTTTTTTACTGCTAAAATGAACCCTTATTTGATGTGTTCTTCCAGTATCTAACTCACATTCAACTAAACTTGCTACACTTCCATAATTTTCTAAAGTTTTATAATTAGTTAAGGAGTATTTACCAGTATTATCTTTTGTTAATTCCATTTTTAATCTATTTGTTTTACATCTATTAATATAACCTTCAATTATACCTTGTGGTGGGACAATATTTCCCCATATTATAGCATTATATTTTCTTTTTAATATTCTATCTTTTAATTGTTGTTTTAATATTTCATGTGTGTGATTGTTTTTTGCTACAACCATTAACCCAGTTGTATCTTTATCTAACCTGTGGACTATACCAGGTCTTATTGGGTTATTTATATTTGATAGATTGTCTCCACAATAGAAGAGTAGGGCGTTTACTAATGTATTATCATAATTTCCAGCACCTGGATGAGTTATTAAACCAGCCTGTTTATTTATAATTAATAAATCATCATCTTCATAAACAATATTTAATGGTATGTTTTGTTTTTCTGGTTTTATTTCTTTATTTTCGTATATTTCTATTTCTACAATATCTCCAGTTTTTATTTTATATGTATTATCATTAAAAACTTCATTGTTTTTTTTTAACATACTTCCTTTTATAAACTCTTGTATTTTTCTTCTTGACAATGTTTTATAATTATCATTTTTTACAATATTATTATGAACAAACTTATCAATTCTAATTTCATCTTCTCCTTTATTGCATATAAATAAAAATTTCTTCATTTTTTTATTGCAAAATATGTTATTATAGATAATATTATATTAAATAATTAAATTATTTATACAAGAAAAATGAATACACAAAATATAACTTTACAAATATTTGCAACCCTACTACATTCAGATTTTATAACAAAGGCGATATTATTTATTTTAATAGGTATGTCTATATTTTCTTGGACATTGATTTTTGAAAAGTTTTTTAAATTTAAATTAATGTCAATAAAAACATCAAAATTTGAAAAATTATTTTGGTCTGGTGATATGTTGGAGGATATTTATCAAAAAGTAAAAAACAACACAAAATGTCCATCTATTGTTGTTTTTATATCTGCAATGCAAGAGTGGACAAACTCAAATGTTCAAAATATTATAAAAACAAATGATGTTGGTAGAAAAAATTCTTTAAAAGACAGATTGTATGATGTCATGAGTGTTGCTATTAATAGATCTTTAAAAAAAATAAAAGGTGGTTTAAGTTTTTTATTAATTGTTAGCACAACCTCTACATTGCTTGGTTTATTTGGAACTGCTTGGGGTTTATCTTCTGCTTTTAAGGCAATTTCTATAATGAAAGATGCTACACTTACAACAATAGCACCTGGTATTAGTTCTTCACTTGTAACAACAATAGTTGGTATGTTAACCGCAATTCCAGCGACTGCTGCATATTATTTTATAAAATCACAAATTAATAATTATGAAGAAGAATTGGAAAATTTTAAATTAGAAGTTTTAAGTATTTTATCAAAAGAAATGGATTAATTTTTATGAGACGAATTATAAAAAAGAATACAGATTTAGAAGAAGTTAATGTAAATATGACACCATTTATAGATATTATATTTTCTATATTAGTTGCTTTTATGGTTCCGAATCAAGCATTGTTTGGTAATATAGATATAGAATTACCACCTGCTAATGCAAAAATAACAGTTCTTGAAAAAGATCCTATAAAGGTTGTATTAAAAAAAGATGGAAGTGTTTTTGTTAATAATAAAGCAATACATATTAATGATTTAATTAAAGTTGTTGATAAAGTGTCATTAAAAGATAAAAATATTAAAATTTATGTTATAGCAGATAGAAGAAATAATTATGGAAATGTATTAAGTATTGTTGGCAAACTTAATGATAGTGGTTTTAAGGATGTAATATTAATTAGTGATGCATATGATAGATTATAATGAAAAAAGCAAAAAAAGAAATGATTAGAAATTTGTTATATTCTTTGTGTTTACATGTTTTATTTTTATTGATATTATTTTTCAATGATACAATAAATAGTGTAATAAATAAAGAAATAACACATATAAATATAATTAATATAGATAAATCTTTATTTGCTAATAATGAAATTAAAACAACAGAAACAGATTTATTTCCAGAGCTGTCTTTACAAGATAAAATAGATTTATATAAAATATCTAAATCAATAAAAAATGAAAATAAAGTTTTACCACCACTACAAGAAGATATTAATAATATAAATACCAATTTAGATATTAATGCTGTAAAAAAAATAATTAATGCAAATAATAATTATAATAACAAAAATAATGAATATGTGTTATATTTGGGGCCAACAGACTATAAAAGATATGTTAAAAAACAAGAAGAAAAAATGAAAATGGTTGAAGTTGTAAAACAAAATAATACTAATAAAAATATATCTACAAACGCAGAAAAAGATAGATTAGAAAATATTGTAGCGGATATAAATAAAAACAATATAAATAAAACAAATAATAACACAATAAACAATGTTAATAAAAATGAACAAAACATTCAGGATTTGGATAAAATTTTATCAAAAATTACAAACAATAATAAGACTAATAATAAAAATAATCTAAATAAAAAAGTTGTTATGAGTGGTAATGAACAAATTATTACAAAGAACAATAACGAACACAATAAAAATTTGTTGTTAAATATAGATGTTGATAAAATTTTTACACAAAAAGACCTAAAACAAATAAAAGAAATAATAAAAAGAGAAAATAGTGGTTTTGGTTTATCTGCCAGAGAAAGGATGGTGGTTCAAAATCAATTGGTTTCTTGTTATAAAAATGCGCTTATACAAACAGGTAAAAAAAGTATGGTTAAAACATCTGTTACAATAAAATTGTTTATGGATGGAATAATAGATTCAAAAGAAATAAAAATAAAAGTTATAGATGATGAAAATAAGTTTTCTCCAGAGGATTATGATGTTGCAATAAATAATGCAAGGGTTGCTTTGGCTTATTGTAATCCAATAAGAAATTTACCATCAACAAAATATCAAAGTTGGCAAAATATTAATTTTATTTTTGATGAAACTAAATAATGGGGTATTTATGAAAAGAGTTTATTATGTATTTTTTATTTATCTTTTTTGTATTATAAGATCTTTTGCTGATGTTGCTTATGATAATAGCTTAATGTCCATTGGTAATTTTGATAATAAAATAAAAATAAAAATATTAAAACCATGTTTAGTTGGTAAAGAAGAGTTTAGTAATGTTGTAACAACACAAAATTATGAATCAAATGAAAAAAATGATAATACGGCCAAAGAAATGAATGATTTATTAAACTCAATAGAGTCTAATGAATTAAATAATACTATTGATATTAATAATAGTAATATTGAAACTCAACATAAAATAATAAAAACATATACGAATTATAGTAGTGAACACAATGTAAATTTATTTTTTAATACATATAAAAAAATAATTGATAACTTAAATATTACAAACTTATATAGTATTAGTTATGATTATGATTCATGTATTAATATAACAAATTTTATAAACAATAGTAATAGTCACGATATTAGTGAATATGTGTTTTCTGAGGAATTAAATGATAACAGTTATATTATAAGTAGCGATATAAGTATTACCAAGGAGCATGAAATAAGGTTAGATGTTTTTATTTGGGATGCAATAGATGAAAAATTTTTGGAAGGTAAATATTATATAATAGATACTTTAACAACAGATGCTGATAAACTTGGTAATGTTGTGGCTGATTTTATTTTTCAACAAACAACAGGTGAAAATGGTGGATTGTTTAATAGTAAAATAATGTATATATCGGAAACTGGTAATATTAAAAACAGAAAAAAGCAAGTGGCGATAATGAATTTTGATGGATCAAAAAATACAAAAATAACAAGCGGTAATAATTTAAAATTAACACCAATTTTTTCTAAATATAATCAAAATGAGGTATTTTATTTAGAATATGATCAAAGTGGACCATTTATTGTAAAACATAATTTACAGAATAATAAATCTTTAAAAATTTCTACAAAAAAACAAGAAATGACAAGTGCTGCAACATTTAATCCAAATGGAGAAAATCAATTAATAGTATCTGGTTCGGAAGAGGGCAAGGGAACTAATTTGTATTTGTTTGATTTAGATAAAAAAATAAATAAAAAACTTACAAATAATAAAAATATTAATACCTGCGCAAGTTTTAGTCCAGATGGTAGTAAAATTGTTTATGTTTCAGATAAAACTGGTTCAAGAAAATTATATGTAAAAGATCTTAAAACAGAAGAAGAGAAACAAATAAGTAATGGTGCTGGAATATATGATAAGCCATCTTGGTCACCAGATGGTAGATTAATTGCTTTTATAAAAATATTTAAAGGTAATTTTTATCTTGGTATAATGACTTCTGGTGGAGAGGGAGAAAGAATATTAGCAAGTAATTATTTAATAGAGGGTGTAAGGTGGGCGCCAAATTCAAGATATTTGATATATACAAAACAAACATCCCCATTTGGTAAAGGTAGTATTCCAAAAATATTTATAATGGATATTTTAACAAGAAATGAATATCAACTAAATACACCTGATAACGAGGGTGCAAGTGATCCAGATTGGGTAATGAATTTTTAAGATTATGTATAAAGAAATTTGTAAAAAATTATTTATTTATAAGTGTATTTTTGTATTTTTAAGATTAATATTATTATTTATTGGCATATCAATATATATATTAATGATTTGGAGTTTAATTGTTAATTTTGGTGCTTCACATAATGTAGTTAATGAATATGTAAATACTGAGTTAGTGGAAAAACCAATATTACAAATAAATAATGAACACGATGATTTAATTTATATTACATCAAATAGTGCTATTGTAAAAAATTCTTATAACGATATTATTTTAAATGATGTAAATATAAATAGTGATTTTGTTAATGGTTTATCAAAAACTATAATTTTTAATGGTAATACCGATGAGATTGTAATGAAAGATAGACCGGAACTTATATTTTATAACATAAAAAAGGATAATTAAGTGGTAGCAAAAATAAAAACATTTGCTTTTTTGGGAACGGAAGTTGTTGATATAAATGTAGAAGTAAAATTGTCTTCTGGTATGGTTGCTTTTAATATTGTTGGACTTCCAGATAAAACAGTTAATGAAGCAAAGGAAAGAATAAGAGCGAGTATAAATTCTATTGGTTTAAGTTTTCCAGCACAAAGGCTTGTAATTAATTTAAGTCCTGCTGATATTAATAAAGAAGGTAGTTATTTAGATTTGCCTATGGCTATTGGTTTATTAATAGAAATGGGTATAATATCGCAAGAAAGTATAGATAATTTTGTTGTGGTTGGGGAATTATCGCTTGATGGTTCTATAAATGCAGTTAGTGGAATATTACCAGTTGCTATTGGTGCCAATGAAAGAAATTTAGGAATTATTTGTCCAAAATCTTGTGCCAGAGAGGCTTTGTGGGCTAATAGTGATATGCAAATAGTTGCTGTTGATAATTTACTGACATTAATAAATTATTTAAATGGAAGATGTGAAATTGAAAAACCAATTTTGAATATAAAATCAAGAGAAGTAATTTATCCAGATTTAAAAGATGTATATGGACAAAGACAAGGAAAAAGAGCATTAGAAATTGCTGCTGCTGGGGGACATAATTTGTTAATGATAGGACCACCTGGAACTGGAAAGTCAATGTTGGCACAAAGGATATTGAGTATATTGCCAGATTTGACGCCAAAAGAAATGCTAGAAGTTAATATAATTAATAGTATTTCTGGTGGGCTTTTAAATGGAGAATTAATAAATAAAAGACCATTTTTAGACCCACATCATTCTTGTTCTATGCCTGCTATGGTTGGTGGTGGAAGTAGGCCAAAACCCGGTCAAATTTCATTAGCACACAATGGAATATTGTTTTTGGATGAATTACCGGAATTTTCAAGGCAAGTTTTAGATTCTTTGAGACAACCGCTTGAAACTGGTAAAGTATCTATTGCAAGAGCAACACAAAATATAACATATCCAGCAGAGTTTCAGTTAATTGGTGCAATGAACCCTTGTAGGTGTGGACATTATGGAGATATAGCAAAACAATGTAAAAGATCACCGTTGTGTGCACAAGAATATCAAAATAAAATTTCAGGTCCAGTTTTAGATAGGTTTGATATAACTGTTGATATTCCAAAAATAGACATCTTCAAAGAAAAAGCAAAATCTATTAATAATGAAACATCTATAATAGTAAAAAGTAGAGTAAAAATAGCAAGACAGATTCAAATAGAAAGATATAAAGATTCAATATCTAATCATAGAATGCTCAATGCTTGTGCAAGTAATAATGAAATAGATAAGTATATGAAACTTAATAATAAATGTGAAAATATTATTAAATTAGCAAATCAAGTTTATAATTTATCTTTAAGAGGATATAATAAAATAATTAAAGTAGCAAGAACTATTGCTGATTTAGAACAATCTAATAATATTGAAGAAAGACATATTGAAGAGGCTTTAATGTTTAAGGAGACAAGTTTTTCTACATAATAAATTTATGTGGTGATTTTATTAAATTACACTTGCAATTATAATTAATTTATTTATATAATAAATTATCAAATAAATAATATTCCATTAAAATGACAACAGAACATAATTTTATAGAAGTAATTGGTTGTAGACAACATAATCTCAAAAACATAAGCATCAAAATACCAAAGAACAAATTAGTTGTTATAACTGGTTTAAGTGGATCTGGTAAATCGTCATTAGCATTTGACACAATATATGCAGAGGGTCAAAGACGATATATAGAAAGTTTATCAACTTATGCGAGACAATTCTTAAATGTTCAAAACAAACCAGAAGCAGATTACATAACTGGCCTATCGCCAGCAATTGCAATAGATCAAAAAGTTGTTGGTAAAAACCCAAGATCAACAGTTGGAACTGCAACAGAAATATACGACTATTTAAGATTGCTATTTTCAAGAATAGGTGTTCCATATTCACCAGCAACTGGTAAACCACTTGTTAGTCAAAGTGTTGATAGTATGGTTATTGATATTATGTCAGTGCCAGAAAAAGCAAAAATAACAGTCTTAGCACCATCAGTAAAACAATCGCGTGGCGAACATAGAAAAGAATTAATAAAAATCAAAAAAAGTGGTTTTACAAAAATTAGAGTAGATAATGAAATAATTGATATAAGTGGAATGTTGCCAAGATTAGATAGAACATTAAAACATGATATTGATGTTGTTGTTGATAGTTTTGTTGTTTCTGCTGGGATAGAAAAAAGATTGGCCACCGCAGTTGCATCTGGTTTGGAGTTTAATAACGGTGTTATTCTTGTGCAAATTAATGATTTACCAAATGATGTTGAAGAATTTACAATAAAAACAAAGACATATAAAAAAAGTGACTATATAAGGTTTTCTAATAAGTATAGTTGTCCCGAAACTGGTATGACTATTGATAGTATTGAGCCAAGAATGTTTTCGTTTAACAATCCATTTGGTGCTTGTCCAAAATGTGATGGTTTGGGAACAGAATTAAGATTTGATGAAAAACTTGTTGTTATGGATCCAACATTAAGTATTAAAGATGGCGCAATAGATCCATTTAATTCAGATTCAAAATCAAGAGTATATTTACAAATGCTTGAAAAACTTGGAAAAAAATACAAGTTTAGTATTACAACACCATTTGATAGATATTCTGATACAATAAAACATAAAATATTTTATGGTTTTGATGATGAAATTGATATTGAAATTGAAGAAAATACACAAACCGTTAAGTGTAAGGCAAAATTTGAAGGTGTTATGAATATTTTAGAAGAAAGGTATATTATAGCAAAAGATGAGATGCTAAGGGATGAATTGGGAAAATATCAAAGTATGTGTACTTGCAGTGAGTGTAAGGGTTATAGACTAAACGAAGAGGCTTTAAGTGTTAAAATACAAGGCAAACATATAGGTGAAGTATGTGATATGTCAATTAATGAAATATATGATTTTTTTAAAAATTTATATAAAACTTTAAATGATAATGAAAAAATTATTGCAGATAAAATAATTTCTGAAATAGAAAGTAGATTAAGTTTTTTAATGGATGTTGGTATAGAATATTTAACTTTAAGTAGACAATCAAGCACTTTATCTGGTGGTGAAAGTCAAAGAATAAGATTAGCAACACAAATTGCAACAGGTTTATCCGGTGTTATTTATGTTCTTGATGAACCATCTATTGGTCTACACCAATCAGATAACCAAAAGTTAATTAAAACAATGAAAACTTTACGAGATTTAGGAAATACTGTAATTGTTGTAGAACATGATGAAGAAACAATGATGTCTGCTGATTATATTATAGATATTGGACCTGGTGCTGGTGTTCATGGTGGACAAATTGTTGCACAAGGCACACCAGAAGAAATTTTAAATAATCCAAATAGTATTACAGGAGCATATTTAAGTGGTGTTAAATCAATTCCTGTTCCGCCAGTAAGAAGACCAATACATCCAAGAAAAAAGATAGTTATAAAAAACGCAAGAGGAAACAATTTAAAAAATTTGGATGTAGAATTTCCGCTTGGAGTGTTTTGTAGTGTTACTGGTGTTTCGGGTGGTGGTAAATCTACACTTGTTTTACAAACACTTTATAAAGCGCTTTCAAGATTATTAATGAATGCAAAAATTATTCCGGCACCATATGATAAAATTGAGGGTTTACATAATATAGATAAAATAATACAAATAGATCAATCGCCGATAGGTAGAACACCAAGATCAAATCCTTGCACGTATGTTGGTGTATTTACTTACATAAGAGACTTATTTGCAAGTTTACCAGAGGCAAAAGAAAAAGGTTTTTCAATAAATCACTTTTCTTTTAATGTTAGAGGTGGAAGATGTGAACATTGTCAAGGTGATGGAAGTATAAAAATAGAAATGCATTTTTTACCCGATGTTTTTGTAAAATGTCCTGTTTGTGGTGGAAAGAGATATAATAGGGATATTTTAGAAATTGAGTATAATGGTAAAAATATTGCAGATGTTTTAGATATGACTGTTGAAGAGGCTTGTAAGTTTTTTGCAAAGGAACCACTTGTATACGATAAGTTTAAGGCATTAAAAGATGTTGGACTTGGTTATATAAAAATAGGTCAATCTGCTACAACTTTATCTGGTGGTGAGGCACAAAGAATAAAATTGGCAAAAGAATTAAGTAAAAAAGATACTGGTAATACCATTTATATTTTAGATGAACCAACAACTGGTTTACATTCGGATGATATAAAAAGGTTATTATCTGTATTACATAAACTTGTAGAGCAGGGTAATACTGTTATGGTTATAGAACATAATTTGGATGTTATAAAAACTTCTGATTGGATTATTGATATTGGTCCAAAGGGTGGTAATAAAGGTGGTTATATTGTTGCACAAGGCACCCCGGAGGAAGTTGTTGAAAATGAAAAAAGTTTAACGGGTAAATATTTAAAAATAGTGCTTGAAAAATATAAGAAGGATCAGGAAAAATTAAGAAATAATAAATAATATAGGTAAAATAATATAAGTGTTATAATGGTTATTAATCATTATAGTGCTGTATTGCTTTTATATTTTTTATTTTATTTAGAAGTATATTAATAAAGAAATATAATTAAAGTAAATACATAAATATTATACATTATTTTATATACTATAAATTTAGTTATGTATGTATTTTTAATTATATGTATAACAAGTTTAGTAAAAATAATAAAAAAATTGTATATTTTATTTACATTTACACCAAATAATTGTTGAATATTATAATAAATATATCAATAAATGCAAGTATTTAATGGCAAAATCACCCATAGGTTATTAATATTTATGAAAATGCATTAATAAGTTGTATTTTTTAAAAAAGTGTTTTATAAATATATTGCCTCCTTTATAAAAAAAGCGACCATCCTTATTTGGTTGGTCGCTTTATTTGTATATTTTTAATATATACTAAATATACATCAATGATTTAAATTTCCATACTCATATATTTTATAACATTTTTTAGAGTTTTACTTGCTTTGTCTCTAACTCTTTCAATGCCTTTATTTATAATTTTAATAACATAATCACTATTTTTTTCCAATTCTGCCCTTCTTTCTCTTATTGGTGTTAGGAACTTATCAGTTGTTTCAATAAGCATTTCCTTTAACATTTTAGCACCACCATTTCCTATATTGTTTGCTATGTCTTCTGGTTTTTTATTATCAGCAGACATTAAAGAAATCAAAGTCAATAAATTAGACACTTCTGGCCTATTTACTGGATCAAAAGTTATAAATCTTTCATTATCTGTGGTTGCTTTTTTTACAACTTCAATAATTTCTTCTCTTGTGGATTTTAACATAATTGAATTATGGCGACTTTTACTCATTTTTTGTTTTCCATCAAGTCCAACTATGTGTGGAATTTCTGCCAACAAAGCAATTGGTTCCTTAAATAATTCTTCGCCATTACAAAATTTATTATTAAATCGTTTTGCAATAACTCTTGTTAATTCTATATGTGGAAGTTGATCTTTTCCAACAGGTATAACATTTGCATTTACTGACAAAATATCGCAAGCTTGATGCACTGGATAAACAAGCATTCCGGCATTTACATTTTTAATATTTGCACTTTGTATTTCTTCTTTTACTGTTGGGTTTCTTTCAAGTTCTGCAACCGATACAAGTGTTAAAAATGGCACAAGTAGTTGATTTAATTCTGGTATATGGCTATGTGGAAAAATGAAGTTTTTATCATTATCAAAATCTAACCCAACTGACATATTGTCAATAACAAGTTCTTTTGTTAATTGAGATATTTTGTCAAAACTATCATGGTCAGTTAAAACTTGCTGATTTGCAACTAAGATGAATAATTCCACGCCTTGTTTTTGTAATTCTAATCTGTTTTTTAGTGAGCCAAAATAATGTCCTATATGCAGATTTCCGGTTGGTCTTTCGCCGGTTAAGACTCGGTATTTGTGTGGGTTGAGTTTTATGTCTTCTTTTGTTTTGTTGCTTATTTCTAATGATTTTTCAAGTGTGTCCATTTTGCTTTTAGTTTATTGTTTGATTTTATTATTGATGTTTTTTTTGTTATTGTCAATAAATAGATGTGTTTGATCGGAATGTTCTGTTAAAGTTGTTGGTTTGTTTTCTTATTATTAAAAATTTAAATCAACCAACATGTTGTTAATAGTAAGTTATATTGTTGATTGGGGCAATGTTTGTTTTATATGTTTAAGTATATGTATTTTTGGCATTTATTAAGTATTAAATGTTTTAAATAGCGTATGTTTATTGAATATAGATGTTGTTATTTTAATATAAATTAAATTGTTTTAAAATATAACTAATTTTATAATCAATATGTTAAAAATGTAATATTTTATATAAAAATATCTTGACAAATAAAATTGTATTTTATATACCTTTGGTAGTTAAAAAATATAGATATTTTTATGACATATAATATAACTTCTCAACCAGTTAATCTAATAACTGATACCTTGGATCCGGCCACATGTATGTTGAATATATATCTTGGGGATGGTAGTAGTTTGGTTTTATATAATAACTGTAAAGTTGATGTGTATTCAGCAGAATATAAACTAGTACTAACAAGATCAGCAACAGAAAAAGAAAAACAATTAATGAGAGATGAATTGAGAAGAGAAGAAGAAGAAAAAGAAAGATTAAAATTGTGGGAAGAGAAGTATAGGGGGTTGCCTGGTGTTGATGAGCCAGACTTGTCTTTTGAGGACAATTTTAGTGATTTGTTTTGATTTGTGGTTGTTGTTTTAATTTAAGTTGATTGGTATGGAAGAAAAATTTGGAGAGGGGACTGTCTGCAAAGCAAATAATGGTTCTGCGTTGTTTAATATAACATACGACATTGGTGATGATTCTAAATATGTTGTTCATTGTGTAATAAACAATGAAAATATAGGTAGTCTATGTAAATCGTTATTTGTTAATTATGATGACGAGAGTTTAAAGATGTTACAAGAAGGATACAGTAATTATTTGATAAGCCAACAACCATCCCCTAATGAGAATTCTAGTAAGTTTATTGCTGAACTATTGTGTGCGTTACGTAATATTGAAATTAATAGTATAGCAAAAATAAATGTTTGTAAGACACGAGTTACTAGAAATTTAGCAATACAAATAGATAAATATAAAGTTGTGGTTGCCGATTTTGACTTTTTTGTTGTACCAAACACCCCACATTGTATCCTTACAAACGAAGAGCGTAATTTTATTTTGTTTGAATATAATTATAATGATGTTAATTTGATATTATGTGATAATAATATGTATAAGGTAAATGTACAAGACGGTGTGCAATTTGAAACCAAGGAAGAACAATTGTGTTTTCTCTCCAAAATTCACTCAGCTTACAATGATTATTACAAAGATAAACAAGGTTATCAAGTAACTGGTAGTGTACCAAAGACACCTTTAATATCAGCAATTATGTCTGAGCAAAATTTTAATTATCGATGTAAGGTAATACCAACAGCGATTAAGGGTAAATTTTCAAAACAGACAGTAAATAATATGACAACAACAAATGGTCTATCACTTATTCCAATTGGAGCAAAAAATCATGCCACTTTATTGATTGTAGAAAAGACAAATGATAATACCACTACATATTTATATTCTTTAATAGATACATCATTACAACATGTACAAGTAATAACAGATATTTTTAATGATTTTGATAATAAGGAAATAAGTGTACTGCTTACTAATCCATTGCAGATTAATGGTTGTTGTTCTTATTGGGTTGATTCTTTTATGGAGGCCATAGTTATGAATCCAGAAAAATATACAAGTATGGAATCAATAAAAAATGCCATAAATGATGGTTCATTAATATGTGAGGCTTGTTGTATAATGTCACAAATATTTGATGAACAGGGTAGGGAAACGGTTAAAAAAATTAGTGAAAACGAAACAAATAATGATGGCTATATTGTGTTTAATATAGGAAGTGAAAAGTATGGCATAAATAAAAATTGTTATAATAATAGATTTGTAAATATTCGTAATTTAATCAATTGTCTATCAACAGAAGAACAAAAAACAATCAAAGAAGAACTTATGAAGGAGTTAGAAGCACAAAGTAAAAAACAGGAGAAATTGAGACCATTGGTACTATTTGTTAATAAAACAGAAAAATTAATGAAACAAAAAGAAGAAATATTAAAATTTTATGATGAATTGGTTTCAATGAATGAAAATGAACGTGATAAGATTATTGAAAACATTAATGGAAAAGAGAAAGAAAAAATACGTACACAACTTGATGAATGTTTAAAACAAGGTATTGATAAAGAGTCATTACGAAAAAAACAAATTGAGCATTTAGGGTTGGTAAAAAATACCATATGTGAGTTGTTATTAACTTCCAATAAAGAAATGTCTGTTGAAGATTTCATACAAAAGTGTGAACTTACTAAAGTAGAAGAATTTATAACATTATTTAACTTAAACATTATTAAAGAAATTTATTTCAAACAACAAACCATAAATACACAAAAACAAAATAACAATGAGCTTGAAGCATATGAGGAGATATTAATATATAATGATGATATTGCAGAAAGTAAGAATAAAGTTTTATTAACTTTGCCTACAACTATCCCCCAACCATCACCATCTCCAGAAACCAAAGAACAAACCAACAAAATTACACAACAACTAGATGATGGCAAGAGTAGGCAACAAGATTTACACAGTGGGGTGGGTGGGGGTATTATTTAAATAATAAAGATAAAAAATATTACATAAAACTATAAATGAGGAAATATATGTTAGTAAATTCTTTAAACCTTAACTACACCAAACAAAAAATAAAAGAAATAGCCAAAGATACCATAAGTTTATATATCGTTATCAACAATAACAATACAAATATAAACAGATTAAAACTAACATTAAAAACAATATTAATGTCCATATCCAAAAAAGACTACAACACATTTAACAAATATTGTGAAATATTTGATAATAAAGTAAAAACATATATAAATGGTAACAATAGTAATGACATACAAGCATTATGTAATTTGTTTATACAAATAAAAGTAATATTAAATAACAATAATACAGAATTAATAATAAATAAAGATATAATAGAAAAATGTTTTTATAGTCTACAAGAACAG
This sequence comes from Rickettsiales bacterium, assembly GCA_017620845.1. Taxonomy (GTDB): domain Bacteria; phylum Pseudomonadota; class Alphaproteobacteria; order Rickettsiales; family UBA1997; genus RGIG8782. The sequence goes on along the minus strand of JAGAUJ010000003.1, from coordinate 52,010 downwards.
TTACCTTTTTATTTATTTAGATTAGAAGATAATAACAATACATTCTTAATGAATTATGACTTAATAGAAGATAAACAGCAATTTAAAGAGTATTATCAAAATATTATTTGTGAATGTGCGGACGAAGTAATAAATGAGTGGTTTTAAGTTTATATATAATATAATTAAATAAACAAATAAAAGCGATGTTACTTAACATCGCTTATTTATAAAACAAATAATTTTTATTGTTTTTTTAATTATTTTCACTATTTTCAGTAACGTCGGCAGTTACATCATTTCCACTGTCACTTCCATCTTCTTCTCTTGTTTCAGTCTTAGCAATAGCAACAGATATTATCTTATCTTCCGTTCTCATCAAAGTTACACCTTGCGTATTTCTTCCAGAAATTCTAATATCTTTTACCTTTGTTCTAATTACCGTTCCCTTATCGGTCATCATTAAAACATCTTTATCTTCATCAACCCTACTACTAAATATAACATTTCCATTTCTCTTTGAAGTAATAATATTTGTAATACCTATACCACCCCTATTTGTAGTTCTATATTCATAAGTTGAGGTGCTTTTACCATAACCATTTTCAGTGATTGTCAAAATAAACTCTTCATCAAGTGCCAACTGCTTAATTTCTTTTTCAGATAAAGTATTCAACAAATCAACATTGATTTCAGGAATTTTAACATCGTCAAAATTTCCACCATTTTCAATAGAGTTCTTTAATTCTGCTTTAATACTTAATCTATCGGCAACTGGTATTTTTAAATAAGAGTCTCTTTTTTCAAAATCTTCAATTTTACAATTTTTCAAAATTGACATTGAAACAACTTCATTTTTTGGCTCTAATTTAATACCTCTAACACCAGAAGAACTTCTACTTTGGAATACCCTTAAAACTTCTAATGGGAATCTTATACATTTGCCCATTTTTGAAGATAATAAAATATGGTCATTATCTTCGCATAAAGCAACTTGAACAAGTGCATCATTGTCATCAAGTTTTATTGCAATTTTACCATTTGATTGGACATTTTCAAAGGCATCCATTGAGTTTCTTCTAATATTTCCCATTTTTGTAGCAAATATTATGTTTTTATTTATCCATTCTTCTTTATTACTGCTTAATGGCAACACTGTTGTGATTTTTTCATCTTTTTCAAGTGGCAATAAATTTACAATTGCTCTACCTTTTGCATTATTTCCACCAAGTGGTAATTTATAAGTTTTTAATCTATAAACTATACCTTTATTTGAGAAGAATAAAATTGGCGTATGTGTATCTGCTATAAAGATATTTGAAGTCAAATCTTCCTCGTGCATTGACATACCAACTTTTCCTTTTCCGCCTCTATTTTGCGCTTTATAGTTAGATAAAGGAATTCTTTTTATATAGCCATTAACAGTTGTGATTATTACCATATCTTCTTTTGGTATTAAGTCTTCTACATCAAAATCGCTTTCATCTTGAACTATTTGACTTTTTCTTTTTGTTCCAAAGTTTTCTTTAATAAGCAACAGTTCTTCTTTTATAATATTCATTAATTTTGTATTGTCTGCTAAAATTGATAAATATTCTACGATTCTTTCTGCAACTTCTTTTATTTCAGTATCTATTTTATCACTTTCTAAGCCAGTTAATTTAGATAATTTCATATCAAGAATTGCTCTTGCTTGTTCTTCTGTAAAATGGAATTCGCCATTTTCAACTTTATTTCTTTTATCTTCAATTAAATCAATTAAAGATATTATTGATTTTGCTGGCCAAGTTCTTGACATTAATTCATTTCTTGCTTCGGCAGTATCTTTTGAAGTTTTAATTAATTTAATTATTTCGTCAATACTGTCAACTGCAACTCTTAAACCTATTAATAAATGTGCTCTTTCTCTATCTTTTTGTAATAAAAATTCTGTTCTTCTTGTAACAACTTCTTTTCTAAAATCTGTAAATAATTTTATAACATCAAGCAAGCCTAACAATTCAGGTTTACCTTTATTTAACGCTAACATATTTACTGAAAAATTACATTGTAATTGTGTGTATGTGTATAATTGATTTAATACAACTTCACTCATTGCATCTTTTTTTAATTCTACAACAACTCTAACGCCATCTTTATTTGATTCATCCCTTAAATCGCTAATTCCTTCAATTTTCTTTTCTTTTACTAATTCTGCTATTTTTATAACTAAATCCGCTTTATTTACTTGATAAGGAATTGATTTAATTATTATTGATTCTCTGCCTTTTTTTTCTTCAATAGCAGTCTCACCCCTCATTACAACAACACCTCTACCAGTTTTTGCTGCTTGTAAATAACCGCCTTTGCCTAAAATTAAACAATTTGTTGGGAAGTCTGGTGCTGGAATTATATTTATTAATTCTTCAACTGTAATGTCTTTATTATTAATATAAGCAACTACGCCATCTATAACTTCACTTAAATTGTGTGGTGGAATATTTGTAGCCATACCAACCGCAATACCGGCACTACCATTTACAAGTAAGTTTGGATATTTTGCTGGTAAAACACTTGGTTCTTCTTCTGTGCCATCATAGTTTGGTACAAAATTAATTGTATTTTTATCTAAATCATCAGTTAAAGTTGAGGTTATTTTTTCCATTCTTGCTTCGGTATACCTCATAGCAGCAGGTGGGTCATTATCTATTGAACCAAAGTTACCTTGTCCGTTTATTAGTGTAATACCCATAGAAAAGTCTTGCGCCATTCTAACTAATGCTTCATAAATTGAACTATCACCGTGTGGGTGGTATTTACCCATAACATCACCGACTATTCTGGCACATTTTTTAAATGGTTTATTGTGTTCATAACCACATTCATACATTGAATATATAATTCTTCTGTGAACTGGTTTTAGTCCGTCGCATACATCTGGAATCGCCCTTGAAACTATTACACTCATTGCGTAATCAAGGTATGATTTTTTCATCTCTTCGGAAATATCTACGTTTACTATCTCGCCGTGTTTGTATTCTGTGTTTTCTGTCATAAAAGTTTCTTTTTCGTTTATTATACTACATAATGTATATATTAAATTAAATTAATCTTTTTTCAAGTAAATTAATTATTTAAGATATTAAAAATATGTTTAATTATTTATTATTAAACTTGTTTATATGTTATTGATTGAATTTAATATTATTAATTGTATTAAGTAATTAATACAAAATAATTGAAAAAATAAAATAATATGTTTTAATATAAAACATAATTATAATATACTTTTTATGCAAACAATATCTTTTTTAATATTATTTCTATTTATAAGTGGAATTGGAACAATGTTTGGCAGTTTGCTTTGTTGTTATATAAAAAGAACAAGTAGGAATTTTGCTATTGGTTTGAGTTTTTCTGCTGGAATAATGATTTATATGTCTTTGGCTGATTTGTTAAAAAAATCAGAGCAGGTATTCTTAAATATTTATAATCAAACAAAAACTAGTTGGCTTATAACAATATTGTTTTGTATAAGTATTTTTTTATCGGCAATATTGGATGCTTTATTGGAAAAAATAAACTACTCGGTTATAAGTGTAAATAAAGAAATAACAAAAGAGCAGTTGAGACGGGCTGGATTGATAAAAGTAATAATTTTTTCTTTAATATCAATAACTATTCATAATATTCCAGAGGGTTTGTATGTGTTTATTGTATCAAATACTGATTTGAAAATGTTTTATTTGTCTGCTTTGTCTATGATATTACATAATATTTTAGAGGGTATTGCTATTGCGTTTCCAATATATTATATAGTTCATAGTAAATATAAGGTCGCAATATATTCTTTTTTATGTGGAATATTTGAAATATTGGGTTTGTTATTTATTGTTTTATTATCTCATACTATAATTAATTATTATATATTTTGTTTTTTGATTATTTTTTCGTCCGCTTTAATGCTTTATATTTCATTTAATAGGGTTATTTTATTGGCAAGACAGTATGGAAATGATAGAACAGTTTTTATAGGTGTTTTTGTTGGTATAGTATTTATGATGATGAGTTCAAATGTAATACCAAATATTGCTAAAATATTTTTGTCATTTTATCAATAATTTTGTATAACTTCATTAGCATATACATTTTGTATTTTCATTTCAAAATTATCTCTTGTTGTAAGATTATCTTTATTAATTGTTATTAATTTGTTATCTTTTATAAAAATAATTATATTGTTTTTATTAATTATTGTAGTGCAATAATTTTTATTACATTGTTTTATATTAGTGTTTATATTTACATATTTTGTTTTACCAAACTTTCTTAATATTTTTTTCATTTTATATTTGTTTGGATTATATACATATAATTTGTCTTTGTCTACCATAATTACCATTTTATCTGTATGATCTATAACAATATCAAATTCTTTTTGAAATGGTAAAATTAATAAGCCAACTAAATATAATACAATACCAAAATGTCTCCATTTTTCTTTCCATAAACAAAACCACAAAAAACCAAAAATCATTAAAAACATAGACAGTAAGTTTGGCGATCTTACAAACATAACAGAGTGCGGTATTTCTGTTATAAATTTTGATACATATAAAACTAAATCCATAACATATGATGCAGGAATTATTGTTATCCATTCTAAATTAAATATGTATAAAAACATAGATATTAAACCAAGTGGTAAAACAATAAAAGAAACTAATGGAGTCAAAAAAGAATTTGCAAAAATATTATAAAAACTATAATTATTAAAATTATATATAGAAAATGGGGTTGTGGCACATTCTGCAACTAATGATGTTATGAAACCAAGTATAAAATATTGAGAAATATTTCCAGAAAAATGCTTATTTGTTAATGTTTGATCTTTATTGTATTTATAACTATAATAATATTCTATAATAGATATAAGCCCAATTACTGCCATAAATGACATTTGAAAACCAGCATCAAATATAGAATATGGTTTAATAAGTAGTATAATAAACATAACAAACATAACTGATCTTAATGAAGTATTAAATCTGCCAATTATTATACTTATTAATAAAATAACACTCATTATATATGCTCTAATTGCAGATATTGATGATCCACTTAATAATAAGTAAACAAAGTTAATAATAAGTGAGATTGTTGCTGATATTTTGAAAATATTATAATTTAGAGCAAAATATTCAGTTCTTAATAATAACCACTTTATTATAATTATACTTAATCCTATTAATGTCATCATATGTAGTCCGGATATTGACAGTAAATGGGCCAAACCAGAATAGTTCATATATTCCATTGCTTGTTTATCTGCCAAGTTTTTTTGTCCTGTTAATAAAACTGCTATTATACTCGTGGATTCTGCTTTTCTTGTTTGTATAATTTTTTGTGCTATATTATTTCTTAATATATCAATTTTTTGTTTAAATGATAGGTTTTTTTCTGTTTGTTTATTAAAAATTATTTCTCCTTTATAACCAATGCCACCTATTTCTTTAAATGACATATATTCTTTAAAATTAAAATCTGATTCAAAATATTTATCTTGTAAAGGAAATATTACTGTTGTTAAAATAACATCACTTAAATAAACTTTTGTATCTAAATTTTTTAATCTTATTTTTAGTTTTTTTGGTATATTTTCCAAATACTTATTAGTTTTAATTTGTTTTATTTTATCTACTTTTACTATAATTTCTTTGTTATAAGAACCTTTTGATGTTTTATTTATTATTTCTTTTTCTATTTTTCCATAAACTTTTACAAAACCCAAAGGGTAGTTTATAGTATTATAAGTATGATGTTTTACAAAATAATATGTTCTTATATAACCACATAAAATAAAAATAATTATAATATTTATAAGTCTAAGATAATAATATTTTTTATTTACAAAATAACATAATATAAATATCAAAAAACTAATTAATATTTTATAATTAAAATATTTTAAATAAAATTGTCCAATAATACCAATTATAAAAAATATTGGCAACCATAACACGTAGTTATCTATTTCATTGATAAAATAATTCTGTAATTTTTTAAACTTTTGTTGAAACAAATCTTGAAAGAGTTGTTGTATTGTCATTATAAAACTGTATATATATTTAGAATTTATTTATCATCAAATAATATCATATATGACAATCTTACCCCAACAGAATCTACCTTGAATGATGTTTTTGTATTTATATCCATTTTATAAGTTTCTCTTTCACTTGTCTTAGATACATCTAACATTAAGCCATTTTCAAATTTATATCCAATTCCTACTTGTGTCATATAACTTTTATAATTTTTAAAGTTTTCTTCATCATCAAATTTTGCAGAATATGATGTAATTAAATTCCAATTTTTATAAACAAACGGTAATCTAATTGTAATAAAATTAATATCTCTGTTATTTGTTCCATTATAATTTTCAATAAAACTATATTCTGCAAATGGTAAAAAACCAAAACTATTATTTGATTCTTCAACTAATTTTTCAAATCCAACTACATAACCTTTTTCTGCTTTATTATGATTTATATTTGTGCTTAGTCTCCTAAGTCCAAGATTGATTCTATAATCATTTATAGCAAAATCAGCAGTTATTGAAAAATTGTCTAAACTTTTTTTATTAGCAACGCCCTTATTATTATTGTATTTACCCCTATTACCAAATAAACTATTACTTAAAAACGTGTTGTCGTTATAGAAAAAGTTTCCTCTTAAAGTTAGCATTGGTAGGGTCATTGCAACATAAAAACCGAGTTTTTCTCTTAATTCATAATTTTCTGCAATTTTTGTTCCAAATATTGGATAGTATTTTGATTTGTCATAAGCAGTGCCAAAAGTTGGATTAAACTTTCCAAGACCTATCAAAAACTCTTCTTCTTTATATTCAAATGCTAATTCTTCAAAAATAATATCATATTTATTGAAATAATTTTTCCTTTTTAAATATCTTTCAAAATTATAATAATCATTGTGATATTGTGATGAATCTGTTAATCTGCTCAATACTGGCTTAAATGTAGTATTTGTTTTAATTAAAAAATTATTAAACAAATAAATATTTAAATTACTTTCAATTTGTAAATATGATAAATCTTTTTTATCTTTATAAATAATATTTCCATCATCGCCCGAGTCCATCCTCGTAAAATTATATTCAGTTAAAATATTTCCACTAATGTAAGGAAAATAATATTCATCTTTTTTACTATTGTTGTGTGTATTTTGTTTATCATATGTGGTATTTTGTATATTGGATGCAAATAGTGCTTGACCAGAAATACAAAAACATAAAAATAAGTAAATATATTTTTTCATTGTAGTATTACTTTATTAATAAAACTTTATTTTTATAATATTTATTTAATATAATTCTTAAACATATAACACTTGAAAGTATTGATGCAACAATTCCTAATATTAAAATAACTGCAAAACCTTTTATTGCACCAGTTCCAAAAATATACAATATTACAGCAACTATAATTGTTGTTATATTTGAATCAAATATTGTAGATAATGTATTATTAAAACCATTGTTTATAATTTCCAATGTGTCTAATTCTTTATTTTTTCTATATTCTTCTTTTATTCTTTCAAAAATTAAAATAGTAGCATCAGTTGACATACCAATAGTTAAAATAATTCCTGCTATGCCAGCAAGTGTTAATGTAACACCAAACAGTGATAGTAAAGTTATTAAAACGCTTATATTTATTAATAAAATTATGTTTGAAAATACGCCAAATGTTCTATAAAATATAAATATGAATAATATTATTAAAATTAAACCCAATATACAACATTTAATACCTTGTTCTATTAAATCTTGACCTAATGTTGCCCCAACAGTTTTTTCTTCAATAATATTTAATGGTGCACTTAATGAGCCTGATCTTAATAATAGTGCTATTTTAGTTGCTTCTTCTGTGGAAAAATCACCAGTAATCATACCATTTCCACCATCAATTCTGCCATTTATTCTTGGTGCAGTAATTATTTTATCATCAAGAACTATTGCCATTAATTTTCCAATGTTTTCTTTTGTTATTTCTGCAAATTTTTTTGCGCCAGCACCATTAAATTTAAAAGTTATTATTGGTTTATTTTGTTCGTAAGAAACATTTGCATCGGTTAATAAATCTCCACTAATTGCTGGCTTTTTTATAACATTTAATTCATATCTATCATTTATTGATTTCATACTTATAATATTATCTCTTTCATCATCGCTAACTATGTGAAAGTTTAATTTTGCAGTTTTACCGATTAATTCTTTTAATTCGGTTGAGTTTGATAATCCTGCTATTTGTATTAATATTTTATTATTACCCTCAATTTGTATTAAAGAGTCTTTTGTTCCAAATTCATCAATTCTTTTTCTAATAATCTCAACTGTTTCTTTATTTACTTTTTTTCTTAAACTATCTATGTGATTTTTATTATATGTTAATAAAATTGTTCTATTATTGTTTTTATCTTCTTTAAATACTAAACTACTATTAATATTTGCAATTATATTTTCTATATTTGTTACATCACTATCATTTTTATAAAAAACTATTATTTTATTATCTTCTATTTTGGGCAATGCTTTAATTCTATTTTCTAAAAATGCATCTTTTATTAATTCTAAATCATTACTCAATTGCTCATTTATGTAATAATTAAAATTAACCTCCAATAACAAATGTGAACCACCTCTTAAATCTAGTCCAAGACTAATTTTTTTTCTTGAAAAAATGCCAAAATTAACAAAATTACCTATTGTTACACATATACATAATAAAACAATAAGCAATATACTAAAATCTTTATAATTTTTACTTTTAAACATAAGTTTAAATTTTAATTAATTTGTCACCATCCCAAGAATAGAAATAATTTTGGTTAAAAGCAACCTTTTTCATTGTTTTAACTATTTCGTTTCCTTCTTCATCTGTTATATTATCTACAAATTGTTTTAAATTTGTATTATTTTTTGATTGTTCTAATAAATACATGAGTGACTGACATACTCCTTCGTGGGCTACAATAACTAAATTTTCTTCATTTTTATATTTTTCAATAAACTCTGCCATTTTTATAAAAATCATTTTGTGTGTTTCATAACCTTCACAAACTATTTGGTTCCAAGATTCTTTTTTCATTAATTCTAACTCTTGTGGGTATTTTTCTTCAATGTATGTTTTTTTTAAGCCATCAAATATACCTTTTGTTCTTTCTTTTAATAATTCTTCTTTTTCTAATATATCAAATCTTAAACCAATTGTATCCATTAATAATTGACAAGTATGTATTGTTCTTTCTAATGGACTGCATATAAATTTATATTGTGCAAAATCTTCGCCAGTTTTTGATAATTTTAAACCATTTAAGTGTGTTTGTAAAACGCCATTAAATGTTAAAAAGATATTTTTTGTATGTCCCATAACCATATCTCGTTTTACATTTTGGAAAGTTTCTCCATGTCTAAATATATACCACATAATTTACTCCTAATATTATTACTTTTAATATTGTGTAAAGTTGTTACCATCCCAAGAATAGAAATAATTTTGATTAAATGCAGGAACTTCACATTTTAAATCGTAGATTAAATTGTTTCCTTCTTCGTCTGTTAAATCAGATATCCAAGTTGATAAATTATCAATTTCTTTTGATTTTTTTAATAAATACATCAAATTTCTGTTTACACCTTTATGTGCGACAATAATAAGATTTCTTTCATTTTTATATTTTTCAATAAATTTTGCTAATCTTGTATATGATTCTTTATAAGTTTCACCATTATTTTCTTCATAGTTCCATACATTTTCATATTTTATTACTTTGTGTTCTTTACTTTCTTTTTTTTCTGCCGTGCCTTTTCCTCTACTTATTATAAGTTCTTCTTGTGTTGGTAACATGTCAATAATTCCTAATGATTCCATAATTAATTGACAAGTGTGATATGTTCTTTCAAGTGGGGTGCATACAAATTTGTAATTGTGAAAATCAGTATTTTTCTCTAATTGTTTTAATTTTACTCCGTTCATGTGTGCTTGTATTACACCATTTAGTGTTAAAAATGAGTCATTAACATAGCCTTGTGTGATTCTATTTTTGTTATATAACGTCTCTCCATGCCTAAATATATACCACATAAATATTTTTTTATTTTGTTGCTTATAAGATAATACTGAAACATAATTTTGCAATATAAAATTGTTGTAAGGTCCCCCTTTATAAGTAATTAATATTTATTTTTTACCTAATTTTTCTTTTCCAAAAAGAACAGCACCAATCATACCAGAATGATTACCTGCTTTTGAATGATAAACTTTTGTTGGAGTGGCAATAATATCTGCATTTACCATTTCTTCAACCTTGTTTGTATCTACAAATTGCTCCATAGATCCAGATAAAACAAAACAATCGGCATCAAAAATATTATTTAAGCCAATAATTCCAAGTGCAATATCTTTTTGCCAAGTTTCAAGTGCTAAAATTGCTTTTTTGTCATTATGCTTAACTTTTTCAATTATATCATATGTTGTGATATTTTTATTATTAAAAATTTCAACAGCAGTAAGTCTTAATCCATTTCCACTTGCGTAAGTTTCAAAACAATCCCAAGCGCCACAAGTGCATTGTCTTTCTTTGTGTCTTGACATTGGAAAATGAACTTCGCCAGCAGCACCAGATTTGCCTTTTAGCATTTGTCCATCTATTATTATTCCAGCACCAACACCAGTCCCCAATGTTAGCATAATTGAATTTTTACATTCTTTTGATGCACCAATTTTATATTCTGCCCAAGCAGCAGCGTTTGCATCGTTTTCAATAAATACTCTTTTGTTTGGACTTAAAGATTGAAAGTTAATATCTTTATATCCATCTGGTAAATTACCAACTGTACCAATTATTGCTGTGTTTTTACGATTAACTGCACCGGCAGTTGCAATTGCTACAAATTCTGCTTCTTTGTCAAAATCCTTAATGATATTTTGTAATTGTGATACAATTTCTTGTGTTGTTTTTGGTGTTGATATTTTTGTTACATTTCCACAAATTTCACCATTATAATTTATTAGGGCATAAGATATTTTTGTTCCACCAATATCTATTCCCAAGGCTTTATTTGTGTTAATGCTTGTTGTTGTGTGTGAACCCCACCAAGCATAAGAATTGTTGGTTATTATGCAACTCATCCATATACATATAAACACAGCAGTTATTTTTTTAAACATATTTATCCTTACAATATTAATATTATAAATAAGTATTGATTGCTTGTATTTGCTGTATTTAATCCGTCTTGTTACAACTTATATTACTCAATGTTATTATATAACATTGCTATTATGTAGAATATTTTAATATGTTAATATGTCAATAAAATAATAATATCTAAATAAAAATATATTTTAAACAATATTTATTTTCTTCTAATTCCTCTAAACCACACTCTTATTTTTCTTAAAAATATATCACAATCATCCACAATAGAATACATACAAGGAACCCAAATTAAAGACAATAAAGTAGAACTTGCCAAACCCCAGGCCATAGCCATAGTTACGGGGATTAAAGAAGCATCCCTACCACCTATACCATAAGCAGTTGGAACCAAGCCAGCAAATGTTGTAAGTGCATTTGCTAAAACTTCTCTCAATCTATCGCCAGAAGCAATAGCAACTGTTTCATTTAAATCCCTTTCTTTATTTTCTTTTTTTAACATTTTTATATAACTTACCAAAATAACACCAGTATCAACAACAACACCAACTAAGCCTATTATACCTATAAATGCCAAGAAACTTAAAGGTCTTCCGTGTAAGTAAAAAGCAGTTGAAAAACCTATCAAACCCAATGGAATAGTTGATAAAATTACAAATGGCATAGCAAATGAATTTAATACCAACACAAGTAAACCAAACACAATAATTAAGGCAAAAGACATTGCTATTGATAAACTTGCAAAAGATTCTTCCGCATTTTCTTGCTCTCCACCAAATACCATACTAACATCAGGATATTGTTTTGATATTTCTGCAAATAATTCTTTTACTTTTATATTACCTTCTAAACCAGTAATAATTTTTTCGTTAACATTAGCACGAATAGTTATAGTTTGTTTAAAGTTATACCTATTTTTCATAGTGCTACCAGCAACTCTTTCTATTTTTGCAATTTCCGTAAGTGGAATGAGGTTACCATTTTTATCTCTAATAAATACTTTTTCTAAATCTTTTTCATTTTCTTTAAAATCATTATCAAAACTAACTTTTATATAAAAATCATCATCTCCAATAACAAGATTTGCAACATTACTTCCTTCAATTGCGGTTTTAATATCATTTCCTATACTTGTTGTATTTAAACCAAGTCTTCCAACTTTATCATAATCCAATCTTATAAAAATTTCATCATCATTTTTATAATCATTTGTTTCAAGTTCTATAATACCATCAATTTTTGATAATCCATCATAAATATAGTTAATAACTTTATATAAATTTTCTTCATTATTACTTCTAAAATTAACTTCAATAGTTCTACCAACTGATGGACCAGCGGCTTCTTGTGAAATATCAAATTTTGCCAAATAAGGTTTTTCTATGTTTCTTACATCTTCAAGAACTTTTTTATAATCTAATTTATAAGATGCCTCCTCATGAATATAAATTTGCATTTCGCCAGTATGATGATTTTGTTGTAAATCTTCTGTTAAAGCAGTTCCTGACTGACCTATATAGGAAATAATATTTTCAATATTTTCTTTTCCTATTGTATCTTCTATATCTGCACTTAATTTATTTGATGCTTCTTTTGTTTTTTCTAAAGAATCGCCTATGTGTGTTTCAAATTTTATTGTATATTTTTCTACATTTTCTGGTGGGAATAATATAAATTGATTTTTTCCTAACATTACAAATGATAAAAATAATACAAATATAAAAATTATAAGTGTAATATATCTATTTTTAACTGCCAAATAGCATAAATTTGTGAACCAGTTTTGTATTCCAGTGAACCAATCTGTATTTTTGTGATTTTTTTTATTTTTAAGACATCTTTTAACAACTGATGGTCCAATTAATTGTAATCTACAAGGTAATAATATAAAACCCTCAATTAAACACAATAATGATGCAGTTATAACAACTATTGGAATACCAGAAATAAATAAACCCATTACACCTTTTGTCAATAACATTGGAAAAAATGAACACAAAGTTGTCATTGTTGTTGTTATAATTGGAATACAAAATCTTGTTGCTGCCTCTGTTGCTGCATCTTTTATTGACATTCCTTTTTGTATAAAGTGTGTGAAATTTTCACCTATTATGATACTATTATCAATCATCATACCAAGAGCAATAATAATACCAAGCATAGTAATTGAATTAAGCGTTAATCCACATATATTCATTACACCAAAAGTAATTAAAACACTTATTGGCATTGATAGAGTTGTCATTACACCGGTCCAACCTGGCAAAAATATCAATAAAAATAATAAAATTATTACAGCACCACTTACAACATTACTTACAACAATATTAAATTTTGATTCTACATCTTCTGCTGCATTTGAAAAATAAATTACTTCAAATTTAGAATCCATATCTTTTTGAACTTGCTCTATTCTATCTTTTATTTTTTTTGCCAAAGCAATTGTATCTATTCCACCTTGTTTTTTAATAGATAAAATAGTTGCATCTTTACCATTTATTTTTGTAAAAGCCTCTTGTTCTATCATATTATCCTTAACAGTGGCAATATCTTTTAAATATATTTTGTTTCCTTCAAAGTTTGTTCTTATTAATACATTTTCCAAATCTTTTACTGTTTTTGTTTTAGCATCAATTCTTACAAATGCTTGATTTTCATAAGATTTTAAACTTCCGGCCGGAACTGTTACGTTTCTTATTCTTAAAGCATTTGTTACTTCATCAATACCAACGTTTAATTCATGCATTTTATCAACATTTAACTTAACTGAAAATTCCCTATTTGCATAACCAAATTTATCAACCTTTATAACACCTTTTATTTCTTTAATTTCATCTTCTAAATAATCAATGTAGTCGTCTCTTGCTCTATTAATATTATCACCAACCACAGCCACTTCTATGACTGCAAATTCCTCTGTATTTATTTCTAACATTTGTGGTTTTGAGGCACCAGCCGGAAGATTTGTTACTTTTTCAATTTCTTCTTTAATATCGTCATTAACTTCTTTTTCGTCAAAATTATCAATATCAATAGTAATTTTGATAATTGACATATTTATTTGACTTCTTGATTCAACTTTTTTAATACCCTTTACTTCTCTAAGTCTGTCTTCAATTTTTTTTGTTATTTCAGTTTCAACTTCTTCTGCGGTTGCACCTTGATATATTGTTGTTATTTTTGTTCTACCAAGATCAACTGTTGGAGTATCTTCTCTTAATAAATTTTTTGTTCCATAAACACCAAATAAGATAACAAAAATAGTTATCATTGCTGTAAATTTTGAATTATTTAAAAAGAATCTAACTATTGTTTTCATAATTTGCTCCTTTATTCATTAACTTTTATGTTAAAATCACAACTCGTTTTATCAAAAACGCTTAAATATTGTAATATTGTATCAATGATAATATTTTCCATTTCTATAAGTTGTATATTTGCACTAATTAAATTATCCTCATCCTGTATAAGATCATTTAAAGATAATCTACCTTGGTTGTATTTTATTTTACTGCTATTTAATCTTGTATCCATATTTTTTTTATAAGAGTGTAAATTATTTAAACTTGTAAACATATTTTTCATTATATTTTCATAAGAATTATAGAAAGAATTTAGATTTGCCAAAGTGTTTTGTTTATTGTAATTATAGTTCATTTTTGCTAATTTAGTTTTTTCTAATTTTAAATTATTGCCATTATTGCCAAGATTTTTATTTATTTTAAAGCCAATAGAATATTCATTTCTATCAAAATTTGTAAAGTCGTCAAAACTATTATTTATATTTTCATCTATTCCTCTAAAATTTGCAGATAAATCTAATTTTACATCAAAATCGTTTTCCCTATCTAATGTTTTAATTTCAGTATCGATAATTTTATCCATTAGATTTATATATTCATTATAACTTGTTAAATCTATATATTTATTTGTATTATTGTATATAGTTTTATTACAAGACATAATACTTGTAAAAAGTTCAGTTAAATCAAAAGTATTTATAATAATATTTTTATTCATTAATTCTGGAATATGATATTTTAAAGTTTTTTTCAAATTTTCCAATTCTATTTCAATGTTTTTATATTGTGTTTTTCTTAAATTTACATTTGCTTTTGCTCTTG
Organism: Rickettsiales bacterium; assembly: GCA_017620845.1. Lineage (GTDB taxonomy): Bacteria > Pseudomonadota > Alphaproteobacteria > Rickettsiales > UBA1997 > RGIG8782. The sequence continues at coordinate 36,687 of JAGAUJ010000003.1, read as the reverse complement.
CTAAATCGCCAGCATCTGCAATGTGATTTTTGTATCTTTTTTGAATGTTATTTAAGTTTTTGTTTGCCTGCTCTATCATTATTTCATAGAAGTCCAATTCTCTACTTTTTGAAACCATTTTCCAATAAATACTTCTTAAAGAGTAATAGAAATTATTTTTTTCTATAAAGGTTTTAATTTTTGCTTGTTCTTTGCTTAATTTTATATTTAAATCTTGTGTGCCAGTTTGATAACCTAAAAAATTTTTCCATAAATCTATTGAGTAGGTTATGTTTAATCCACTTCTGTTTACATCATAATTACCAATGGAAGAAGTATAATAATTGCCATCAACATCATTAATTGAAATGCTACTGGACATACCATACATTGAATTTTTTGTTATGCCAATCCCAAAATTTGTTTCATCATTTGTTCCACTAAAATCCCATTGTGTCCAGTTATCATCTGCTTTTTTGTATTTTGCATCTCCATATAATTTATATGAATAATTATTTTTAAAGGATAATTCATTAACTATATTTTGCTGATAAAGTGTGTTTATTTTTTCTATGGTTGGATTGTCATTTTTAACTAGTTCTTGTAGTTTATTTTCATCTAAAATAATATCATTATTTTCTGCATGTATATTTGGTAAATATATGACAAATAAACATAAAAGAAATTTTAAAATCATTATCTTATGCCACCTTTATTTTTGATAATATTGACTAAATATAATAATATTTTTTTTAAAAATGTCAAACAAAAAATAATATTTATACTTTGTGTTGCTTTTTTAAAATAAAAAATTATACTTAAAAAAAACACTAAAAAATGAATAAAATTGTAGCAATAGATGGACCAACTGCATCAGGCAAGGGGACATTAGCAAAAAAAATCGCAAGTCATTTCAGTTTACCATATTTAAACACTGGTGGTTTATATAGAAGTGTTGCCTTGTATTTATATAAAAATAATCTTGTGGATTTTATAGATGAAAATGAAGTTATAAATATTCTTGATAAAGTTGATTTTTCTGATCTTGAAAATGAAGAATTGTATACAGAAAATATAGGTTTTATAGCATCAAAAGTTGCACCAATACAAGAGGTTAGAAAGTTTTTGTTTGATTTTCAAAGAAATTTTGCCTTGCAACCAAGTGGTGCTGTTTTGGATGGAAGAGATATTGGAACGGTTATTTGCCCAGAAGCAAGATTTAAGTTTTATGTTACTGCATCAGTTGAAGAGAGAGCAAGAAGAAGATTTAAAGAAATGCAATCAAAAGGCAAAGATACAACTTATGAGACTATTTTACAACAATTAGTTGATAGAGATAAGCAAGATAGTCAAAGGAAAAATTCACCATTAAAGATGGCAGAAGATGCAATAGAGATTGATACTACAAATCTTAATAAAGATGAAGCGTTTGGAGAGGTTTTGAAGTATATTGATTTATAGAATTCACATTAAATTATCATAACAAGGATTGATATATAAACAATATCAATCCTTGTTTTATTAAAATTAAACATTAAAATATAGTCAATATTTGAATATATAAAGAGCCAAATGTTTAATAAAATTAAAAACAAAATTAATCAATTAATATCATTTTTTGAAGAAAATAGTTTTAATATTGTATTAATTTCTATTTTATGTATAGTTTTTATTGTTTCTAAAAAAACAACCACTTTTAATGATGAATATTTTAATTTTAAAGATCCAAACAGAAATCAAATAAAAATATTTATACAAGATAATTGTTATCATTGTAAAGAATTAGAAAAGTTTTTAACTGATATTGGTGATGAAAAATATAAACACAATATTACATTTTATAATTTAACTGAAAATGTAAGGAATTATAATTTACTTGTGAAATATATTAATAAACACAATATACCACTTGAAACAATTGGCACGCCTATAATTTTTTATAATGATACTTATATGATTGGTTTTAATAGTGGTGAAAATGATAAACAATTAGTAGAATCTATTTTAGAAAATAGTTTAATAAGTGAAAAAGAAGACAATAATGTAAATAATGCAGAAAAATACAGTATTACAGAATCTTTTTTAAAAATAAGTTTTTTATCAACTGTATCTATATATAATATAATTATTGCATTTTTATTGTTATTAGTGGCAGTATTATTTAATAATGGTAAAAGAGCAAAATTATTAATATTGTGTTTTTTCTTATCATCTTGTATTGTTAATTTTTTATTTTTGATAGATTGGATTAATCCATTTTTGATAGCAAGATGGACTCGATCATTAAATTTAATACTTGGCTTATTTGTTTTATTTTATTCTATAAAATATTTTTATTTATCAGCCTACAAACAAAACAAAAATATTTTTGAAAGCAATAAAGAAAAATTATCAAATTTTTTAATATTATCAACGATATGTTTAACATTTATAGTTAATATAACAAAATTTGTAAAAAATGAATTTTTATTTACCAATTATATAACAAGTGTAAATAATATAAATACTATATTAAAATATTTATTATTAATATTAACATCAATAATGTCATCACTGTTTATTACATTATTTATTATTTTATGTTATAAATTTCTTGAAAAATATTTATTTAAGAATAATAATTACATTTATGTAATAAAATATCAAAATATATTCAATGCTTTTTTGTTTAGTGTTGGAGTATATTTGGCATTTATTATAGTTTATTAATTTTGATTTTTGTGGGTTTTATGCAACAAGAAAATATTTTAAAACCATATCCTAAAAAGAATTTTCTTAAAAAATTTGTAGATGGTTGCACAAATTGTATAAAAAATATAAATATAAAAAATGTTAATATAAAAATACCACAAATAACATTTTGTGGTGCAGCGAAGACAGTTACTGGTTCAAAATATTTATTAGAATATAAAGATAAAAAGATACTTGTAGATTGTGGTTTGTTTCAGGGTTTAAAAGATGATAGAATAAAAAATAGACAACAAATGCCATTTTTTCCAAAAGATATAAACGCAATTTTATTAACTCATGCACATTTAGATCATAGTGGTTATATACCTTTGATGGTAAAAAATGGTTTTAAAGGTTATGTTTATTGCACACAAGCAACTTATGAATTATGTAAAATAATTTTGCCAGATTCTGGCTTTTTACAAGAAGAAGATGCAAAATATATGGCAAAAAAAGGTGCTTCAAAACATAAAAATCCACTGCCTTTATATACAGAAGAAGATGCAATAAAAAGTTTAAAACAATTTAAAATTATTAGATTTGATGATGAAGTAAAATTAGATACAGATATAAGTTTTACAATAAATGGTGCAGGTCATATTTTAGGTGCTGGAATAATAAATGTAAAAGTTGGAGATAAAAAAGTAGTCTTTTCTGGCGATCTTGGAAGAACAAATGATGATATTATGCATGATCCAGAAAAAGTGGCAGAAGGTGATTATGTTTTATGTGAATCTACTTATGGAGATAGAGTCCATAAAGATATAGATGCAAAAGAAGAATTGGCAAATATAATAAACAAAACTGTTTCAAGAGGTGGAAATGTAATAATTCCAGCATTTGCAGTTGGAAGAACACAATTGTTATTGTATTATATATATAAATTAAAAAAAGAAAGAAAAATACCATCTGTTCCAGTATTTGTTGATAGTCCAATGTCTATAAAGGCAACTAATTTATTAGATGATTTTGCAAGTCAACATAAATTAAGTGAAAAAGAGTGTTTTGAAATATTTGATGATACAAAATTTACAACAACAGTGGATCAATCAAAAAGAATATTTGATCAAAAAGTGCCATCAATAATTATTTCAGCAAGTGGTATGGCGACTGGTGGAAGAGTGTTGCATCATTTGGCACATTATGGCCCTGATAATAGAAATACAATTTTATTGGTTGGTTATCAAGCAATGGGAACAAGAGGTAGGGCTTTGCAAGATGGTAAAAAAGAATTAAAAATTCATGGGCAAGTTGTAAAAATTAATGCTACTGTTGAAAAATTAGAGAATATGTCTGCACATGCAGATTCAAACGAATTAATAAATTGGTTGAAAGGGTTTAAAGAAAAACCTCAAAAACTATTTGTTGTTCACGGTGAAGAAAAGGGTAGTCAGTGTTTTGCTGAAAGAGTTGAAACTGAATTGCGGTGGAATGTGATGGTTCCTGAGTATTTACAAATTTATCAATTACAAGGAAATAATTAAATGGCTAAATTAAAATGTAAAATTTTAAATATAAATGCTGGAAGAGAACCAATAGTTTTCTTAAATGAAAATTCTTCTGTTGTAAAAGAAGAAGGATTTTCAGCATTGGCAAGAGTTAAAGTTTTTAATGGTGATAAAGTGGCTTATGCAACTTTATATTTAACTGATCTTGTAAAAGAAAATGAGATTGGTTTATCTAATAAAATACAAAATAAACTTAAAGCACAAGATGGAGAAGAGTTTGAAGTTAAACATATGGAACCATTATTATCTTTTAGCGCAATAAGAGAAAAATTAAGGGGTAAACCATTTACAGAAGAAGGTATTTTTAATGTTATTAAAGATGTAGTTGATGGTAAATACACAGATATGCATATGGCTTGCTTGTGTTCTGCAACAGAAGGCGAACAATTAAGTGATGATGAAATTGCTTATTTTGCAAAAGCAATGGTTAATACTGGTGAAGTAGTAAAATGGGATCAAGATATAGTTGTTGATAAACATTGTATTGGTGGTATTCCAGGAAATAGAACAACCCCACCAGCAATTGCAATAGTTGCTGAATATGGTTTACATATTCCAAAAACTTCATCAAGAGCAATTACGTCTCCATCAGGAACTGCTGATACAATGGAAGTATTAACAAATATAATGGTTCCAACAGATAAATTAAAAGAAGTTGTTAATACAGTTGGTGGTTGTTTAGTTTGGGGTGGTGCAGTTGATTTGAATCCATCAGATGATATAATAATAAATGTTAAAAAAGATCTTGATTTGGATAGTAGAGGTCAAATGTTGGCATCTATTTTGTCTAAAAAAATTGCTGCTGGTTCAACACATATTTTAATTGATGTTCCATATGGTCCATCTGCAAAAACTAAAACAAAAGAAACTGCTGAAAGTTTGAAAAAAGATTTTGAAGGACTTGGTGCAAAATTAGGCGCGAAAGTTGTAGTTAATTTAAGTGATGGAAGTCAACCAGTTGGTAATGGTGTAGGTCCTGCTTTGGAGGCTTTGGATATAGTAAAAGTTTTAAAAAATGAAGCAGATGCACCGCAAGATTTAAGAGAAAAGACACTTTATTTATCTGGTTTAATCATTGAATTTGATCCAAAAGTTAAGAAAGGTGAAGGTAGAAAAATTGCTGAAGAAATTCTTAATAGTGGAAGAGCTTGGGAAAGATTTGTTAAAATCTGTGAAGCACAAGGTGGTGGCTTGAAAGAAATTCCAGTTGCAAAACTTACATATGATGTAGTTGCAGAAAAAGACGGTGAGGTTTATGAATTTGATAATAGAAAATTATCTTATTTGGCTAAATTGGCTGGTTGTCCTGCTCAAAAGGCTGCTGGTGTTTACTTGTATAAACATTTGGGCGATAAAGTTAAAAAAGGTGATAAACTTTATACAATTCATAGTAACTCGCAAGGAGAACTTGATTTGGCTATTCAATTAACAAAAGAAATTGAAATAGTTAAAGTTAAATAGTTTTATATTATAAAACTATTGATTAAAGACAGTTGTAAACACAACTGTCTTTATTGTGTTTATGATCTGTTTTAATATTTTATTTTTTTGGTTTAGAAATTCTATCCATAAATATTGCAATATATTTTCCTCTATTTATTGCATTATTTAATGTCATATTTGTGTCTCTATGTAACTCTAAATCTTCTAATCTTTGTTGTGGTGGTATTGCTGTTTGTATTTGTTCTATAATATTTACCTCTCTTAATTGTCTTATAACTTCTTCTACTCGATGATTTATATCTGCTTCAATTTCTAACATTGTATTAAGTGATTGCGTAATTTGTCTATTTATACTGACCATTTCTGATGTTCTAATGTTATTTCTTATGTGTGAAAATATTGGTATTGATAAACTTGTTGTTATTATTTCAATATTTTCTCTACTTTCTTCTAATATGCCTAAATCTCTATATTCATTATTTAAATTGTTATGTATTTCTAGTATGTTATTTATTGGATTTTCTGTAATATTTGAACTAACATTTATTTGCTGTATTTCATTTATTGCTGTAGTTGTGTTTATTATTCCTAAGGCATGTCTATATTGTATATTATTTATGTTGGAAATAATTTGGTTATGCTCATTAACTATCGGTAATATCTCCATGTCATCATTATTATTAATATTTGTGTTAGATTGTTGGTTGGCCGCTGCTCTATTTCTATCGTTAATAATTGAACGTATTTCTTCCGTTATATTTCTTTCGTAAATTTCATTCTGTTCATCTAATATATGATTAAGATGGTTAATATTATGTTCTTTTATTAATATTCTTATATTACTACATCGTATACATAATTCAGTTAATTGCTCAATGTTCCTGTTGTGTCTATTTATAATATTTATATTGTTTTCTTCTGTCAATGTATTATGCATGGAAATCATTTCTTCCTCAATATTTCTATATGTATAAATATATGTTCCATCTCTATCATTAATATGTAAAAATCCCCAGAACATTAAAGCATTGTCAACACTATTTATAAAATCATTCGCATTTATGGTTCCATTTAAATAAATATTTTCAATTTGTATTAAATCTTTAAATATAGATATTGGTCTATGTCGTTGGTAATAATTGTAATTATTATACATACATAACCCCACACAAGATAAGTAAGTAATAAATACTGTTATGATATTACAATATTTATATCAGTCAATAAAAAAATGATTAAAAATATAACAAATATTTTTTTATTAAAATAAATAGATATGTATTAATATTAATTTTTCTTGACATTTTTTATTATTGTATATAATCACAAGTATTATAAATATTTTGTTATATTATATGGAATTGGACTACGAACATTTATTACATTTTTTTATTTTATCAGTTTTGAGTAGTTTTTTAGCAGTATTTTTAATAAATGATAAATATAAAAAGACAAAAATAACACTTTTTTCAATGTGTGTTGTATTTTATGTTTTACAAACAATTTCCATGTTAACAATAATGTGGGATATGAATTATCATTTTATAACAAATTTATTTGAACCTACAAATTACACAGTTGCTTTTACAACATATAGAGAATATAGTTGGCTGGGTGTTGGTGTTGTATTGTTGTTAATTGTAGCAATATATTTTATGAATAAAAAAATTAAAATAAAAAATGATAAAATAAGATTATCTTTAATAACTATCTGTTGTATATTTTTATTAACTCCATATAGTTTAGTCCATAGATTTTCAAAGGTTTTATATCAAATAATGTATAATCCAAGTTATACAAAATCATATCAAGAAGTATTTAAAGAATTAACAAATCAAGATTTTGTTGATAAGGATAAATTAGTAGTAGAAAGTAAAAGTAATAAAAATATAGTTATTATTTTTATGGAATCATTTGAACAAAACTTTTTAAATAAAGAACATTTTACTGGTATAAGTAATAATTTAAGGCAATTAACAACAGAAGGTGAATTTTATTCAAATATAAGACAAATAGAAGGTTCAAGTTGGACTATGGCAGGAATACATACAACTTTGTGTAGTTCACCAGAAATATATGGTGTTAGAAAAAATAAACTTTTCAAAACTGTTACTATAAGTAATTTAGTTTGTTTGCCAGATGTTTTAAAATTGGCTGGTTATTATCAATTATATTTAGGTGGGGAATTTAAAACATTTGCCGGAAAGTCTTATTTTTTAGACTTACATGGTTATGATAAGATTTATGGTGATAAGGAAGTTTTTGAAGAAATACAAGTAAAAGAAGAGGATAAATGGGGTTGGGGTGCGAAAGATAAAGAAGTTTTTGATCTTGCTAAAATAAAATATAAAGAATTGTCATCAATGGGAAAACCTTTTAATTTAACAATAAGCACGATAGCACCACATGCTCCTGCTGGTATTTATGATGCAAGATGTAAAAATGAAAATGAAAACTCTACTTTAAATGCGGTTCAATGTGATGATGAATTGTTGGCTGATTTTATTAATTTTTTGAAACAGCAAGAAAATTATAAAGATACTATAATTATGATTTTACCAGATCATTTGTTGATGGCAAGTAATGCGAGTGATGTGTTGAATAATATAGGAAATAGAAGGTTATATAGTTTATTTCTAAATACTGGAATAAATCAAGAGTTCAGTGATAAAATTTTATATACTGATCTTGCTGGGATGATTTTGGATAAGTTGCAAATAAAACATAATGCAAAGTTTTTGTTAAATAATTACAATGGCAAAACTGCGGAAGAAAGGGTTGAGTTTGTAAATAATAACATTGAAAAAATTAGAGCCTTCAATAATAAAACTATAATGCAAGAATAGGATATTGTTAAGAAACTTTGCTGAATTGGTAATGGTACCACTTAAAGGGATGAATAGTTGTCACTAAGACCTTGTATGTATAAAGTGGATGTCGCATACCAAGACCACGATCTTGACAGTGGTGACTACCGAAATATTAAAAGAGTCTCTGGGATTCATACGGTATTCTGTCCCTAAAAGTAGTAATTGAAGTGTATTATATGATAGTTTATAAGTCAAGAATTTTATTTTATTAATAATTATCTTGATTTTAATTAAGCAAAAAATACAATTAAATCATTACTAATAATTTTTGTTATACCATTATGATAAATATGCAACAATTAATGCAACAAGCGCAGGCTATGCAAAAAAAATTACAAGTTAGTCAAGAAAAAATGAAAAATACAATTTTTATTGGGGAGTCTGGAAATGGTGTTGTTAAAGTTAGTTTAAATGGTGCTTATGAGATGAAAAAAATTGAAATTGATCCATCAATGCTTGAAGTTGATAATAAAGAAATGTTAGAAGATTTAGTAGTTGTGGCTTATAACAATTGTAAGGATAAAATAGATACAGAAAATAAGAACAATTTGGGTGATATTGGTGGTAATTCCAACTTGTTGAATGGTTTGTTTTAATTATAGATTTAAATAAATGGGTATAAATATGAAGAAAATTGAAAATGTTAAAGAATTTGTTGAAAAAATGGACTCTTCTAAAAAAGTAAATCCAAAAGACCTATCATCGGATCAAGATTTAACAATTGGAATAATGAATTTAATTTCAATAGAAGAGCATTTAATGTTTTCAGGTGCCAAAACTGGTAAAACTTCATATTATGATTTAATAAAGCAGATTCGTGAAATGCGAAAAAATTTAATGCAAAAAGTTATACCTGCTTATGAAGGTGAAGTTTGGTGTATTTCTAAACATTTATTATCTGCATCAATGAGATTAATGGAGGTTGGAACAAAACAACAGAGTCTTAATAATAATGAAGAAGCATATAGTTTATTTAACCAGTCATATGAATTATATTGTTTATTTTGGGGTTTAAATATGAATATGCTGAATATACAAGATGTAAAATGGATAGAGGATACAAAAAAAGATGTTGAAGTTATAACAAATAAAATGAGTGATATTGTATCAAGTGAAAAAGGTGTTGATGTTGCTCAAAATAATGATACTTTACAAGTTGAAAAAGATAATGAATCTTTACAAAATAATGATGGTGGTGTTATTGGAAAAATGAAAAATTTTGTAAAAAAAGCAGTAAACTGTTGCATAGAATAAATGATTATATAGAGTGGGTGAGATATGAGAAAAATTAATATTATTTTATTGTTTATATTGAGTTTGTTTGTTGTTGCTTGTGATAATCAAAGTAATAGTGTAAATGAAAATGATAAAGAAATTGTGCAACAAGAATTATTACCAAATAAAATATATTTCTTTTATCAAAATTCTTGTCCGCATTGTCACGATGCAGCAGATTATATTTTTGAAAAATATAAAGATTTGCCAATAGTTTCTATTAATATTGCTAATGCTGGTAGTTATGATTTATTTATGCAGTGTGTAAAAAAATTTAATTTGGGAACACAAGTTGGAACTCCGTTGTTTTGTATTGGTGATAAGTATATTATGGGGTGGTCTGTGGAAAATAAGGCTTTGTTTGATATATATGTAAAAGATTTAAATAGATAAGTATTTATATATTTGTTGATATTTAATTAATGTGTTTAGTTTGTAAAATATAATTAAACTATATAAGTGTTATTGGTAAAATTTTGGATTTTGTAAATTATAAACTAACAAAACATTTAACTTTGATTAATTAGAACAAACTACTGTTATATGGTATCAAAAGTGATATTATTAAAGGCAATAAAAACATTTGAATTTATAAAATGGTGGGTCTGGGTGGACTCGAACCACCGACCTTTGCTTTATCAGAGCAACGCTCTAACCACCTGAGCTACAAACCCTACACTCCTAATTTTATAGCTATTTTTTAGAAAAGTCAACAAAAAAATATAACTTAATTAAATTTTTTATTAATAATTAAAAAATATTGTGTTTAGTTAATTTGTGGTAACAGTATATCAAATGATTTTTTTATTATATAATAAGAAAAGATGTTATTATATTTATTTGAATGAAGTATTAATATTAAAAAATATTAATAAAATTAATAATAAACAAAAATATTTATTTATTAAGTTATTAAAAATGCTTGCAAATAAAAAATTATACTTTATAATTGCAAGTGTATGGGCGATTAGCTCAGTTGGTTAGAGCATCTGCCTTACAAGCAGGGGGTCACAAGTTCGAGTCTTGTATCGCCCACCATACATGAAGGATGCGGATGTAGCTCAGTTGGTTAGAGCGTCTGCCTGTCACGCAGAAGGTCGCGAGTTCAAGTCTCGTCATTCGCGCCAGTTTGGTTTATTTAACTGGTTCTATAAATATAAAATCTTATTTTTTTGAAATATGTGTTTCTCTTCACGTTGTTTAGTGTGGTGTTTGTGGTTGAGTGTTGTTTTTGTGTTGCAGTTTTTTAGTTTTTAGTTTTTTTATTCATTTTATTGGGTTATTTTTGGGATGGTTGTGACGGATTGAGTTGTTTTGTGTATTATTTTCAGTTTGGTTTCTGTGAGATTGTGTTTTGTTTTGTGAAATTATTTTTTTGAGTGTTGTTTTGTTGTGATTTTCTTGGCATTTATTAATTATATACTGAACATAATGTTGTTCATAGAATTATTTTAATGAATACTAACTTATTCTATTTGTTAATTATTAATTATAAAAAAGCAATAACAACTATATCAAAAAGATATAGTTGTTAAATAATATAAAATAATTAACAAATAATACAGCAACTTCCTTGCCCAATATTGTGTTGTCCCATTTCTTCTGTTGCATTTGATAGTTCTTCTTCTTGTTGTCTTAGTTTTTCCAATTCTTCTTCTTGTTGTTTTTGTATTATTAAGTCCTTAATTTTTTCTGCTTGTTCTTGGTTAGGATGATGTTTTAGATAATCAAACGCAGTTTTTCTATCTTTATCTTTCACATTAACATCCGCTCCTTCACTAATAAATGTTTGAACGGCTTTTAAGTCTCCACTCTTTACTACTTCAAACAATAAAGTATTCATAATTTCATCTATATCTATTAACCTTTATTTATAAAAATATTAACTATTAATTTCTTAATATATTATTATATAATTTAAGATTTAATTAAATACACAATATTATAATTTTAATTATTATTAACAAAAAAATAATAATTATTTTACATTATATTTCTATATGCATCAAAATACCCCAAACTTAAACAATTGGGGTGTACAAATTGTTATTGCAAATATAAACTATAATTTATCAACAAAATTTTCTAATGCCAATTGATCTACATTTTGCAATCTTTTACTTATTATAATTGATTTTATTTGCTCAAAAGCAACATCAACATCATCATTTACAACAATAAAATCATATTCATTAAAATGACTTATTTCATCTTTTGCTTTTAGCATCCTTTTTTCTATAACTTCATCGCTATCAGTTCCTCTTGATCTTAGTCTATTTTCTAATTCTTCTATTGATGGTGGTAAAATAAAAATTCTAATTAATCTTTTTTTATCCATTTGATCAGACACATTTCTTGCGCCTTGCCAATCTATATCTAAAATAATATCTTTTCCATTTTGAAATTTTGACTCAACTTCTCTTTTTAGTGTTCCGTAATAATTGTCAAATACTTTTGCATATTCAATAAAATTATCTTTTGTTATTTCTTCTTCAAAAATATCTTTGTTTATAAAATGATAGTGAACTCCGTCAATTTCGCCCTCTCTTGGTGCTCTTGTTGTTGCTGAAACTGATAATTTAATATTTTCATCCCATTCTAATAGTTTTTTTATCATTGTGGATTTTCCTGCTCCTGATGGAGAAGAAATAACTATCATAAAATTGTCGTATTGTATCATAATTTATTATAAATATTAATTAGTGTAATTTTACTTTTATTAACTTAAAATACAATAAAAATATTTTTTTAATTGTATTTGTTGATATTATTGTTGATATTATTTATTAATAATTTGTATTTATTTTACAAATTTTTGCACTTTATAAATTATAAATTATTAAGAATACAATTATTGATTTATATTAAAATAATAAAATAGAAAAGAAAATTAAAACATAAATATATTTAAAGAGCTCAAAACAAAAAAACAAATAACTAAAAACACCTACTCTAAAGGGTAGGTGTTTCACTTAAATTTTATATTTTAATTTCACATAAAAATTAAAAATCTATATTATAATCTCCATTATATGCTCTAACATACAACTCTTTCATTTCACTAATCAACGGATATCTTGGATTTGCAGAAGTGCATTGATCATCAAATGACTTTTCTGCTATTTCATCCAAAGCATCCATAAATTCTTTTTCAGTGAAAGAACATTTTGGATCTGCCTTTATTGAAGGAGCGATACCAATATTTGCCTTTAATTCTTCAAATTTAGCAACCAAAGCATCAACTTTTTCCTCAACGGTTTTACCACCAAGTCCTAAGAAATCAGCAATTTCTGCATATTTTTCACAAGCTGATGGATATTTATACTGAGCAAAAGCGGTTTGTTTTGTTGGTTTTTTACTACTATTGAATTTTATAACTTGTGACAAACAGTAAGCGTTTGCTATACCATGAGGAATATGGAATTTTGCACCTAATTTATGAGCTAAAGAGTGACAAATACCCAAGAAAGCGTTTGAGAAAGCCATACCTGCTATATTTGCAGCATAGTGTATTTGTTCTCTTGCTTCTGGTGTGCCTTTATTAACAGATTCTTCAAGATTATTGAAAATCATTTTTATTGCTTGTAAAGCCAAACCATCAGTAAATGGTGAAGACATTACTGAAACATAAGCCTCTATTGCATGAACCAAAGCATCAATACCTGATGCAGCAGCCAAACCTCTTGGCATTGTTCCCGCCAAATCTGGATCAACTATTGCCATACTTGGAGTGAAAGCATAATCTGCGATAGCATATTTATTTTGTGTTTTTTCATCAGTAATAATTGTAAATGGTGTTACTTCTGAACCAGTTCCAGAGGTTGTTGGAATACAAACTAAATCAGCAAGTTTGCCAAGTTCTGGCATCATATATGCTCTTTTTCTTATATCCATAAATCGCATTGCGATGTCTTCAAATTTAACGTCTGGTTGTTCATACATCATCCAAACCATTTTTGCAGCATCTATTGGAGAACCGCCACCAAGTGCAATAATTACATCTGGTTGTAAACTTCTACAAGCCTTTAATGCTCTTTCTACAAGACTTAAAGTTGGATCTGGTTCAACATCAGAGAATAGATCATATTTTATATTTAAACTATCTAAAACATCTGTAATTTTTTTTGTATAACCAAGATCAAATAAAACTTTATCTGTAACAATAAATGCTTTCTTTTTGCCTTTTAATTCTTGTAAAGCAAGGCCTGTGCAACCTTTTTTGAAATAGATTTTTGGTGGAACTTTAAACCATAACATATTTTCCTCTCTTTCTGCAATTGTTTTTACATTAATTAAGTGTTTTACTCCTATATTTTCACTAACAGAGTTGTTACCCCAAGAGCCACAACCTAATGTTAATGATGGTTCTAATCTAAAATTAAATAAATCACCAATACCACCTTGTGAAGCAGGTGTGTTTATTAAAACTCTTGATGTAGTTAAAATTTCACCAAAATATTGGATTCTGTCTTCATTTGTTTTGTTTGTATATAAAACAGATGTATGACCATTACCACCTAAAACAATTAATTCTTCTGCTTTTTTAGTTGCTTCTTCAAAATCTTTTGCTTTATACATTGCTAAAATTGGAGACAATTTTTCGTGAGAAAATGGCTCTGCATCAGTTGTATCTTTAACTTCTGCAATTAATATTTTTGTTTCTTTTGCAACTTTAATTCCTGCTAATTCTGCAATTTTATAAGCAGGTTGTCCTACTATTGCTGGATTTAATTTTCCTTCTGGGAAGAAAGTATCTGCTAATTTTTTGTTTTCTTCTTTTTTAAGAATATAACAACCTCTTTCTTCAAATTCTTTTTTAACTTTTGAATACATTTCATCAACAATGATTACTGCTTGTTCAGAAGCACAGATCATACCATTATCAAATGTTTTACTTAAAATTATTGAATTTACTGCCATTTTAATATCAGCTGTTTCATCAATAACCGCTGGTGTATTTCCTGCACCAACACCTATAGATGGAGTTCCAGAACTGTATGCTGCTTTTACCATACCTGGACCACCAGTTGCTAAAATTAAATTAATGTCCTTATGGCTCATTAAGGCACCAGATAATTCAATTGTTGGTTCATCTATCCAACCAATAATATTTTCAGGAGCACCAAATCTAACTGCAGTTTCTAAAACTAATCTTAATGCTTCGCAGGTGCATTTTTTTGCTCTTGGATGTGGTGATACAACTAAACCATTTCTTGTTTTTAAAGAAATTAAGGCTTTAAATATTGCTGTTGATGTTGGGTTTGTTGTTGGAATAATTCCTGCTATGAGACCAACAGGGCAAGCAACCTTTGTTAAACCATTAACTTTGTCTCTTTCTAAAATACCACAAGTTTTTGTGTTTTTGTATTTATTATAAATATACTCAGCTGAAAAATGATTTTTAATAACTTTATCTTCAACTACACCCATTCCAGTTTCTTCAACTGCCATTTTTGCTAATGGGATTCTTTCTTTACACATATGTAGAGCAGTTTGTCTAAAAATCTCATCAACTTGTTCTTGTGTGTAAGTTGCAAATATTTGTTGAGCTTTTTTGACTTTCTCTACCAGTGTATTTAATGTTTCTAATGAATTTACGGTCATATTGCTACAATATAGTTAATAACTTCTAATAGAAATTATTTAAAAGATTTCATTGTAAAAATCAATAATTTTTTAAAGTTTTAAAACAATTAATTGATTTTTTAAATACAGTAAATATTATATAATTATTGAAATGACAATGGATTGTATTTTGATTTTAGTAATACCAATGTTAAAGGAAGCGTGGATATCAATAAGGAGCAATAAATTAAGATCTTTTTTAACAATTTTAGGTATTATTATAGGTGTGTGTGCAGTTGTTTTGATGGTGGCGACTGGACAAACTGTGAGAAATGAAATAAACAAAGAACTTGAATCTTTTGGTGGAAATAAATTAATTGTTGCGCCAGCAAAGACCAATGTTGGTGGTGTTAGAGGTGGAAATGAAAGACCTACAACTACTTATGGTGATTACAAAGCAATTAGTGAAGTGAAAGATGTTAAAGAGGCTGCACCAATGGTATCTGTTACAAGTCAGGTTATACATGGTTCATATAATTGGGCTACGAGAATTTTTGGAACAACGCCAGAATATTTATCAATTGATGGATTTGAAATTGAAAATGGAACAGGTTTTTCAAATGAAGATGTTGAAAATGGTATAGCTTATGCTTTGATAGGTCAAACTGTTGTAGAAAAATTGTTTGAAGAGGGAGAAAATCCAATTGGAGAAACTATAAGAATAAAAAATGTTCCATTTGTTGTTATAGGAACATTGAAAGAAAAGGGTAGTGTGGCTGGTGGTTCAGATCAAGATGATATAATAATAGCACCATTATTTGCTGTCAAAAGAAGATTGACAAGTAATAAAATACCAAATTTGGTATTTATGATTATGTTAAGAGCAACAAGTGAACAAGTGCTTAATAGAGTTCAAAAGAGAATTGAGGTTTTGTTACAAGAAAGACACCAGTTGGCAAGTTATCAGCAAAATGATTTTGAAATAATGAATTTAAAAGAAATTTCAGAAAGAGTTAGTAGAATAGGGGTTATTTTATCAATATTGTTAGCGTCTATTGCTTCAATATCATTATTTGTTGGAAGTATAGGAATAATGAATATAATGCTTGTTTCTGTTACCGAAAGAACAAAGGAAATAGGAATAAGAAAGGCTGTTGGTGCTGAAAATAACAATGTTATGATACAATTTTTATTTGAATCAATTTTAATTGCTCTTGTGGGAAGTATAATAGGTATGTTGCTTGGTATAACATTTTCACAAATTGGTGGTTATATTTTAAATAAAGATGTTCCAGTTAGTGTTTTAACTATATTGGTTTCTATGTTTATTGCAATAGTTGTTGGTGTTTGTTCTGGTATATTTCCTGCTTTAAAAGCTACAAAATTAGATCCAATTGATGCTTTAAAATATTAATTAATCTAAATAAAACTTTTATTAAAAAACTTTATTGAAAAATAATTTATTATAGTATATTTTTTAATTATGAACATTAAAGTGTAATATTTTGATTATTAAAATTTTAACTATATTTTTAGTATTTTTTATACAACAAGCAAAGGCAGAGATAATAGAAAACGAGAAAATATTTAATAAGACTTTTGATATTTGGAATATATCTTGCGAAGATGATGAAATGCTTAATGATATTCGTTGTAGATTATTTGTTGAAATAACAGCACATACAACTTTATTTATTAATCCACAGTCAAATGAAAATAAGATTTTATTAATTTCTAATGATGGTTATTATGATAGAAAATTTTTTATAAAAATTGATAATAATAAATTAATAGAATCACAAATTTTTGCGAATAATAAGTATGGTATCGTTAATTTTTCACAAAATGATATAAACACAATATATTCGCAGTTAATGAAAGGACAAAATTTTTATATAAGGTTTACCATTAAAGATAATTCGTCTGCTAATGGGTTTAAAGAAATTACTGCAAAATTTCCTTTGGCAGAATTTCAAAAGGCACTTGTTTATTTTAACAAACAAATAAATAAGTATAATTTTACTATTAATAATAATTAAGGAGTTTATATGACAATTAAAGTTGCTATAAATGGCTTTGGAAGAATTGGAAGATGTGTTTTTAGAGCATATTTTGAAAATTTAGCAAAGTATAATGATATAGAAATTGTTGCAATTAATGACTTAACACCAGTTGAAACAAATGCACATTTATTAAAATATGACTCAGTTCATGGTCATTTTAATGAAAAAGTTGAAGTTATTAATGGAAATTTAGTAATAAATGGAAAAACTGTAAAAGTTTGTTGTGAAAGAGAAATTACAAACTTACCTTGGAAAGAATTGGGTATTGATGTAGTTTATGAATGTACAGGTTTATTTACGAACACTGAAACTGCTGGATTACATTTACAAGCTGGTTCAAAAAAAGTTATAATTTCTGCTCCTGCAAAAGGTGATGGTATTAAAACAATAGTTTGTGGCGTTAATAATGATGATTTAACTGCTTCTGATACTATTATTTCAAATGGTTCTTGCACAACTAACTGTTTGGCACCAGTTGCTAAAATATTAGATAGAGAAATTGGAATTGTTAAAGGTCATATGACAACAATTCACGCTTTCACAAATGATCAAAGAACAGTTGACTGTGCACATAAAGATTTAAGAAGAGCAAGATGTGCAAGTGTTTCAATGATTCCAACAACAACAGGTGCTGCAAAAGCAGTTGCTTTAGTATTACCACAATTAAAAGGCAAATTAGATGGTGTTTCAATAAGAGTTCCAACACCTGATGTATCTTTTGTTGATTTGTCATTTGAAGCAAAAAGAGAAACAACTATTGAAGAAATTAATTCTTTGATTAAAAAAGCATCAGAAGGTGAATTGAAAGGTATTTTGGGATACTCAAACGAACAATTAGTTTCTATTGATTATACACACGATACACATAGTTCAATATTTGATGAAACACAAACAAAAGTTTTAGCTGGAAATTTTGTAAGAATTGGTTCTTGGTATGATAATGAATGGGGTTTCTCTAATAGAATGTTAGATGTAACACTATTGTGGAATTCTAAATAATTAAGTATTAAGAGTAAATATTTTTTAATATAATAGTCCGCTAATCCATGGGGTTGGGGGGCTATTTTTTTGTTTTGTGGTTGGATAAAGGATGTTATTTATATGATAAGACTAAATAATATATTGTAATAAATTAAATTTTTTAATATTTTTATACTGGAATTATCTATTTTTTATATTATTAATATTAATGTGTTTGGTTACAATATAAAAATATATTTCTACAATAACAATTTATATTTTATTATTGATTTTTTAAATAAAAGCATAATAATACAATTATGAAATAGCATAATTGCACAATGATTACGGACGAAAAATTAAACAAACTTGCCAAATTAGCAAGAATAGAAATAAAAGACAACGAAAGAGAAAAAATAAAATCTCTTTTAGATCTAGACATTGAAAGTGTTAAAGATATTAGTAGTATAGATACTGATGGTTTAGAGGCTTTAACAAATCCATACGATATGGTTTTAAATAATATACAAGAAGATGTTGTTAGTGATGGTGATAAACAGGAAGAGATTATAAATTGTGCACCACAATCAATGTATAACTATTTCACAGTTCCAAAAGTAGTAGAATAAGGAGATATAATGACAGAATTAACAAAATTAACACTTTTAGAAGCCAAAAAAGGTTTAGAAAATAAAGAGTTTTCAAGTGTAGAATTAACAAAAGCATTTATTGAAAATATTAATAAAAACAAACACTTAAATGCTTTTACAACCGAAAACTTTGATAATGCTATCAAAAAAGCAGAAGAATGTGATAAAAATATAGCAAATGGTTCAGCAAAAAAACTTGAAGGTTTGCCATTGGGTGTAAAAGAAAACTTTTGCACCAAAGGCGTTAGAACAACTGCCTGTTCTAAAATATTAGAAAATTTTATTCCACCATATGAATCTACTGTAACACAAAAACTTTTAGATGAAAATTATGTATTGTTGGGTAAAACAAATATGGATGAATTTGCTTGTGGTTCTACAACTATGACAAGTTGTTTTGGTCCGGCAATAAACCCATATAAAGCAAACAATGACAGTAGAGATTTAATACCTGGTGGAAGTTCTGGTGGTTCTGCTGTTGCTGTTGCTGGAAATTTATGTCTTGCTGGAACTGGAAGCGATACTGGTGGTTCAATAAGACAGCCTGCTGGTTTATGTGGGCTTGTTGGTATAAAACCAACTTACGGTAGAGTTTCAAGGTATGGAATTATTGCTTATGCAAGTTCTTTTGATCAAGCTGGTTGGTTAACAAAAGATATTGCAGATTCTGCTTATTTGACTGATATTATTTGTGGTTATGATGAAAAAGATTCCACAAGTGCGAATAAAGAAAAAACAAATTTTTATAACAATTTAAATACGGATATTAAAGGTAAAAAAGTTGGTATAATAAAAGAGTTTTTAGGGCTTGATGGTAAAGTGGATGATGATATTTATAAGCAATTTTATAATACATTAGATATTTTAAAGAAAAGTGGTTGTGAAATTGTGGAATTGTCAATTCCTACAATTAGTTTTGTTCCAGAATTATATTTAATTTTATCTTATACAGAACTTGCTTCAAATTTGGCAAGGTTTGATGGTGTAAGATATGGTTATAGGACTGTGCAAGAAGTAAAAAGTCTTGATGATTTATATTATAAATCAAAGGCGGAAGGTTTTAATGATAATATTAAAAAAAGAATATTGTTGGGTTATTTTTTCTCTTCTTCTGAAAATTATGAAAAATATTTTTTAAAAGCACAAAAAGTAAGGAGAAAATTAGTTAATGAATTTTTAGTTGCTTTAAGTGAAGTTGATTTCTTATTAACACCAACAACACCGCAAACCGCTTTTCCATTAGAATTGACAGAGCAAGAAAAACAAAAAAATATGGAATCTAACTATTTAAATGATTTATTTATTTGTCCCGTTAATATGGCTGGTTTACCAGGTTTAAGTGTTCCTGTTGGTTTTGATTCAAAAGGCTTGCCAATAGGTATGCATTTAATAGGGAAGTATTTTGATGAACAAACTTTATTTAATGTTGGTTTGTTTTTAGAAAAGAATAAATAGAAAAAACAAATAGGATTGAGGGAGCAAATGTTAACAAATAAAAATATTTTAATTGGTATAACTGGTGGTATATCTGCTTATAAAATTTGTTCTTTGATTAGATTATTTAAAAAAAATAATGCCAATGTAAAAGTTGTAGTAACTGAAAACGCTTTAAATTTTGTAACAAAAACAATTTTGGAAACTTTATCACAAAATAAAATATATGTGGATGAGTTTAATAATGATACTTGGAAGCCGATTCATATAGAATTAAGTGAGTGGGCTGATATTTTTGTTGTTGCGCCAGCAAGTGCAAATACTGTTGCAAAAATTGCTTGTGGTATTTGCGATAATTTGTTAACATCTACAATTTGTGCTTATAATAAAAAACTTGTTATTGTTCCAACTATGAATTGTAATATGTGGAATAATACTATTGTTCAGCAGAATATAAGTAAATTAAAAGAATTGGAAAATATGTATATATTAAATCCAAATAGTGGGTTTTTGGCCTGTGGTGTAAATGGGGATGGAAGAATGGCAGAACCAGAGGAAATATTTGATTTTATTGTTGATTTGTTAAATGATAATAAGTTTTTGTCTGGTAAAAAGTTTATAGTTACTGCTGGTGGAACAAAAGAACCAATAGATCCTATAAGATGTATAACTAACCATAGTTCTGGTAAAATGGGCATTGCTATGGCTGATGAAATACATAGGGCTGGTGGCGAGGTTTTGTTGATTACAACTGTAAGTGTTAATAAGCCATATAAAGTAATAAGAGTTAATACAACTGTTGATATTTTAAATGAGGTAAAAAATAATATTAATGAAGATATGAATGTTGTTATGACTGCATCTATATCTGATTATAGGGTTGAAAATGTTAGCGATCAAAAAATTAAAAAAGAAAATAACGGTGAATTGGTGCTTAAATTGGTGCAGAATCCTGATGTTTTAAAGGAAATTGCTAAAATTAGGACCGATAAGCAAAAGATTATAGGTTTTTGTGCTGAAACTGAAAATGTTGTTGAGAATGCTATAAAAAAGATTAAGAGTAAAAATTTGGATTATATTGTTGCGAATGATGTGTCAAGAAAAGATATTGGTTTTAATGTTGATTATAATGAGGTGGTATTAATTGATAAAGATTGTAAGCAAGTTAAAATTGATAGAGATACAAAGCATAATATATCAAGAAAAGTTTTGGAGAATATTTTTGGTGATAAAAAATAGATTATATTATGTGTAAATATTTAAATTTTTGTGTGTAGGTGTTTGATTGTAAAGTAATTATTTAATTACTATTTTTATTATTTTCTACAATTTTAAGTATCTTATTCTTTGATAATACAAAACCACTTTCCACAAACACTTCTTTTGCTAAAGAAATTATTTTTGAAAAATCCCTTTTATTTTCAAAACCAAATTCAATCAAATCTTTACCAAAAATATTTAATATAGGAATATCAGTTTTTTTTATAAAATCCAAAGTGTTTTTTACAATACCAAAATTCACAAAATTATTACAAAAATACAGCACAATAACATCCTCAACTATTTTTTTATCTTGCAAATAAAACAACAACTTTTTTATCTCAAATTCATCAATTTTATTTGGTAGATTATTAAGAATTGTTTTTATATATTTCTTATTTTTATTTGTTAGTAACAAATTAAAATCAAATTGATTTTTAGATAGAATTAAACACAAAACAAACAAATAATCATATCCAAAATTAATAAACTTACTTACTGAATAAAAAATTTGTAAATTATCAAGATTAAGTTTTGTATTTATGTTTAATATTTCTTGTAAAATACCACAATGCTGCATCATATGTAAAACTTTTACAGAGTATGGGGATTGTAAGATTTTATAAAATTCTTCACTAATTCTCTCTTTTGATAAAGTTTTTATTTTATCTTTATATTTTATACAATTTTGCAAATCAAAATAATTCATTTCACAGCAATAATAAGCATAAAATCTAAAAAATCTCAATATTCTTAAATTATCTTCAATTATTCTATCTTGCGAATTCCCTATAAAATTAATAATTCCATTTTTTAAATCACTTATACCATTAAAATAATCATATATTTTGCCACTATAATCCATATATAAAGCATTAAATGTAAAATCTCTTCTTTTAGCATCTTCAACATAATCTTTTGTAAATTCTACAATAGCGTGTCTACCATCTGTTTTGATGTCTTTTCTTAAAGTAGTAATTTCAAAATATTGATTGTTTATTATTGCAGTTATTGTTCCAAATTGTTTTCCAGTTGTAAAATATTGTATATTATTTTCCTTTAATATATTTTCCAATTCTTCCGGCAAATATTTTGTTGCAATATCATAATCATTTATTGTTTTACCCAGCAAAAAATTCCTAACACAGCCACCAACCAGTCTTGCCTCATCTCCATTTTTTATAAGTATATTAAACAAATATTTTAATTCACTTGTAAAAATACTTTTATTATATTTTTTATTAAATTCGTTTATCAAGAAAGACATTTTTACCATTAATCTTTATTAAACCCTTTTGGCAAGCTCTCCATAATACAACATCAATAAAGCCAACTTTTTCATCAGTTTCTTTTTGTATTTTATCAAACATTATATCACAAAAATATTTTATTTCAGGGAGTAGTTTTGTATTATTTACCTTATCTACAAAATCATCCGTTCCATAAAGTGCTACACCAAGTCTTTGTATCCAAATATCATATTTTACAAAATTTAAACCAAGATTTCTTGCTAAATGATATTTTGTTATATTTCCTATATGTGGTAAAGTTCCTAAAAATTCAACTTTTTCTTCAACTGTTTTATAACTATAAAAAGCATAACTATATGATAATCTATTATCCCAAACATCTTTTATTGCTTTTACTTTTGCTTTATTTTTGTATATAATGAGTAAATCTTCTATTGCAAATTTTTCATTTTTATTTACAAAATCTATTATTTTATTACACATCGCTTTAGCATAATCTTGTTTAAAGCCAGCAACACATATTACATAAAAACACTCATAAGCAAATTCTGTCGGCGATAAAATTGTTTCAGTGTTTAATATTTCGTGTATTTCATCAAAACTCCTTCTATCTGCATCTAAGCCAAGCATTTTCATTTTTATTTGTAAATAGTTAAAAATGACTGCAGTTATTTCTGTTAATTTTTCCATTTTAAAAATTTGTTTTGTTTTTAAAAGCAATATTTAAAGTGTTATCATCAAGATAATTTAATTCACTACCCATTGGTACACCGAGTGCTGGTTGAGTAATTTTTATATTAAATTCTTCTAAATGGCTTACAATATAAAAGGCAGTTGTTTGACCATCTAAGGTTGGATTTGTTGCTATTATTACTTCTTTTATATTATTTTCTACAATTCTTTGTTTTAATTGATCTATTTTTAAAACCTCTTCACCCCTACCCTCTATTGCTGATAAAGTGCCATCCAATATATGATATATTCCATTGTATATGTTAATATTTTCTATTGCCCATAAATCTGATATACTTTCTACAATACATATTGTTTGTGTGTCTCTTTTTGTATCGCTACAAATACTACATATTTCGCCAGAAGTATAATTACCACATATTTTACATTTGTTTATTTTATTATATGCTTCATTCATTGCTTCAATTAGTGGTTTTATTGTTGTGTCTTTGTTTTGTAACATGCTTAATGCCATTCTTTTTGCAGTTCTCTGTCCTATTGTTGGTAGTTTTTGTAATGTATTTATCAAGTTGTTAATTATATAATTACTACTCATTTTTTCTTTTGTTTATTTTTGGATCCATAATATATAATGCTTTTATTTCATTTGAAAATACATTATTCTCATATTTGTAAGCATTTAGTAAAATAATTTTTTCAATATTAATATCAGTTATTTTTAGTTTAGTATTTTGTTTAAAAAAGTCTATAATATTTTTTATATTTGAAATAATAATATTATTCGGTTTATCTATATTTTCTAAATAATTTTTGTCTATATAACTAATGTTTTTGTTGTTGTTATATAAATAATAACCATTCATATCTGCCTTCAAAACAACAAAATCAAAATTTTCTCTAAAAGATAGTATTTCAAATACATTATTTGTTATAACTTTAATATTATTATATACTGATTTTATTGCTTTTACTGTTGCTATTGCAACTTTTAGACCTATAAAACTACCTGGTCCATTAATAACAGAAACACAGTCTAAATCTTCATACCAAATATTATTTTTTTGTAATAATTTTTCCATGTTTACTACTAATAGTTCTGCTTGTCTATTTTCTTCTTCTATGTATAATTTATCAATTATATTACTACCAGATTGTAATATTATTAGTATTTTTTTATCTATTGTTGATATAGTTAAAATTTTATTCATAACTTTTTTATTGACTATTTTAAAAAAATAATTATATATATAGTATACTGAATTATTTTGTTTCTTTTTAAAAAATATTCAAGTATTTATTTTATTTACAAATTAAATTGAGAAGAGAGAGAAATAAGATGGAAGAAATATTACATCCTTCAATGAGAAGAACAATAGTATTAATAGGAATGATGGGGGCGGGAAAAACAACAACTGGTTTTGGTCTTGCACAAAGATTGGGTATTCAATTTATTGATTCTGACAGAGAAATAGAAAAAATGGAGGGTTTATCAACAGTAGAAATTTTTGAACAAAAAGGAGAAGAATATTTTAAGGAACTTGAAAAAAAAGTTATAAGAAAGATATTAAATACAACAAAGCCACAAGTATTATCAATAGGTGGAAATGCTTATGATAATGAAGATGTAAGGAGAATAATTAAAGAAAAAGCGATATCTATTTTTTTAGATGTTGACCTTGATGTATTGATAAAAAGAGTTGAAAGACGAAATAATAGACCTGTTTTAGAGGGTAAAAATAAGGCAGAGATTATGACTCAAATATATGATGAGAAATACTCCACTTATAATACAACAGATATAGTTGTTAATACTACTTATTTAAATAAAGATACAACTATTAATGTTATAACTCAATTGATAGGTGACTATATAAACAATTATGACAAAAATAATAATTAGGAATAATGGTTAAACATATATTTTCACAAGATAAAATTAGTTTAATTTTGAAGTATATTGGTATTTATTCTATTTTTGTGTTGTCGGTTATTTTTTGTTTGTCAAATAATAGAACGACCAGTATGTTTCCAGATTTTGGTATGGTGATTATATTTTTTTTATGTTATATTTGGTTTCATATTAAATCTATATTTCAAGCACCAATTAATTTGTTTTTGTTTGGTCTTGTTATTGATGCTTATACATACATGCCAATTGGTTTAAGTAGTTTTAGTTTGTTACTTGCTTATAAACTTACAGAAATAGAGAGAATGTTTTTGTTTACTGATGAAAATAATATATCTTTTATTAGAGATTGTTTTATTTTTATGTTTTTGTTTTATGTTGTGAAATGGTTTTTATTTTCATTTTATATGGAAAATTTTTACTTATTTAGATATGTATTTTTTGATATTATAAAAAACCTTTTTGTTTGTATTTTAATACGTATTTTATACACAAAATTTAGAAAAAATGTCTAGTTTATTAGAAGAGCATGTAAAGGGTAGTGTATTTATAAAGAGATTATTATTTGTATTGCTTATACAGTTATTTTTAATTATATTACTTTTTTGTAGATTATTTTATTTACAAGTTGTTGGTTACAAAGATTTTAAGGATAAGTCTGATAATAACAGAATAAAAATAAGTATTATTCCACCACTTAGGGGAAATATTGTTGATAGAAATAATAATAAATTAACAAATAATAGAAATGGTTATGAATTAATTTTATATAAAAAAAAGCAAAATGATGCGGAATTTGTTGGGTTAATAACTGATATTTTAGATTTAAGCCAAGAAAAAATTGGTAGAATAAAAAAACAGTTAAAAAATAATGTAAATAAACCAGTTGTTTCGGTTCTAAGTAATTTAACTTGGGATGAATTAGTTAAAATTGAAAGTAATGCTTATAGAATTGATAACATAGCAATAGAAGAGGGTTATGTAAGGGAATATTTGTATAGTAAAGAATTTGCGCATATTTTGGGTTATGTCTCTACGCCAAATGATAAAGATATAAATAAATTATCACAAAAAGTAAAAAAAGATATTTTATTACATCCAAACTTTAAGATAGGTAAAAATGGTTTAGAATCGTCTTTTAATTCAAGATTAACTGGAAAATCTGGTTATAAAAAAACAGAAGTTAACGCCTTTAATGTTCCATTAAAAGAATTGGATAGAAAAGGTGCAGAAAAGGGTAAAGATATTAGATTAACATTGGATTTAAATTTACAAAAATATATTTATAAAAGAGTTGAAAACTTAAGGGCTGGTATTGTTGTTTTGAATGTTAAAACTGGCGAAATATTATCTATGGTATCTACACCATCTTTTGATACAAACCAGTTTGTTGATGGTATTTCAAGTGATTATTGGAATAGTTTGATTAACGACGTTAAAAAACCAATGTTTAATAAAACAATAAGTGCTTTGTATGCAATGGGTTCTACTTTTAAGCCAATAGTTGCAATATCTGCATTGGAGAATGGTTGGGATAAAAAGAAAGAAGTTGATTGTAAAGGTATTATGAATATAACAAGAAAACAATTATTTAAGTGTTGGACTTGGAAGGATCATGGACATGGAAAATTAAGTATTGTAGAGGCATTGGAAAGATCTTGTAACATATTTTTTGCGAATATTGGCCTATATGCTGGTGTTAGTAATATATATAATACTGCAAAAAAATTAGGTATAGGTGAAGATTTTAGTATTAATTTATTAGAATATAATGCTGGTGTTTTGCCAAATCATGCTTGGAAGTTAAAAAATTATGGAGAATCTTGGACAAAAGGTGACACAATTAATATGTCAATAGGGCAGGGTTATATATTAGTAAATCCCCTGCAAATGGCAGTGGCTGTATCAAGAATAGCAAATGGTGGTTATCCAATTAAACCATTTTTGATATATAATAGTCCTGTAAAAGATTATAATAAAAATTTGTATAATTTGGAAGCGATGTTTAATAAAGATAATATAGATATTGTAAAGCAGGGTATGTATAATGTAATTAATGCCAAAAAAGGAACTGCTCGTTGGACAAAACCAAAAGATAAAAAGTATCAAATATCTGGTAAAACTGGAACTGCACAAGTTATATCTTTTGAAACAAGAGAAAAATTGGAAAGTGGTTTAAGTGAAGATGAAAAACTTGACGATAGATTTAAAAATCATAGTTTATTTATTGGTTTTGCACCATTTGATGATCCGATATATGGAATAAGTGTTGTTATTGAACATGGTGGTGATGGTTCTGTTGCGGCCGCTCCCGTTGCTGTTGATATATTAAAATATGCGATAGATAATGAGATAAACTAATTTATTGCAATAATATAAAGTAGTTCATATTAAGATTGTAATGTGTGTGTTTTGGTTTGATTATTTGATTAATTATTATAATTACATAAAATTTATATTAGTATTGTTACAATATATATTATTAATATATATTAATATACTATAATAAAGATAATTAAACACTTAACTATTGTTGTTTTTATTATATTTTTTTATTTATAACATACATGATATAATTTTTATTAATTTTTTAGTTGCAAAATAAATAAATATATATTAAAATTATATTGCCTCCTTTTAAGTTAATCCACCAATATGTGTTTTATTGGTGGATTTTTATTGGTAGTAATTGATCATTGTGATATTTGTAATATTTGTCTTTATTTGTTTTTAGTATTTAGTTAGGTATTAATATGATATATGATTTTCTTAATTTATACTTTCCACAATCTCTTTCCAAAGCATTGCCGGAAGATTTCCGCCCATAATTCTATTTGTTGCAGTATTATCATCATTTCCCATCCAAATACCTATAACAAGATCATTTGCAAAACCTATAAACCAAGCATCTTTATTATTTTGAGTGCTTCCAGTTTTTCCACCTATAAAAAACTTATTGTCTTCATTCATCATATTATAAGCCTTAGTTTTTTCAATCAAACTTTCTATTTTTGCATTTTTACCGGTTCCTTCATTCACAACACTATACAACAAATACTGCATATTTTCAATAGTTGTTTTATCAAACATTGCTTTCTTTTCCGGTGCATTTCTTTTATAAACGATATTTCCATCTACTATAATATGATTTATTGCATAAGGAAAAACTGGAATACCATTATTCACTATTGTAGCATAAGCAGTTGTCATATCTAATAAAGTGCTTTCTTGACTTCCAAGCGTTATAGTTAAATCATTTTTAAAATCATTTACTATACCAAGTTTTTTAGCATTTTTAATTATTTTATTAATACCAAAATAATCTGCAATTTGAACTGCAACAGAATTTGATGATAAAGCAAAAGCATCTTTAACGCTAATTTGACCACGATATTTTGAGTCATTATTTTCAGGATACCAGTTTGCAATTTTTATAGGTTCATCAATAAATACATCATTAATTTTTAAGCCATTTTCAAAACCAGTAAGATATATAAACAGTTTAAACAGGGAACCTGTTTGTCTATTTGCATATAGCACTCTATTAAATTGACTTATATTATAATCTTTTCCACCAATCATAGACAGTATTTTACCATTTTTATTCATAACTAAAACTGCAATTTCACTTTTTCCAATTTTTGTTTTATGAGTTTTTACAAAATTATCTACTATATTAATAACTGCATTTTGTATATTATAGTCAAGTGTCGTAGAAATATTTATTTTTGAAGTGTATTTATTTATCCCAATTTCTTCAATTTGATTATAAACCCAGTCAGAGAAAAAATAATTTTGACTTTTAGCTTGTGAATAAGTTATTTTATCAAAATGTAAGTCTGGAATGATATAAGACAAAATATCATTTTTATCTATAAAGCCTGTTTGTTGCATATTTAAAATTACTTGTGTTGTTCTATTTTGTGCTAATTCTGTATCATTTGTTGGATTATATTTAGATGGCGCTTTTAACAAACCAACAAGCATAGCACATTCTTCAAGTTGTAACTCACTTAATTCTTTACCAAAATAAAATCTTGATGCTTCCTTTACTCCATATTTTCCAGAACCAAAATAAGACATGGATAAATATAATGTTAAAATATTTTCTTTTGTAAAATGTTTTTCAATTCTTTTTGTTAAAATTAATTCTTTAAATTTTCTTTTAAAAGTTTTACTACTATCTTTTAAAATCATTTTAGATAATTGTTGTGTTATAGTGCTTCCGCCTTGTTTTAAATGTCCGTGTTTAAAATTTACTACCATTGCCCTTAAAATACCAAAATAATCAACTCCACTATGTTCAAAAAACTTTCTATCTTCTGTTGCAATTAAGGCATTTACTAAGTCTCTTGGTATTTCTTGATATGATAAACTTTCAATATTTGAATTGCTATAAGTTTTTATTTTATCTATATTATTTGAATATAAAATATCAATTATTTTTCCATTATTTATATTTGATATATTATCAATTTGTGGTGTTGTTTTTGTATAATAAAAAAACATTGCAAAAATACCAATAGGTATAATTATAAATATTGGAAAAAATAATTTAAATAAAAATAATATAACTTTCTTCATTTTATAATTTAATTAAACTTTTCATAAAATCGGTTAAATAATCTCCATTTAGCATTTTTTCAAAATTATTTACTTCATAATTACTTCTTAAATCTTTTACTAATTGATATGGATGTAAAACATAATTTCTAACTTGATAACCCCAGCCATTGTTTGTTTTTTTATTATTTAATTTGTCTTTTTCTTCTTGTTGTTTCTGTCTATCTAATTCATAAAGTCTTGATTTTAGCAATCTCATTGCCTCTTCTTTATTTTGATGTTGTGATCTTTGTGTTTGACATTGAACTACAATTTTTGTTGGTAAATGTGTAATTCTAACTGCCGAATCTGTCTTATTTATATGTTGTCCGCCAGCGCCAGATGATTTATAAGTATCAATTTTTAAATCGTTTTCATTTATTTCAATTTTTATTTCATTGTTTACTACTGGATAAACCCACACACTTGAAAAACTTGTTTGCCTTTTTCCATTTGCATTATATGGAGATATTCTAACTAATCTATGAACTCCACTTTCATTTTTTAACCAACCAAAAGCATTTATTCCACTTATTTGTAAAACTGCATTTGTGATACCTGCTTCGTCACCATCTTGTAAGTTTATAATATTTACCGAAAAGTTGTTGTTTTTACACCATTTTAAATACATATTTAAAAGCATATTTGAAAAATCACAAGCATCAGTTCCGCCAACGCCAGTATTTATTTCTAAAAAACAATCATTTTTGTCATCACTTTCTGTGAACATTGATTCTATTTCAAAATCTTCAATGTTAATTTTTAATATTTTTAATTCTTTGTTTATATCTATATCAAGTTGTTCATCTTGTTTTGATAATTCTATTAATTCATTGTAATAACTTATTTCATCATAAAATTGTGTGTATTTTGAATATAAATCTGTGTAATAATTTTTTTCCTTTAAAATAGAACCCGCCTTCTTCTTATTGTCCTCTTCCCACAGATCCACCCTATTACCTTCTTTATTTAGCGACTCTATTTTTTCTTTTATTTTATCTATGTCAAAGACAACCTCTTATATTATTAATAGATGTATTTAATTCTTTTAATATTGTTTTGTTTTCTTCGTTATACATATTTATTTTCCTTGTTTGCCTAATTTAATGACTTCTTCAATAAAATTTGCTCTTCTTCTTATGTTGTTGAAACCAACTGTTTCATAAAGTGGATAAGTATTTATATTTTTAAAACCACAGAAATATAATAAACCTTGTTTTAATTGTAGACCAAATGGATCTTTATAATTATTTGCCATATTTTTTTTAGGTCCGCCATATGTGTATATAACTGTTGCTGTCTTGTTTTTTAATAAT
The DNA here is from genome assembly GCA_017620845.1 of Rickettsiales bacterium. Taxonomy (GTDB): domain Bacteria; phylum Pseudomonadota; class Alphaproteobacteria; order Rickettsiales; family UBA1997; genus RGIG8782. The sequence continues at coordinate 5,183 of JAGAUJ010000003.1, read as the reverse complement.
TTTGTTAATTGTCTTTTTGGTGAAGTTTTTACTGAAAATGCAAAATTTGGTAAAAATACTCTATCTATAAAACCTTTTAAAAGTGCTGGCATACTATACCACCATACTGGCGAAACAATAACAAGATGTTCGCACCATTGTATTAATTCTTGTGCTTTTTTTAAATCTGGTTCTAATGCTTGTGATCTATTATAACCAAAATGTAATATTGGGTCAAATTCCATATCTCGCAATGTTAATATTTCTACTTCAAAACCACTATTTTTTGCGTTTATTTCATATTCTTCTGCTAGACAGGCAGTATAACTAAATCTTGATGGATTGCTATCTATTATCAATATTTTTTTTGCCATAACTATATAATATATCAATTGTAAAACGATAATATTTTATTTTTTTAAAAAATAAAGAATTATTTTTGTGGTGTTGGGGTTTTGTATTGAATTATGTGGGTGGGAATGGATTTTATATGGTGATGGGTGTTGTAAATGAGTTTATTTTGTTTTTAATATTGTTAAAATTTACGTATTTGTTTAAAAGTTGATTGTTGTTTTAGATTAAAAATAATAAAGTTTTATTATAATATTTCGCTTGATTTTTTATTTTTATAATATTACAATCAAGTTGTGCCACATTAGCTCAGCTGGTAGAGCAACTGATTTGTAATCAGTAGGTCGGGGGTTCGAGTCCCTCTTGTGGCACCATCAAGAAGTCTTTATTTTCAATAGTTTAAGAATTTCATAAAAAATACTGTAATAAAAAATCAGTTGCCCTTGTAATAAAATTGTAATAATTTTTCATTTTTACATTTTTATTTTATTATTTATTATCAGTTATTGTTATTCCAACAATACCTATTATGCTTGTATTGAGGTAGGTTATTTACCTTATAAGTTATTAGTTGTTTTTTAATAAAATTATTTTTAGTTATAATATACAATTCTAATTATTAAATATTAAAGTATTTTTTTCCAATTTCATTTTTCTTGACAATTTAAAAATAAACAATATAATTATAGGTGTCTATGGCGAAGTAGCTCAGCTGGTTAGAGCGTCGGAATCATAATCCGTAGGTCGAGGGTTCGAGCCCCCCCTTCGCTACCATCCTTTTTTAGTATGTTTTATTTAAAGATTGAGTTGGACTAAGTTTGCTGTATTGTTTTATAGGCAAAATGTATACTTCCAACTTATTTTGTATTTTTTTAAATAAACAAAAACAACTAAAATAACTTTATGTTTTATGAAATATCTTTTCCTAAAAATATATCAATAAGATCAAAATATTATATAGAATATAACACAAATATTAACAAATCTAAAAATGGTAGAGAACAAAGAATATCAAATAGAGATGAACCTTTACTATCATATAATATTGTTACTGGAATAAAAACAAAAGAAGATATAAATTCAATAATAAAATTATTTAAACTTGTAAAGGGTAGGGCAATTGGTTTTAGATTTAAAGATTGGCTTGATTATAGTGCAACAAATCAAACAATAGGTATTGGAGATGGGGAAACGAAAGAATTTCAATTAATAAAAAGTTATACAACCATTTTAGATAATGAAAATATTACTTATATAAGGAAAATCACAAAACCAGTAAAATCAACAGTAGATATATTTGTTAATGGGGTAAATTATAATGATAATTTAAAAATTAATTATGTGGATGGTAAGGTGGTGTTTAGCAACCCAGTTCCAGTAAATGAAATAGTTACTGCAAGTTTTGAATTTGATGTTCCTGTTCGATTTGACAATGATACATTGGAGATGTCAATGCTAAATGCAAATGCTGGTGAAATAAATAATATTAAATTAGTTGAAATTGTTTCTTAAAATAATAAGGATTAAGTTTACTACTTAATCCTTATATGTTTTATAAGTCGTTTATAACTTCTTTTGTGTCTTCTTTTTTTTCCTTTTCTTTTTCTATTTTTTCCACAAAACTTTGTTCATTTATTACTTCTATTCCAGATTTACCATTCATTAAATCTTTAAGTTTATCATTTTCAAGTTCTTCTTGTCTTTGTTCGTAATATTGTTCAGTTGTTTCAAGCATAACTTGTTCTGGTTTGCTGCCCTTGAGTTGATCTTTGCAAACTTTTGCTGCAATTAATAAAGGAATATCTCTATCTTTAATATCTTCTTTACTTAAAATACCATTATTAACCATTTCTGTTATTTGTGTAAGCATTACATTCAAATTGTTAAAAATAATTTTTTGATCAATATTTTCATTAAGCATAAGACTTACAACTTGATTATATGCCTTTTCAAAATCTTCTTGTGGGTTTTTTGAATTCGCATTTAAATTCACAACGCTTGGTAAAAGACCAGTGGTTTTATCTATTTTTTTATCTATTTTTTTATCTATTTTTAAATCATTGTCAATATTTCCAACTTCATAGCATTCATAAACTTTATTTTTTATTTTATTTTTACCAACAAAATTATTAAATTCACTTTCAAGTTTATTTATTTCTTCTTGGTGTTTTTGTTCTACTTCTTCAACATTTTGTTGATCTCTTTCATTGAGAGCACTTAATCTTCTTACTTGTTCTTTTGTTAAGTTATTAATTTTTTCACAAGTTTCTTTATTTATTGCTTCCAATTCTTTTTTAAATTCAGCAAGTTTTTTTTCTCTTTTAACTTTTTCTTCAACTCCTGCTTCGCCAATGTATTTTTTATAAAATTCTGATCCATAACCAACAGTTGCTACATCAAGCACGCTAGATATAAAAGCCTTTCCAACTTGACCTGCTATATTTTTTATTTTAAGTAATTTATCTTTAAGTCCCATATCGCCAAAATCTCTAAATTCTGGGTATTTTTTATATAATTCAGCGATTTTTCTTTTAGCTTCAATATCAACAGCATCTGCTTTTACTTTTATAAAATCTTTTATAACTTTTGCCTCTCTTGTTTTTAATTCTGTTAATTTTTTATTCATCGATTCAAAGTCTTTTTGCTGTGTTTCTTTTATGTGAGTTTTTGTTTTAGAGAAATAATTTTTTATAGTATTCTTTTTAAAAGTATGTGTTCTTAGTTCAAGAGGTTTTTTTCTTGTGTCATTATTAAATCCGGTTTCTGGAATACCTTTATATTTTCTATATGCTTTTGCTATACCTTTTCCGGCTTGAACCCATACATGTGCCATACTATAATAGGCAACTGTTTTTGTCCTTTTCCATATTTTTTTGAGCGTGCTATCTTCTTTCTCTCGTTCTTCTTTATGGAAGCCATTTATATTTGCAAAAAAACTTTTTCTATTATATTTATCCGCAATGTCTTTAATAACGGCTCCACCAGCAGCCGCTCCGGTAGCAATAGTAGCACCAGTTGATTTTGTTGCTCCTGCAACTATTTTTGTGGCAAAATATGCGCCGATGGCTTTGACTGCTGTTTGTAATACTGGTGTTACCCAAGATTTTACATTAGATTCTAAGTCTGGTGTTTGTTCGTATGCTTTTTGTAATGTGTTAAAATATAACCTTTCTTTTTCAGTTAAACTATATTCTATTTGCTTTTTGTCTTCTTCATCTACGTTTTCTTGACTTAATTTTTCAAATTTAGTAAAGTCAATATCTTTTTCATATTTTTTTGCAATAATATTTGCCTGATCCATTAAAATATTGGAATATAATTTTTTTAAATCATCATCTAAAGAGTTTCTTTCTGTTGTCGTATAGTATTTTTTGATAAATGTTTCCATATTTTTGATATTTTCTTGTGTTATCATTTCTAAGAAATCTATGTCAAAATTTTCTTCTTGTGCTAATTTTGAAAACTCTTTTATTTTTTGATATTGACCGTCTATTGTGTCTGGACTCATATTAGCAAGTTTTTTTATTTCTTGTTCAAGTTTTTTATAATTGGAAATATTTTGTTCTTCGTTGACTTCTGTAAAAGTTAATAGTTTTAATATTTCTATTTTATCTATTGTGCCGTATATATTATTTTTACATTTATTTAATTCATTGTAAAGTGCAGTTGTAATTTTTGCCCTACTATTATCATCTTTTTTGGCCCATTCTATACAATAATTTTGTAAATTTTTATATTTTTCGTTTTTTATATATCCATTAATTGCTGTATTAAAATCATTTTGAGTGAGTGTATGTTCTTTATTGTTTTTTTGGGCATATCTATCAATTATTGTATTATCTAATACTGATTCTGTTTGTTCAATATTATCTTCATGTGTCTTAGTTTTTATGTCTAAATTTGCTATATCGCTTACTGTTTCATCTTTTATTTTTTCACCAATTTCATTCATTTGAAGTGTTGCTATTGCTTCTGCTGATAAGATATTTAATCTTTTTTGTTCATGTAAATTATTTAATTCTTTGGCAATATTTTCTATTCTTTGTTGTTGATCATTTGAAAGTATATTCTTAACACCATCAACAAGTTTGTCACTAATATTTGTTGATTGTGTTTTAAAAAATTGTATTTTATTGTTAATAACTTCTATTGCTTCGTTATTCAATAAAGATAGTTTGCCATTTTTTACAATATAATCTACTCGTGTTTCATTTATATCTTGTAAATGTTCTGCTGTGAGTATTTGTAAGATGTTATCGCTTAAATTATTAAATGCATTGTCACTTATGATGTTAATAATGTTTTTGGGAAGTGAATTCATTATTTCTGGGTTTGATCTATATAAAGCATTTAGTTGTTCTGCTGTTAATGATTTTAAATATTCTTGGTCTATTTTTTTAAATATTTCTGGTTTGATATTTTGTAGTTGTTCTGCTGTAATATAATCAAAAAATTTATTTCCCAATGAATTTATTTGACTTGTTAGTTCTTCTGTTTTGAATTTGTCAATAAATTCTTTATTAAAATTGTTTGCAATAAATGTTCTAATATTTTCTTCTTTTAATAAATGTAATTTATTGTTTTTAACTATTTCAATTAATTGTTCTTGTGATAATACATCAATTTGATCTTCGGTAATATTATTAAAAAATGTATCATTGAGGTCTTTAATTACTTCTGGATTAATTTTTTGGAATGATTTAAGTTCCACATGTTGAATATTACCAGCAATGACATTTAATTGTTCTGCTGAAAATTCTTTAATATTGTCATCAGTAAGTTCTTTTACTAAATAACTATCTAATGTTCCAATTGCTTTTGGATCTAACAAGTGTATTTTGTTTGCTTGACAG
>JAGAUJ010000029.1 GCA_017620845.1 Rickettsiales bacterium | reverse complement strand
TCTACTCTAGTAATAGAAAGAGGTGGTTAATGTGAATAAAAAATTATTATATTTTATAATATTTAATTTATTTATAATTATTTTTATTTTATTCTACATTATTATTAAAATGAATGTGTTAAAATAAAAACACCATAAACACGGGGTTTTGGTGAATACTTATTCTAGGTAATCACTTAACAATCCGAAATTAAGTGTTCCTTTTTATTTTATGTAAGTCTTGCTTACATATTCATTATAGCAAATTATATTTTGAATTTCAATCATAACATATGTTTGCAGTAAAAAAGAGTAAAATTTCTTCGCAAAGAAATTTGATATAATTACTACATAATAAAGGCGGTATGTAGTAATGAACAGAAAACAAAGAAGAGAACTAAGAAAAGATAAAAACTTAATTATTGAGTTATATTCTATAATAAAAAAATATTTACCTAATTTACTTGATAAGTTTGAAAAATTAACTGATGTTAGACATCAATCATATATTACATATAATATGAAAACTATTTGTGTAACGAGATTATTTGGTTTGATTTGTGGATTAACTTCACTTTCTGATATTTCATCAGATGAGTTCAATACTGATGCATGTATTAAAAATATATCTAATATTTGTAGTGCTAAACTGGCTGAACTTCCTTATTGGGAAACTATTCAAGATGTATTTATGAACATTAAAATATCTGAACTTAAAGATATTCAAAAATATATTGTTAAAACTTTATTAAGATCAAAAATGTTTGATAAATATAAATTTGAAGGTGCTTTTCAGCTTCTTTTTGATGGTACAGGTCTATCAAATCATAATTATAATTTGAATGGTAATTGCTTACAAAGAAAACATAAAGATGGTAAAGTCTCATACTATAAGTATGTTTTAGAATGCAAATTAGTTGTTGGTAACATAGTTATTAGTTTAGACTCTGAATTCATTGAAAATAAAAAAATGTTAACTGAAAAACAAAAACAAGATTGTGAAACAAAAGCATTTAAAAGAATGATTAAACGTATTAAGGAAAATTATCCAAAGTATAAATTTATTATTACTGGTGATGGCTTATATGCAACTACTCCTATTATTAATATTTGTAAAAATTATCATTGGTTTTATATTTTTAATTTAAAACCAGACAGATTAAAAGAAATTAATGATGCTTTTGAAGGCAATATTAGATTATTAAACGAAACAACAAAACCAAATTATTTTTTATCTTCTAATATAGAATTTAACAAAAATATTTTTAATGTGTTCAAATATATTGAAACAAAGAAAAATAAAATAACTACATTTAGATATATAAGTAATATACAAGTTAATGATGATAATATTGATAAAGTAGTTAAACTTGGTAGACAAAGATGGAAAATAGAAAATGAAGGTTTTTATACTCAAAAACATAGAACGTTTGATATAACTCACTTAAATAGTAGAAATGATAATTCTATGAAATGCCATTACTATTTTATTCAATTTGCTCATACTATTAGACAATTACTAGAATTAGGAAATATATTAACTAAATCATTAAAACTCAAAATAAAAGAAGTAAGTGCTAATCTATTAAAATCACTCACTTCAACCATCTCAGATCTTAATGATTTACAAACTAATTTTCAATTAAGATTTGATGATTAAATTATACTACAATTGTTCTTTGAAATCACTATATTTTTGAAATTTTTTTAAACCTATAAAATGGTCTTTTTGTAGTGAAATAATATTTTGTGATTAGAGAAGAAAAAAATTAGATAAAATTATTTTGTGCATATTTTATCTAATTTCAACCAATTTAATTTATTTACTCTTTTTTACTGTATGTTTGAGTTCCGGTAAAATTTAAATTAAAGTAAAAAAATCAGAGATTGTGGAAAACTTTCTCTGATTTTTAATTTATGTTAAGAATTTAGTTATGTTAAGTTTTGAAAAGAATCTCCTATAAATAAAGAGATTCTTATTTTGTTTCTTAACATAATATTTTACTTCATATTATTCTTTAACCAATTATCCAATGTTTCTTTTTTTAAAGAAG
>JAGAUJ010000028.1 GCA_017620845.1 Rickettsiales bacterium | reverse complement strand
TGGTTTTCTTCTTTGTCGTCGTGTTGGTCTTGGTTTTCTCCTTTTTTCTTTTGGTTTTCTTCTTTGTCGTCGTGTTGGTCTTGGTTTTCTCCTTTTTTCTTTTGGTTTTCTTCTTTGTCTTGTTCTTCTTCGTCATCGTTTTGCTCTTGGTCTTGTTTTAGTTCTTTTTCTTCGTTGTCGTTTAGTTCTTGGTTTTCTTCTTCGTTTAGTTCTTTGTCTTCTTCTTCGTTTTGGCCTTCTTCTTTGTTTTGTTCTTCTTCTTTGTTTTGTTCTTCTTCTTTGTTTTGTTCTTCTTCTTTGTTTTGCTCTTCTTTGATTGATTGTTCTTGGTTTTCTTCTTCGTTTAGTTCTTTGTCTTCTTCTTCGTTTTGGCCTTCTTCTTTGTTTTGTTCTTCTTTTTTCTTCTCTTCTTTGTCTTCTTCTTTGTCTTGTTCTTCTTCTTTCTTCTCTTCTTCTTCTGATTGTATTGCTTTATTATTTGTGTGAATTCTACCTTCCAAAAATTTAAATATTGCTTCCGTCTTTGCTTTATTATCTCCAAGTTCTTCAAAACTTCCTTTATCCCCTTTTGATTCATTTTTTACTGCTTCTATAAGTTCATCAATTTTTCCTTTGATATTTTCTGAATTATATGTTTTACCACCTATTATTATTTGGAGATTTGGGTTGAATTGTAATAAATGTTTAGGGCTGCTTTTTGCTTCTTTATCTCCTAACACTACTGCTGATAAATAATATTTTAATGCTTCTACTACATTTTTATCAACACCATTTCCCTTATAAAGACAAACTCCATAATTATATTGTGCATAAACATGTCCCTGATCCGCTGCCATTTTATAATACTTTGCTGCTTCTTCTAAATTTTGCTCAACACCTTCTCCAAAATCAAGACAAAATCCATACTTATATTGTGCATAAACATGTCCCTGATCAGCTGCCTTTTTATAATACTTTGCTGCTTCTTCTAAATTTTGATCAACACCTTTTCCATTATAAAGACAAAGTCCATAATCATATTGTGCATAAGCATGTCCTTTATCCGCTGCCTTTTTAAAATACTCTGCTGCTTCTTTTAAATTTTGCTTAACACCTTTTCCATTATAAAGACAAACTCCATAATTACATTGTGCATAAGCATATTCTTGTTCGACTGCTAATTTATAGCCTATAACTTCTATGTGGTGTAAATTATCTTCATTAAAATTTTTTAAAATAAATATAATAAAATCATTAGGTGATACAGTTATATTACCTTCTTTTTCCTTGCCAATATTTTTTTTCAACAATTTATCAATAATAGCCTTAGCAACTTCTTCTGCAGTCATTTTTTTGTCACCTGGCCATTTTATTTTATTTTTGCCAATACTATCAATTACTTCTTTAAAATTAATTGGTTTATCACCTACTGTTAAGGTGTATGTTTTTCCATCTATTTCTACTTGTGTTGGTTGTACTGCATCCATATCTTCCTCACTCAAAATTAATACAAAGCCATTTATTATTTTACAACAAAATAATAAACATAATAATTAGTCAGTATTATACGTATTTTTAACAAAAAGTCAAGGAATATATTAATATTTTTTATAAAGTGTAAAAAAATAATATATAATTTGTATATTATTATAATTATATATAATAAAAATAAATATTATAAAGTAAACTTATATAAGAAATAGAAAAAAATAAAAAAAGGAAGTAAAAAATAAAAGAAGAATTAAGAGTATTAAAGAGTATTATTAAAAGAAAAAGCAAACAAAAAAACAAAAAAATACAAAAATCGCTCTATTTTAATTGTTATACTCTAACTATTATATCCCACTTTATTTACGTTTAACTTTTATACTAATTGTTTTAGTAAGTTTTATTTAGTATTAATTATGTTCCTTCAACCAAGTGGTTGAATAAATGGGGCGAAATAAATAAAGAGAAGAGAAGAAGAAGGCAAGGAGAGAAAGAGAGAAAAGAGGAAATAAAAAATAATTTATATCTTAATAATACTTTTCAACCACTTGATTGAATGAAGAAAGGCGGAATAAATAAAAAAAATAGAAGAAAAGGAAGAAAAAGAAGATAAAAAGAAGAAGAAAGAAGGAAAAAGAGAAGAAACAATAAAAATAAAAAAGAAAAGAAAAAAATATCTAAAAAACAAACAAGTAATTAAGGTAAATTAAGTAAATAATTCACAAAAAAGAAAAAAATACAAAAATAAGCAACACCAATTTTGCAAATATATTCAACTTCAATAACCAATCAATCTACTTAATAAATACCATATTAACACCACGCCACTTACTTATAACACTAATTCAACCATAATAATCCACATAAATATAGTTAATTATTATTAAACAAATAATATTATACTATAATAGTAACTATTTAGTAACAATAAACTTAATAAATCTATATAATACAATTAAATAACACAAATAATACAAAACTACCCAATATATCCACTTCCAACAACCATTGAACCATCATACAAACAGCACAACTGTCCCTTTGTTATCGCTCTTGTTTTTTCATTTAACACAATTTTTGCTTCATTTTCATTAATCAACTCAACTTTACCCAACTGCCCAGAGTGAGTAGATCTAATTTTTACAGTATATTCATAATTTTCCTTAATTTCTGTTAATTTATTCAAATTATTTATATAAAAAATATCATTAAATAAATCATTTTCATCATCACTAACATAAACAATATTATCCTTTATATCAAATTTAACAACAAAGATCGGTTTATTATAAGATACACCAAGCCCTTTTCTTTGTCCTATTGTATAATTTATTATACCATTATGTCTCCCTAATATTTTACCATTTAAGTGTTTTATTTCACCTTCTTTACAAATATTATCATCTACACTAATTAAAAACTTTTTATAATCATTATTATCTATAAAACAAACATCTTGACTATCTTGTTTATCAAACACATGTAATCCAACATTTTTAGCCTCTTCCCTTGTATTATTCTTTGAAATTTCTTCAGCCAAAGGAAATTTTATATATTGTAAAAATTCATATTTTATAGTAGATAAAAAATAAGACTGGTCTTTTTCTAAACAATCTGCTTTGTGTAATTCGTATTTATTACCATTATAAATTATTTTAGCATAATGACCTGTTGCAATATAATCAGCACTAATTTTTTTCATAAAATTAATCATTTCTTGAAATTTTACTGTTCTATTACAAACAGAGCAAGGATTTGGCGTTTCGCCATTTAAATATGAATTTACAAAATAGTCTATAACTTTATTTTTAAAATTATAAGATACATCAATCACATGGTGTTCAATACCTAACTTTTCACAAACAATTTTAGCATCAACAATAGCACTAATATCACACCCCCTACCCATAGATAATGTAGCACCAACAACATTATAACCTTCTTTTAAAAGTTTTATGGCGGAAACCGAACTATCGACTCCGCCAGACATTCCTACTAAAACTGTTTTCATAATAAAAACTATTCAGCTTTTGCTACTTTTTTATTTTTAATTATCTTAACTTCTTCTAATTTATTAGTTTCAATTAATCTTTTCATTACTTTTTTTCTTAATTCTTTACCTTTTTCACTTAATTTATTGTAACCATAATTCACTAAAAAAGAATCAATTGAACCATATTTATTAATTGTTCTTAAAGTTTTCGCACTAATTTTTAAGTTAAAATTTACATTTAAAGTATCACTTTTTAAAGAAACATTTTGTAAATTTGGTAAAAATCTTCTTTTTGTTTTTATTGCAGAGTGTGAAACTTTGTTTCCACTTAAAACACCAACATTTGTTAAATCACAAGTTCTTGACATAACACTTCCTTAATTGTTAATTAATAAATAATATACTTAGTGGGATGATAAAGTATTTAATTATAAAAATCAAGAAAAAAAATGATATAAATAGCATATATTAAAAGTATATATAAAATAATTAATTAGAAACTTATAGTCAATGTGTTACTTTTATTGTATACAATAATATTGTTTAAAATAAAAACTTATAAAAATAATTGACTTTATTTCAATAATCATTATTATAAATGTATATATGTTAATTTTTTAATTCAAGTTGAAGAAAGTTATATTATTAGTAGTTATTTTTTGTTGTACTATAAAAAATGGTATTTGTAGTGAAAAGAATTTTTTAGATGTATATAATAATAAATATACAATCCATACAACAAATATTAATACAAAATTATTAAAAACTGATACTTTAATAATGTTTGGTGGTTCTATTGCTGGAGCCGGTATTTTGTATTTATTGCCAGAAAGTATAACAAATTGGGATAAAGATGATGCAAGCAACATATTTAAAAAATGGGAAAAGAATGTTCGTGAAGGGCCAGTAAAAGATAAAGATGATTGGTTTTTAAATTGGATAACACATCCTTACTGGGGCGCTGTTTATTATATGGCAGCAAGATCGTCCGGACTTGGTGTTTTGTATTCTTTTGGCTTTTCTTGCTTTTTATCAACCGTTTTTTGGGAATATGGCATAGAAGCATTTGCGGAAGTTCCATCTAAACAAGATTTAATAATAACTCCGGTCGTTGGTTCTATTTTTGGTGAATTATTTTATTTATCAAAAAGGAAGATTTTGAATAATGATTATAAATTATTTAATTCAACAAAATTAGGGCATGTTGCTTTGTTTTTAATGGACCCAATAACTGAAATTAGTAGTTTGTTTATTAAAGATAAATCATTAATTGAGGAACAAAAAGTTGCCATACATTCCTTCCCAATGGTTGATAATGATGGTAATTTGGGTTATAATATTGCTTTAAATATAAAATTTTAGTTATGAAAAAGATATTATTTTATTGTTTATATTTGCTATGTATAGTAAACGTTTGTAGTAAAGAAAATAACTTTTTACAAAATTTTTCTTTAACTTATGAAAATGATTCAGTTTATGGTAAAGATAGATATTATACAAACGGTATACAATTATCTTTTTTGAGTAAAAATTTTGACTTATTAGATGATGGCATAAAATTTTATAATTATTCTTTTGGTATAGGACAAAAAATATTTACTGCAAGTGATATAGAAATTGAATTTCCAGAAGAAATTGATCGTCCTTATGCTGGTTATTTATATTTTTACTTAAATAAAAACTTTTTTTATAAAAGCAATATCATAAATTTGTTTGGTTTTTCTATTGGAACTACTGGTGCAAATTCTTTGGCAGAAGAAGCACAAAAAAAGATACATGATTTAATTGGAAGTCCTAAACCTATGGGTTGGAAAACTCAAATTGATAATGAATTGTTATTTATGTTAACATATTCACATATAAGAGAATTATATAATATAAATTTTAATAAAAACAATTTTAATATCTTATCAAAATCTACAATTAATTTTGGAACTCCGCACACAAATATAAAGCAGTATTTTGAGTTTAGATATGGTTTGGATATTTTTGGTAATTTTTCATCTCACAGAATAAATAATGATACCATTGGATTTGTAAATAATAATAATTTTAATTATTATGTGTTTGGCGGTGTTGGTTTAAATAGTATATTTTACGATACTTTTTTAGATGGAAATATTGGAGATAGAAGAAAAGATGTTAATAAAAAACCTTTTGTTTATGAAATTAGTGCTGGAGCAATTATTGAGTTTAAAGAATTTTATATAAAGTATACAACTGTATTTTTGTCAAATGAATTTAAGAATCAAGATTGCGGACAAATACTGTTTATACTAACTGGTGGAATAAAATTTTAATTAGTATTTTTACTATAAAATCTTCATAAGCAATCAAATACTAAACATTATATAAGCCAATTATATTTTATTAAAAAGATTGTGTAATACAATTTTACTTTTTATATTTAATAGATAAATTAAAACAATATTAATTTCTAACCTTACTCTTTCTAAAAGGAACCTTTTCTTCCTTCATTATAGACTTATGATTATCTCTTGTAAATGCAATATACTTTGTACACTCAACATAATTATTTGCATCATCAGCAACTGATATTTCTAATAAAATATCTTTTGTCTTAGAGGTATCATTAAAATTTGCTCTAAATAAATCTCTTATTTGAAAAGTTTTATTTAAAAATTTATTATAAACAATAATTCTATTTGGCTCCACAACTTTTATATCAAGTATATCATTGTCTATTAATTCTTTAACATTAGTATATTTATTTATAACTTCCTTATAATCTTTACTGTCCTTATTGCAAGTATATTTAAAAAATAACTCTTTATCCCAACTATTAAATTGTCTTAAATCAACATAATCAATAAAACTATTATGGGCAATTTTTGCATTTCTTAAATATTTTAAAAAGTTACATTTTTTATCAATATCTCTTAAAACATCTCTCTCAAAAGCATTTGTAGCCTTTGGTTTATATTTAAAATATTCCTTACAATCTCTTATATAAAACCCCAAATCTTCAAATAAAAAAGGTAAATCGGCCTCAACTCCACCATCAATCTTTTTATATAAATCCGTTGTATCAACTTTTAAACTTTTTAAATCCGATATATCATAATCAAAAAACAAAAAATCACTAAATATAACCAATACAAGAAAAAACAAAATAATAATTTTTCTTTTTCGTAACATACAAGTCCTTATCTATAATACTATAAATTATCAAAATTAAATTCGTCATTTAAGAATAAATCTAATTCTTTATCATCAACAGAATTTATTAACACTTCAGCCTCACCTTTATACTTACCATCAATAACATTATTCTTTGAAGAAACAAACGTTTGATTTGGGTGTAATTTTATTTCAAATTCAATTTTATTTGTTTTATCATTAAAACGATATTCATCAACTCCTATTGCACCAGCAGAATTTATATAATTCCATTTTGATTTACTTACACTTAATACTATTAAAGCTTCATTCATATTTATTTTTTTTATAACATATTCATTATCTTCATCTAAATTATTACTGTTAGATACTTTTTTATCATTTATCCAAACAGTCCAAAAATTTTTTGATATATAAGCAATTGCTTTTAAATATATATTACCAACTTCACTATCAAATTCGTCTAATTGTTCTAATCCATTACCATCCACCATTACATCTTCTTCCGGTTGTTTAAAATTACCAAATCCCTTGTCTTTGTGTAATGCCAACGCTTTTTGTATTGTTTTTATTATATTATCAGGAAATAAAAGACTATCAAATACTCCATAATATTCATCATTAATTGGAGTTATTTCTTTTTTTTCTTGTGTTTTTTGTTGTGGCAATATATTATTTGCTATTTTATTATTTATATTATTGTTAATATTATTTAGATTGCTTATATGGTTATTGGTTGTTGTTATTTCATTTTTATTTTCTTTTTTAATTACTTCTTCACTAATTTGTATATTATTAACAGTATTCTTTATTGATTCTTGTTTAATAAACTTTGGTGCTTTTTTATTTATAACATTATTTTTTATTACATTTTTTTGAGATTTTTTATCCTCTGCCACATCTTTCATTGTATCTATTTGTTTAACATCTTTTGTTGTTTCTTTGTTGTTTACACTATCAGTTATTACATTATTATTTGTTACATCTGCATTTTGTATAGCACTCTGCAACTCTTCTTTGTTTTTTTCTTCAACTTTTTTGCCTATTAATTCAACCTCTTTTTTTATTTCTTCATCGCTTATAATTACTTCATCATCTACTACATCTACATTTTCAGCAACCTTCTGAAGCACAACATTATTATTATTATTTTCTTCTTTTTCTTTTTTTATTTCAAAATCACCAGCAACCTCTGGTGGCATTGTTAAATTAATATTTTTTTGTGTTGTTTCAGTATTATCTGCTACTTCTGGTGGCATCAAAAAAGTGGTTTTATTTTGTTTAATGTTACTATCGGCATAAATTTTATTACTTATTTTACCAATATTATTTACATTAATCGTAGAATAACATGGGTTATTATAAAATAACACTAAAAATAAAATAATAATTGTCTTCATAATCATCATAATTATTTACCAGAAAGTTCATACCATTGTAATTTCATTGTAACCGACAAAAGATTAGCATTACCCTCTTCTATCAATGTTTTTATTAAATTTTTATCAATATTTTTAATTTTTCTTATATCAAGTTCTTCAACAATAAAAAATGCATAGTTACTATTTCTCAAATCATTTAATAAATAATAAACAGAATACTCAGTTAAACAATTAAAAGTTATTATTATCTCTGTATTTAAAATATTCATTATTTTACCATTCATTTCAGGTATTTGTGTTGGCATGGAAAAAGAAATATTTTGATTACTGATTAAATATTTTTTTGATATATCATTAATTAAAGTCTTAATTTTTTCCATATCAACACCATTTCTTTCTTTTTGTGTTGCTGATATTTCTGTTTCCCATATGTTTATGTATTTTTTTATCAATGATACTTTTCTGTCTATCTCTCTTGTTTCATTAATTACATTACTTATTTGATTATCTATTTCTTTTACAGCCAATCTCTTTTTTAAATTTTTAATAATAAATAAATTAGTTATAGAATAACATAAAACAAAACCAACAATTAAAATAGAAAGAAATTTAAAAACCTTTTTTATTAAAACAAATTTTTTTGTATTTTTAGCTTTTTTTTGTTCTACCATAATCTACTTCTCCACAATATCTATCTTTAATGGAAATGAATAATAATTTGTATTAAAATTTATATTTCGTGGCAAATTTGACATTTTAACATTATATTTTACAAAATCAGTTTGTGATATTTGACCAATAGTTTCATAAGTTTTAAACAAATCATCTATTTTTCCACTTTTATTAACAAGAGACGAATCTAAGTTAATAACTTCTTTCCCACCATATAAAATTCCTTTTCTATCTTTATCAATTTTCCACTTTAAATTTGTAACAACTATTGCACCCTTTACTGATTTTGAAAATTTGCCTATTGAATCAAATGGATTTTTATATAAATTTTTTATTTGTATATAAAACGATGTCACATCTATAATATCATCTACATCTACTATTCCATCACCAAACTCTTGTTTTTTTTTATCTTCAAGAGTTTTTTTAACTTCATTTAATTTTACTTTATTTTTTCTCATTGCATATTCATTTCTAACAAAACCAACACTACCAAAACCAATAATACCAAACAGTAAAATAAATAATAATATTGAAAATTTTCTAAATAATTCAGATGCACTTGATATAATAGCTAATTGTTTCATTTCCTTTGTAGAAAAACTAATAATTTTTTTACCAGACATTATTAGTTCTTTAAAAATTATATCACCACAATCCAAAAATTTATTAAGTTTTTTAACTAAACCAAATAATCCAGCAAATTCTAAATATGAAAAATTCTTTATATTTAGTGTATCTTTTACATCCGAACCAGCAATAAATTCTTTAACTTCATTGTCAACTATTGTGTATATATTTAAATATTTATCATCAAAATTTGAGTAGAACCTTTTTAGATACTCAATGGTTCTTAATATATTTTCTTTAAATTGCGTATTAAAATGCTCTTGATCTGTTAAATCTTCATTCAAAATTCGAGTAAAAACAAGTCTATTATTAAAAAAAGTTATTTCTCTAAAACCGCTTACCTTATTTCTAACAAGAATAATATCCCAATAATTTTTATTTTTTTGAGTTTTAAACTTTATTTTACTTTTTAACTTTCTTAAAACTTTTTCAGATTCCAATGGTAGCATATAAACACCATTAAGAATGTTGTCTGTTTCAGCAATAAAATTAATCCAATCTTTTAACGAACCATCAATAGCAGAAGAAATAAACATATAATTCCACTCTTTTTCAGTCTTATTATAACCTAAATACCTTTTTTCTTTTAGGTCGTCTTCTGGAATGTCATATTTGAATTTTCTATTAACTATTTTCTTTGCATCAAAAAAACTTACTTTTGAAAAAGTCTTTAAATTATAGTTCTGTCCAATGTTATCCAATATAAAATATACTGGTAATTTTTTGTTTTTTTTAAATAAATCTACCAATATTTTTTTGTTATCTTCATTCTCTATTTCTTCAAAAAAATAATTTTCAACTATCTTACTTCCATTATTTAATAAAACAATGGAGCCATTACTTCCTATACTAATAGTAAAATATTTTGACATATGTTATCAATAAACTACTAATATGTATAATATAATTTATTTTATTATTTTCAATAGTAAATAATGTAATACAAATTAAACCATGACTATCTAAACACAATTCAATAACATTTTAATTTAATATAATAATATAATTTTTAAATATAAATAAACTAAAAAAATAATAAATTAGTCTTTATTGTCAATATATTTTTAATAACTATTTTTTATTGACATATAATATCTATATATGTAATAATATGATTGAATAAAACAAATTAATAAAATAATGGAAATAATTTTTATTATTAGTTATTAATATTATTCAGGTAAATATATTATGTTAAAAAAAATATTTGTATTGTTTTTGTGTTTTTGGATGAGTTGTGGTTCTGTGTTTACTGCAACTGCAAGAACAGTTAATAATTATAATACAGCAGAAAAAACAAATCAAGAAGAAAACATAGAAGAAAATTATAATTGTAACCAAAACTTTAATCAACAAGAAGAAGATGGTTTTTTAAGTAAAGTTTCAGATTTTGCAGGTAATCTTTTAATGCAATTTATTGGTGGTGTAGCATTTGCAATTGGTAATGCTGCATTCAATCATTTTGTTGGACACCAACAACTACAACACGTTCATCAAGATTAGTAAACGTTAATTTATATAAACAACCAAAAACAATTATTTGAAATTTACAAAAACACATTTATTATATCTTTTAGTTAATATTTTCTTACAAAATGACAGAAATAAGTAAAATAAGCGAACTAAAAGATATAATTTTAAAAGCAAACGAAGCATATTATACAAATGACAATCCAATACTAACAGATGCAGAATATGATAAACTAAAAAGAGAATTAAGAGAATTAGAAAATAAATATCCAGAACACAAAACTGGAATACTTGAAACAGTTGGCTATAAAGTTTTAGAAAACTTTTCCAAAATAGAACACAAAAAACCAATGATATCAATAAATGACGCCTTTGAAGAAGAAGATATTATTAACTTTATAGACAAATGTAAAAGATTTTTAAATATAGAAAATATAGAATTATTTTGCGAACCAAAAATTGATGGACTTTCGTTTAATGCAAGATATGAAGATGGTGTATTTGTTAGTGGAGCAACCAGAGGCGATGGGCTTATTGGAGAAGATATTACAGAAAATATAAAAACAATCAAAAATTTTCCATTAAAATTAAATACAAATACACCACCAAAAATACTTGAAGTTAGAGGTGAAATTTATATGTCAAAAAACGACTTTTTAACATTAAACGAAAATAACCAAAAAAATGGAGAAAAAGTATTTGCAAACCCAAGAAATGCGGCAGCAGGTTCTTTAAGACAATTAGATACAAGTATTACCGCAAAAAGAAACTTAAAATATTTTACTTATGCATTAGGCGAATATTCAAATGATTTTAATATAAATACACAAGAAGGGTTAATAAATACTTTAAAAAGTTTTGGTTTTAATACTACAAAAGATGTAAAATTATGTAAAAATATTAATGAAATAATGGAGTATTTTAACTATATAAAAGAAATTCGCCATAGTTTGGATTATGATATTGATGGAGTTGTATATAAAGTAAATGATTGGACTTTACAAGAAAGGTTAGGACTTGTAGCACATAGACCAAGATGGGCGATAGCACATAAATTTCCAGCAGAACAAGCGATTACAATCATAAGAAAAATTGATATACAAGTTGGAAGAACTGGTGCTTTAACACCAGTTGCAAGACTTGATCCAGTAAATGTCGGTGGAGTTATAGTTTCTAATGCAACTTTACATAATAAAGACGAAATAGAAAAAAAAGATATTAGAGAAGGCGATGAGGTTGTAATACAAAGAGCGGGTGATGTTATACCACAAGTCGTATCGGTAAATAAGAACAAAAGAACAAGTGAAAGTAAAAAATATGAATTTCCAACAATTTGTCCAATATGCGGAAGTTTAGCAAAAAGTTATGATGATGTGGTTATAAGATGTAGTGGTGGAATTAATTGTTCCGCACAAGTGATAGAGGGATTAAAACATTTTGTATCAAAAGATGCATTTGATATTGATGGTTTAGGTATAAAACAAATTGAAAAGTTTTATAATGAAAATAGAATTAGAACATTTGCAGATATTTTTAAACTTGAAGAAAGAGAAAATATTATAAAACAAAAATATGATTTAGATAACAATAAAGAAATTGATTTATTTAACAATCAAACTTTCAGCGCCACACATACAGTTGATATAAGTAATTATCCAAAATTACCATTGTATTACAGTGAAGGTTTTGGCAAAAAATCAACAGAAAATTTATTTGCTGGAATACAAAAAGCAAAAAACATAAGTTTAAATAGATTTCTTTATGCTTTGGGCGTTAGATTTTTAGGAGAAATAACCGCAAAAATTTTAGCAAAGAATTATATTTCTATAACAAATTTATTGGAAAAATTACAAGAAGCTTCAAAAAAAGATATGTTTGGTATTAGAGATAATGAAGAATATAAAAAATTTTGCGCTATTGATGGAATAGGAGGAAAAACTGCCGATGCAATTCTTGATTATTTTGATGATGAAAGAAATATTAAAATTATTAAGGATTTATTACAATTTATAAATGTTACTGATTACGTGAATACTACAATAAATAATAAATTAGATGGTAAAACAATACTTTTTACTGGAACTTTGAGTAATATGACAAGAGCAGAAGCAAAAGCAAGAGCAGAGGAACTTGGAGGAAAGGTTTTAAGTGGAATATCAAGTAAATTGGATATTTTGGTTGCTGGTGAAGATGCTGGAAGTAAGTTGAAAAAAGCACAAGAATTGGGAATAAAAATAATAAATGAGGATGAATGGTTGGAATTGGTAAACAACTAAAACATAATATAATAATTATTTTTATATTCTATAAATACTATATATAAAAACAAAATTTATATTTTAATAAATAATATCTTAAAATCCTATAAATAAATAGTGCCGCCAACCATTAATACCACATATGCTAAATTATATTAGTATTTATACTATAATAAAAACAAATTACTCTCTTACAACTTCAAACACCCCACCAACAACAGACACAATTTTTGATGGTTTACCACAACAAACAGCATCACCCAACAAAGCATCATCAACTACAAAATCTATACCTTTAAACCGTTTTATTATTTCACTGTAATTACAAAATGGTTCTTCACCGCTCTTATTCACACTTGTTGCAACAATAGGGAAATTACCAAGTTTTTTCAATAATAATCTTGTAAAATTATGTTTTGGATATCTTACACCTACTGTATTGCTTTCAATATATGGTAAAATATTGCTATTTTTTTTATCAAATATTATCGTTGTTCCTTTACTTAGTTCATTATAAATAAAATCTTTTAAATCATTACCATAAACAACATAATCATTCAAAAAATCTATATCAACAAAAACACTAAATAATTTACTTCTTGATCTATTTTTTACTTCATATATTTTATTTATAGCATCAATATTATTTGCATCACAACCCAAAGCATAAACAGTCTCAGTTGGAAAAGACACAATTTTACCATCAATTATGTTTTGAATCAGCCTACTAATTACACATTCTTCCATTTTACAATTTTATTGATGCATTAATATGAGACTCACCCCAAGAAAAATTACTTGCAAATCTTCTAACTAATTTAAGTTTATCACTTTCAAAAGCACTAATACTACTTATAACAACACAATTAGGTTTTGCTTCTTCACTTATTTTGCGAGTTAATGCTTTTCTAAAATTATCGTCAACAGTAGTATTTGAAAAAATAATATCATAATTACTTATATCAAATTGTAAAGAATCCCCTTCGTATATGTGTATATTTGATATATCTTTATTAAACTTTTCACCATATAATTTTAAAACATCTTTACAATCAGAAACAAGTGTATTAACAATTTCTACACCATCAACATTTTTAAACATGTCGGTATAATGCATTGCCATAACTATTTTACCAATGCCAGAACCAAGATCTAAAACATTTTCCGTTCCATCTAATTTACAAAAATCTTTTAAAATATTTATAGAATCTTTACAGCTTTTTTTATTTATTTCTCCATAAACCAATTTTACACCAGTATTTGTAGTTTTTTTACCAACAAAAAATGACTCAAAACCATTAACATTATCTAAAAAATTATCAAATAAATCAGTAAACATATAAATTCCTCCAATATATTATTCTTTTAATAATAATTCCAACTCATCTATTAAAGAAATAATCAAATTCATACCATTTTGCCAAAAATCCTTACTTTTTGGATTTAAATTAAATGGTTTTAATAAATCTTTATAATCTTTACTTCCGCCAGCAGAAAGCATTGTTATATATTTATCGGCAAAACCATTGCTATTTTTCATATAACTCATATAAAGTGAATTTACCAAACAATCTCCAAAAGCATATGAATAAACATAAAATGGACTATGTATAAAATGCGGAATATATGACCAATAATATTTATATTCCTCATCAAACACAAAAGCATCACCCAAACTTTTTTGTTGAACTATCATCCAAATTTCATTTAATCTATCCACTGTAATTTCACCTTTCTTTCTTTCATTATGAACAGTTTTTTCAAATTCTAAAAATGCGATTTGTCTAACAACCGTGTTTATCATATCTTCAATTTTATTGGCAATTATTGCTATTTTTTTATTTTTATCTGTTTCGTTATTTAATAAATATCTAAATACCAATTGTTCTCCAAAAACAGATGCTGTTTCTGCTAAAGTCAATGGCGTATCAGACATAAAATATCCTTGTTCTTTTGCTAAATACATATGAATACCGTGTCCTAATTCGTGAGCCAAAGTCATAACATCTCTTGTTTTTCCTTGAAAATTTAACAATAAGTAAGGATGTATTTTTGGAACAGTTGGATGTGCAAAAGCACCACCTCTTTTACCTGTCCTTGTTGGAACATCTATCCAATTATTTTTAAAAAACAATTCACCAATTTCTGCCATTTTTGGAGAAAAATCTCTATAAGCATTTAATACAACATTAACAGTTTCTTCCCAAGAATACAGTTTATCATCATCAAAAGGCAATGGGGCATTTCTATCGGTATAATGCAATTTGTCTTGATTTAATATTTTTGCTTTTATTTTGTAGTATCTATGTGAAATATTTTTATAGTTTTCTTGAACAGAATTATATAAATTTTCAACAACGCTATCTTCTATTAAATTACTTAAATTTCTTGAAGAAATTGGAGTTTTATATCCTCGCCACTCATCAGAAATTGATTTATCTTTTGCTAATACATTGGTTATATATGCTAATAATTTAATATTTTCACCCAATTTTTCACCAAATACTTTTCCTGCTTCAATTCTCTCTTTTTTATCTTTTCCATTAATTATTTCCATTATTTGTGCCTCATTTAAATCTTTACCTTTGTATTTAAATATCATATTATCTATAGTTTCATCAAATAATCTTGACCAAGCAGATCTACCAGTTGTGCTTTTTTCATTAAATAGTTTTTCTAATTCAAGCGATAGTTGATGTTTTTTATACAATCTTACATTTTTTAAATATCTTCCATAATATTTATTTAAATTTCCACTTTCTCTTAATTTTGTTTTAAAATTTTCATCTGTAAGATTATTTATTTCAATATCAAAAAATATCAAATTTGAAGATAATTTTGTCATTTTTTCTGACATCTTTTGATAAAACAAAACATTTTCTTCTATTGACAAATTTTCTGCATATTTTAAATAAGCAAAAGACATAATTTTACCTATTAGTTCGCTTATTCCTTCATACTCTAAAAGTGCTTTATACAATTGATAACCATTTAATTCTTCAATTTTATTAGTATATTCTTTATTGAAGTTTTTTATTCTTTTTTCCAATTTATTAACATCATTGTTTATATTTTTATCATCCAATCCACTATATAAATCCTTTAAATCCCAAGTTGGCAATACATCGTCTGTTTTTGTTATTAAAACACTTTCCTTTTTCACATTATATTTATTAGTAATCATACCTTTACCCACTTCAAAAATTAAATAACAAAATAAACACAAAACAAAAAATAAAAACATTTTTCTATTTTTTGTCTTTTTTTCATAAAATAAATTACTCATATCATTCAAATATTATTTACTACAAATATTGTTAACTGTTAATGCCCCATTAAGATTATTTATAACAAACTCACCATTTTTACACAAATAATATGATGTATTTGTATTACTTAATATATACCCACCAGCACAAACTTTTGGTTTTATAATAGAACCACTCTTAACTGACGATATGGAAAACTCTAATAATTCTCCATTGGTATCACTATTTTGATAACCCCATTTTATCACTCCTTCATTGACTGGTAAATCTGCTTTTTTACAATCTAACTCGCATACATTTAAAGCATTTTTAACAATTTTCCATCCCTTTCCACTTTCGCAAGTAAAAATCGGTGCTTTTTTGCCATCATATATATTATATCCACTTTTACAAGTGTCTATTGTATAATAATTATCAACAGTTGCATAACTATCATCATTAATTAAACCAACTGCCACTATTTCATCACTTTCACCATCCTTATTATTATCAATAGGTTTACCACTATAATTAGATAATACTAATGATGCCACATTATTAGTAATACTCATATTCATTAATGCAGATAATTTACAACTTGGTTTACACACATCATCTTTTGATGAAATATTACTAAATAAACCATTATTACAAGTAAATACAGTTTTTGAATAAGGATTAACTGAATTACCAACGGCACAATCATAAGCCCTTATTTTATAACCACTTTTAACACTTGTTACGCCATTATGTAAAACAATATATTCATCCTTATCAACATCATAATACTCCCAATTTTGTGTAAATCTAGCAGAAACTATTGTTAATATATCACATTTTTTATTACATTCATAACCATCATTTATATTTTTCCATTTTCCATTTGTTTGACACTTATATCTTGCCGGTTCAGTTGGTCCATAACTATATTCATAATTATTTTTACAACCATAAACACCAATCATTTCATCATTTGGATAAAATATTTTTTTATCATCTTCAATTTTTTCTGTGCAATTAACCTCATTTACACAATAACCAATATTGCTATTCATATAGTTATAGATATCATTAATATTACAACTTTTAGAACATTGCGCACCCTCCTGTTCAACAACCCAAGAACCACCATTACCACATTTTAGTCTTAATTTCTTTTCTTCTGTTGTTAAGCTATATTTATCTTTACAAGTATTGACTTCTATTATATCACCAAAAATAAAGGATGTATCAATTGTTACTTGTTTTGATGAGCAATCCTCATTATTACATTTATTCCAACTTTGTGTAGTCTTATCATATGATATTTTACTCAAATGACACTTTGGTTTACAACTTCCATTAACAATAAAATTACCACCATCATTACACCTTATAGTAACACCAGACTCATTTACACTTTCTTCATTATCATATTCAACATAACCATCTTCACAATTAACATCTACTGTTGTTCCTTCTGCATAATAATTACCATCAATATATCCATTCGTTATTTTCTCAGTTGAACTATCAAAATTATATCTATTATAAATAGTCTTTAAATCTTTTAATAAACAAGCCTTTTTACAACTACCATATTTTATTATATTATCATTTGATTCACTCATAAAAACACCATCACCAGAACATTTATACATAATATACAAATCTTTATTTTGTTTTAAATATCCATCTTGACAGGTATATAAAGTAACATAATTATTTTTCATAATTTCAGTTTCACTTGTAATTTCTTCATTAAATGTTTGAATATCCTTTTTATTACTAATTCTCCAAATTTGACTTGGATAATATTCTTGTATTTCACTTATTTGACAAATACCAGCATTGTAAATTGTATTTTCCGCTTCAAATTGTGCCTTCTTAAACGAATCACAAGAATAATTATTTCCACTTATTATGTGTGCAAACTCAACACCACCATACATAATAGCAATCGCCAAAACAAAGAAAAAAACAGTTTTATAATCTTTTATTTCACCAAGAAAAAATCCCCAACCAATACCAACAACAAAAAAACACATTATAATTTTACCAACATTTCCAGTTATCAAATCATAAACAAAACACAACCCATCAACCAAACCATTTTTTGAAGCCGCACTTATTTGATCACTTGTAAGTTCAATACCAGCAAAAACACTTGTATTACTAATGAAAAGAAATAGTAAAAATAAAATTCCGAAACCTAATAGTTTTCTAAAATTAATGTGCATAACAACATACTATACATTACATATTACTATGAGTTTAACATTATTTTATTTATTTTCAATAATTTTATTAATATTAAAACAACACCCAAACATCAATTTATTAACATACACATACAAAATATTTTAAGTTACAACAAATAGTCAAAAAATATAGACATACAAATATTGTTTATTTCATTAATATATCATATACATTAAAAAACAAACAATTTCAACAAAATACCCAACACAAACGATTATTAACAAATAGTCCACAATTCAGTCAATAAATCAAAATTAATTAAACACATAAAATAATTAACAAAACTATTGTTAAATATAAAAATCCATCAAATCTATCAAGAAAACCACCATGACCAGGAATAATACTTCCACTATCTTTCACATCAAATTTTCTCTTTATATAAGATTCTGTAAAATCACCAATCTGTTCCAAACAAGCAAACAATGGAGTAAAATACAATAATAAATACTTATAATCTGGTAAAAATTTATTGGCAAATAAATAACCAAATAACATCGCAAACACCATACCACCAATTAAACCCTCATAAGATTTTTTTGGACTTATTTTACTGATTTTATGTTTTCCCAATTTCATTTTTGCACCAACTATATAAGCAAAAGTATCAACACTCCATACAATAATAAATAACCACATCAATAAATGATTTCCATCAGGAAAAGTTTTTAAAACAAAAAGTGGAACCAAAGTCAAAGCAACATAACCACTACCAATTAAAAACCATTTATTTCTATTAACTTTAACCTCTGGATTACTTACTATAACACTCCACTCCATACTCATTATAGAGCCAATTACAAGAATAAAAACTAAATCATATATTATATTGTAAGAATATATAAATGACAACATTACAAGTATTATAAAAATACCAGACACACTTCTCACTAAACTTTCTTTATCTTTCATTTTGTCTCCTATAATTTAATTAATTTATAAAAATTCCAATTTTATTTTTTTACTGCTATCAACGGTTATAACATAACTAACAACTTCCTTAATGCCCTTTACTGTGCTAATTGTATGCGTTAATAACTTTAATTCTTCTTCATTTTCTGCTATACCTATCACATAGGCAGAACCATTAACAACTGACACCTCATAATTCAATGATTTTATTTTAGTTCTAAAAAATATTTTCATTGCAATAGATCTTTCAATAGCAAAATCCTTAAAACTTGAATTAATATCCCTATCCACAATTAACTCATCCATAAGTTCTCTAACTTTTATATTTTCTGTTATCTTTCCAATAATATATTTTTTTATCTCTTCATTATAAACACTACCAGTTAATAAAACTCTACCTTCAATAACATTAATATTATAGTAACCAAAATCCTTAAAATTATAGGAATATAAAAATGACTTTTTACCAATATCTATACTATGCTTTAACTGTTTTTTTAATGTTAAATCTGCCTTTACTTGTGGCATTTCTCTATTTAATCTCGTTATTTTATCTGCAACATTACTACTTGTTACAGTAATTTTCATACAAGACATCAAAAATAAAACAAATAATAAAGATAATTTTTTTACATTTTTATACTTACACATAATAAAACATATGTTTAAAATACCATTAGTGTAAATGGTATTGTTTTATTTTTAAATGTCAAATATAAAAAAAATAATACAATCAAATATCACATATTACATATTTTAAAAAATAAAAATTATAAATATGAAATAATGTAACATTATCAACTTTTTATACTTCCTGAATTTAATTTACAACTTACGATTGTTGTAATTGTTCAAAATATCTATTACTTTTGAGCAGTAATTAAAAATATTAAAAAAATATATTAATTAATAATAACAATTATAGGTTGTATATGATAAATAGTGATTTGGATATTTATTACAAAAATAATAAAAAATGGCGAACAATCACTCTGGAGAGCAGTTATTTTACAAGCCTTCGTAGATTTAAAAAATAACTCAAAGAAAAAACTTGCAAATACTTTTAGAGTTAAAGCAACTCTTTGGTTTAACAAAAAAAATAAAGATTTTATAAGAGTGTGCTATTTTGCAAATCTTAATCCAGATTATGTTTTAGAAAAAGCAAATAAAATAAAAAATTATAATTATTCTAAATATTGCAAAAAGTAGATTAAATAATTAATTTATTTTTTATATTTAAAATATTAATACATGTAATAATGTAATAATGTCATATTATTATATATAGATAAATTACAAATATTTAAATAGATTTATATAACTGAACAATATTAAAATCACAATCGCCTAGAACAAATTTTAATCAAAACACTTTTTTATTCAACAATCAAAAATTAAGTAGAAAAAATAAAACTCAGTTACATATTTATAATCACAATTTTTCCATCAACAGAAGTTTCGCTATCAAACAACTCATACTCAAAATTATGGTGTTTTTTAGCCTCAACAAGTTCATCTTCTATTTTTCTACCCTTCAAAAAAATACATCTTGTATTACCTTTAACAAATGGCTTAACCATAAACAATAATTCATCAAGACTTGCCAAAGCCCTTGAAAAAATAATATCAAATTTTTTAGTTTTTACATCATTTATATTTTTATTTAAAATATTAATTTTATTATTAGAAAACTTTACAGCCTCTTTCAAAAAATTACATTTCTGTATTGATTTTTCAATTAAAGTGATATTTTTTATACCCAAAATAGACAAAACAATACCTGGAAAACCTGCACCAGTCCCAAAATCAGCACATTTACAATTTTCTAACTCATCCTCACTTAAAAATTTTATCAACTGTGCTGAATCCACAATATGTCTATTCCACAAATCATCAATAGTTGATTTTCCTATTAAATTAATTTTATTATTCCACTCTAATAATAGTTTTATATAATTTTCCAACTGCTTTTGTTGTTCTTCATTAATAATAAAATTATTCTTCATCTTCAAAAAATTCCTCGTCAATATTTTTGTTATATTCTATATATTCAACACCATTTGCTTCCATATATAATTTTTTAATTTCCTCCGAATCAATAATACTTTCTTCAATTTTTGTATTTCTTACAATCTCTGCCAATTTATACAAAACATCTTTTATACCAATTCTTGAAACACTTGAAATAACAAAAACTTCGCCACCAATAACCTCTTCCAACTCCCTCTTCTTAATTTCTAACTCCTCTTCTAAAAGCGAATCAATTTTAGTCAAAGCAACCACTTCTTTTTTATGTGCGATATTATACTTTCCAGATTCTAACTCCTTTCGTATAGTTTTATAATCTTGCACAACATTTTCACTATTTGCATCCACTAAATGTAATAAAACACTACATCTTTCAGTATGTTTCAAAAATCTATCCCCAAGTCCCTTACCTTCGCTTGCATTTTCTATTAAACCTGGTAAATCTGCTATTATAAAATCAAAATCATCAACAACTGCAACACCTAATTTTGGTTCTAAAGTAGTAAATGGATAATCCGCAATTTTTGGTTTTGCATTTGTTGCAACTGATAAAAATGTTGATTTTCCAGCATTAGGTAAACCAACAAGTCCAACATTTGATAATAATTTTAATTTTAAAGTCAAATCAAATTCTTCACCATTTTGTCCAAAATAAGCAATTCTTGGTGCTTGATTCGTAGAAGATTTAAAACGAACATTACCAAAACCACCATTTCCACCTCTTGCAACAATAATTTCTTCATTTGCTTTGTTTAAATCACAAAATAAAGTTCCATCAGCAAAAAATACTTGCGTTCCTAATGGAACTTTTAAGACTAAATCTTTTCCGCTTTTCCCAGTTTTAGAGTATTTTTTACCATTTTCTCCACTTTCTGCCTCAAAATGTCTTGTATATTTATAATCAATTAATGTATTCAAATCTGGATCTGTTTTAAAAATTATACTTCCACCTCGACCACCATCTCCACCGTCTGGACCTGCTTTTGGTCTGTATTTTAATCTTAAAAAACTAATTCGTCCGTTTCCGCCATTACCGGCTTTTATATGAATATTTACTTCGTCTATAAATTGCATTTGTGTTGATTTAATATATTTCTAATACTGAGTATAAAAATTTATTTTTTAAAAACAATATTTATATTAACCAAACATCTTATATAATCATATTTTACTTATAATTATAAATACCGTCCAGCACTTCCATAGTATTTTTATAAGTAAAAACCGGATGCTCTGC
The DNA here is from genome assembly GCA_017620845.1 of Rickettsiales bacterium. GTDB lineage: Bacteria > Pseudomonadota > Alphaproteobacteria > Rickettsiales > UBA1997 > RGIG8782. Next base: position 66,482 of record JAGAUJ010000028.1, on the reverse strand, counting down.
AGAAGTAGAGTCTTTATAAGTATAATTTCCACTTCTATAAGATATTTCAATATCTAAATCATTTTCAAAATTTTCTATCATTGATAAAATCTTTGCCCTACTACTAAATAATTTTGGATTATTTATAGATATATCAATACAATTTGACCTATAAAAATTATTTAAATCATTCTTTACTGCACCAATTTTTTCTCTAATATCTTTAAATCTAGAAATATCACTTTCATGATGCAACAATGTTGTCATTTCAGCAAAACACAAATGAACACTACTTAAAATATGATTACTATTCATACAATCTGTTGTATCCTCTATTATCTGTCCAATTTTATCATATTCTTGTAAAATATATTGCTGATCCATATTTGTTATGTTATACATGACATTATAAAATATTATGTTAAGTACTTACAGTATGTAATAAATTTTATATAATTGTCAAATAATATATTAAAAATTGTAAAAATAACTATCTGCGTAATTCTTATACTAAAAATGAATTATTTTGAATTATTATATAACAAAAAAAACAATATTTTATTACTAATAAAACACAACACAATTCTAAATATTATACCAATAATAATTAAACACTGTATCACAATTATTATTAAATTTTATAGTTTATTTTACTATTTTACAACATCAAAATTACACACTTATTACATAAAAATAAAAACAAACATTATAAATATAGTATTAATAATTTACATACAAAATAACAAATCATAATACAATCCAACATAAAGACAAAATAATAAAACCATTCAAAATACCAGTGTTAACCAACAACAACACCTAAGATACGAACGCAATTTTACAACAATTTACACATTAAATGCAGAATCAACAACTTACAGCACCATCAAAGATACCATTAAACACAAAAAAACAAAATTTAAAAACTTACCATAAAATCATAAAAATTTTAAACTTATATAATATCAAACAAAAACAAAACTAAAAAATCACCGCAGATTAACAAAACTTAAACTTATGCCATATCAAACAAAAACAAAACAACAACACCAAAAAACACAAAAAATTAATAATACAATATTACAATATTTTATACAAAAACAAAATTAAAAATTAACAACATATAAAATGTTGTTAGGCACAAAAACACAAAATTGTAGTGATATTAAGATATTAAGACAACAACCACATAATAACATAAATACAAATTTACAACAATTCACACAAAAGTAAAACTAAAAATTAGCAGCAAATCCAAAAAAGCCACAACCAAAAACAAATAGAATTAAAAACTTACCATAAAATCATAAAAATTTAAACTCATACAATATCAAACAAAAACAAAACAACAACACCAAAAAACACAAAAAATTAATAATACAATATTACAATATTTTATACAAAAACAAAATTAAAAAATTACCACAGATTAACAAAACTTAAATCCATACTATATAAAAAACAAAACAACAACATCAAAAAACACCACAAAAACACTAAAAACTCATAAATCGCAACTTAAATTACACACAATAAAACAAAAAACCAAAAACACTAAATCACAATATTACACTTATTTTTTATCTGCCTTATCACCATCTTTTTTCTTAGTTGTTCCAATATAAGGTTCTTGCTTTGGAACAAATGTTTTTGGCAATAATTTCTTTGTAAATGACTTATCTTGATAATATTTAATTTTATTACATCTAATTGGATTTTTAGACTCAATTAAAATTATTTGTTCGTCACGAGGTAAAGTAATAATCTCTTGTGGCATCAATAAGTTTCTACTACTTTTACTAATACTTACACTCCTTGAACCAGGATTTAAATCCAAATATTTTGGCTTACTACCACTTTCACTAACAATAGTCTTATTACCAAGTAAATCAGAAATCATTTTTGCAGTTGTAGCATTGTTTGCAGCAAAAGTCACACGATAAGAACAGTTTGACAAAAATGAGTTCATACCAGCATCTTTATAAATATCTTTTAACTGGTCAGTATCCTGAACAATCAAAAATACCTTTACCTTATAACCTCGATAATATGCAATACCAATCTTAATTTCATTCAATTCACCCAACGTAGGAAACTCATCAAGTAGCATCATTACACCAATTTTTTCTTCTTTTGTAGGCATTTTTTGTGTAAATATAGTTCCAGCCTGCTGATAAAATATTTGTAATAAAGGTCTTAAACGTTCAATGTTATTAGGTGAAATACCTACATATAGCGAATTTCCTTCTCTTCTAAACTTTCCTATATTAAAGTGACTTTTAGATGTAGCAGTATCCACAAATGGGTTTGACCATAATTCAAGTGCTGATGAAGCAGTAGAACATACGCCAGACCTTTCCTTATCCGCTTTATTCAAAAATGCAGACAGATTCATATAAGATACTGGATGAATCTCTCCACCAAGTGTATCCAACACAACAGCAAGTGTATAAGGCAAATCTTCACTTCTTATCATCCTTAAAGTCTCTCCAAGTGATACTTGTTTATTTTTATCTGCATATAAATACAACATTAATCCTGTTGTTAGAGCTCTTGCTTCATTTACCCAAAAATCTTCTTTTGGAAGCAAAAATTTTGCAATTTTTTGAACATCATCCACCAAACCACCAGCGTCCCTTGCTACCCAGTCCATAGGGTTATAACAATGCGTTATGCCCTGCTGATCTGCTGGGTTCCATAAAAATACTTTTTGTTTTAAAACTTTAAATCTATAACCACTTGTTAATTCATAGTTTTCAAGTTTAATATCATGCACTATAACAGACTCTGGCCAAAATAATAAATTTGGGATTACGAAACCCACACCTTTACCAGATCCAGTAGGCGCAAATAATAAACAGTGTTGGAAACTATATTCTACTAAATATTGATTTTTATATTTTCCTAAAAGCATTCCTCTTTTTTCAAAAAGTTTTGCTTGTTTTATTTCTTTCAATGTAGCCCAGTGAGCATCACCATGTTGACTTTCTGGCTGTTTAAATGGCTTCCATTCAAAAATTTGTGATCTATATTTAAAAAACATACAAGCATATGTTCCAAAAGGAACTGTTACCGATAATATTACTTTTATAAAATATGCTTTATAATAAGAAAATTGGTTTAAATTATTTATTACATAACTAAAATGTCTTTTAAACTCTATTATTGCAACAGTCATAAAACTGTTAAAATCCCTCACAGCAAGAAGATTTTTAACAAATTTAATTCCTTTTACCGAAACCATTAATACTATTGATGACAAAATAAATGTTGCAAGCAAACTACACACTATTACTAATGATAATACTATAAAATTTCTTAATGTTACTGATAAATCCTTATTGTCCCCAGCCATATATAAAAAATAGTTTGCTTATAATAGTTTAAAAGTAATATATAAAATATCAAGAAAAAATTGTATAATAAAATTATTAAAATTGTTAAATATTTATTATATATAACTTTTATTTATAAAAATAATTATTTAACACAAAAAGTAAAAAAACAATTATATAAATATGATATTTATACATTAATTAAATCTCTTGACTTCTTCTCACATACTTTTAAAATCAAATCAAATGCAAAGATCCTTTAACACAGGGGAGCGGAGGGAAGAACAGGAAACTTAGTAGAACCCTACGGGCAAGCCCGTCATAGCTTAAAAGAGTTGGTATATCCAAGAAGCAAGGTGGCACCACGAGCGAACTCTCGTCCTTGTATTTAATAAAAATTGGTGAAATTATGTTAAGAACACATAAATGTAACGAACTAAACAAAAACTTTTTAGGACAAAAGGTAAAATTGGGTGGTTGGGTTCATTCAATAAGAGACCACGGAAGTTTAGTTTTTATTGATTTAAGAGATAATTATGGAATAACACAATGTGTTATAGATAGCGAAAAAAACAAAGATTTAATGGAACTTGCTTCATCTATAAAAGATGAAAGTGTTATATTTGTAGAAGGAACTGTTATTGCAAGAGCAGAAGAAGTTATTAATCCAGACTTAAAAACTGGCGAAATAGAAGTAGCAATTGAAAATATTACAGTAGAAAGTATGGCAGAACAAATTCCTTTTCAAGTTGCTGATGAAACACAGAAATATCCAGAAGATTTAAGATTTCAATATAGATATCTTGATTTAAGAACAAAAAGAATGCACAGAAACATACATCTAAGAAATAATGTTATTGCATTTTTAAGACAAGAAATGTGGAAACAAGATTTTCAAGAATTTCAAACTCCAATATTAACCGTATCTTCGCCAGAGGGTGCAAGAGACTTTTTAGTTCCAAGTAGAGTTCATCCTGGTAAATTTTATGCTTTACCACAAGCACCACAACAATTTAAACAATTATTAATGGTTAGTGGTTTTGATAAATATTTTCAAGTTGCACCTTGTTTTAGAGATGAAGGAACAAGGGCAGATAGAAGTTTAGAATTCTACCAATTAGATATGGAAATGAGTTTTGTAGAACAAGAAGATATATTTAATGTTATGGAACCAGTAATATATAATATGTTTAAACATTTTTCTACAAGAAAAATTACAGAACCACATTTTCCGCATATTCCTTTCAAAGAAGCAATGTTAAAATATGGAACTGATAAACCAGATTTGAGAAATCCATTAATTATAGTTGATACAACTGATATTTTTAAAAATTCAAACTTTTCAATTTTTGCAAAAGCAATTGAAAATGGTGCAATAGTTAGAGCAATACCAGCTCATAAAGTTGTTGATAAACCAAGAAGTTTCTTTGATAAAATGGTTGCGTATGCTGTGGAAGAAGGCGCAAAAGGACTTGGTTATATAGTTTTTGATAATGATGGAACAGCAAAAGGTCCAGTTGCAAAATTCTTGGATGAAGAAAGATTAAATAACCTAAAAAATACAGTTGGCTTGAATAATGGCGATGCGGTATTTTTCTGCTGTGGTCCAGAATTAGAAGCATCAAAATTAGCTGGAAAAGTTAGAATTAAGTTAGGTCAAGAATTAGATTTAATTAATAAAGAAGAATACAAGTTCTGCTGGATAGTAGATTTTCCGCTTTATGAGATTAATGAAGAAACTGGCAAATTAGACTTTGCGCATAACCCATTTTCTTTACCAAAAGGTGGTATGAAAGCATTTGAAACTGATGATTTATTGAGTATAACCTGTAATCAATTTGACTGTGTTTGTAATGGTTTTGAGTGTTGTAGTGGTGCAATAAGAAATCATAAACCCGAGATTATGTATAAATCATTTGAGTTGGTAGGTTATGATAATTCTGTTGTAGATCAAAAATTTGGCGGTATGATAAATGCATTTAAGTATGGCGCACCTCCTCACGGTGGTTGTGCATTTGGTATAGATAGAATGATAATGCTTTTATTGGATGAGCCAAATTTGAGAGAAGTTGTGGCGTTTACTCCAAATGGAAAAGGAATTGACTTGATGATGAACTCTCCATCTCCGGTTGATGATTTACAGTTAAAAGAATTACACATTGAATTGTCACAAAAAGCAAAAGAAAATATAGGTAAATTGTAGATAAAAAACACCTCCGCTGGATTCAATCTTGCGGAGTTATATATTTAATGTAAAAAACTGCCACAATGTAAGCACACATGATATTTTAAAACAAAACTATCACAATATAAGTACAAAAAGCATTTTTTAAAATAAAAATAAGTTTTTCTTGACAATAAATAATTTTTATTGTATAATTGTATATAGATATTTTTTTAAAAAAGATGATAGAACAACAAAATAATTATATTTATAGTAAAAAACCATTAAACAATGGTTTAGTTGTTGTATCTTTTGTTTTCTCTAATAGAAGAAGACTCCCCAAGGGAGTTTATTTTAGTCGTTTATAATATTATATTATATTTTTGTTATTTTTTAGAAGTTTATATCAAATAGCATCTTAACATATATTAATAATAATTAGAGAGAAAATTATGTCATATACAAATTTTATTTATCAACAATTACAAGAATCACATATAAACAATATATATAATTTGCATCATTCAATTTATGAAGAAATGCTTTTAAAAGATAATACAAAACAATTTTTATTTAAAAAAGAAAAAGAAGATTTTTTAAAACTAATAGAAAAGGGAGCAGTTATTGTTGGTTGCTTTGATAAAGACAAATTAGTTGGTTTTGCAGTGGCTGAACCATTAAAAGAAAATGATATACAACCAAATCAAGAATATCATTTATCAAAATTTAATCTATCAACACAAACTCAAAACATTTACTCTTATGGTTCAGTTGTTGTTGATTATAACTATCGTGGACAGCATATTCCATCACATATAATGTCTAATATGGAGCAAATTTTAAAAGAAAAAGATAAAACAAAAGATATTTGTTTAACTGCTTCTTGCGCTTATGGCAATAATACAAGTCTTCACTCTTTACAAAAAGGTGCTGGTTTTATAGTTTTGGAAAAATATATATCACCAGAAGATGGAGAACATTGTTATTTACTTATTAAACAAATTAAAAATAAACTAAAATCAATACAAGAGAATAAAGAATTACAAAAAGAAAGTAATATATTTAGTCAAATTATAGATTTATTTAACACAGAACAAGAAAAACAAGTTGCTTAATTTTACAAATTTTATTAATAAAAAATATACAAAAATGTTAGAAATAATTGAATTTAAAAGTATAAATAAAGGAAAAAATATATTAATTACTGGCGCAGTTCATGGTAATGAAATATGTGGAACAAAAGCAATTAACAGCATAATAAACAAAATAAAATCAAAAGAATTAATTTTAAAAAGTGGTAATATTACTTTTATTCCCATAACAAATCCAGAAGCCTATAAGCAAAACAAACGATTTTACGAAATAAACTTAAATAGAACAGTTAAAAAAAATGATAATGCAACTTTATATGAAGAAAAAATTGGTAATATTTTAACTGAATATATAGAAAAAAATGATTATCATTTAGATTTACATTCTATGCATAAAAATAACCAACCTATGTTATTTCAAGATTATAAAGAAAGTGCTGATTTTGTGAAAAATTTAGGTTTAGAATATGTAATTACTGGCTGGCCAGAGATATATCAAAATGATACTTTAAGTGAAGATTTTTCAACACAAGCATATGGACATAAAGTAAATATAATTAGTTGCACTGCCGAGTGTGGTTCACATAACGATCCAGAATCTGTAAAAGTAGCAGAACAATTAATTTTAAATGCTTTATCATATCTTAATATTATAGATTATAAAACTACAACAAATAAGGAGCAAAAAATTGTAAAAATGGAAAAAGTTATATTTAAAGAATTTAATGGTAGTTTTACAAAAGATTACAATGAATTAGATATAATTAAGAAGGGGGATATTATAGCAACTTATAATAACGGAAAAAATATAATTGCAGAAAAAGATTATCATATACTTTTACCAAATAAAAATGCAAATATTAATGAAGAATGGTTTTATTTATGTAGTAAATAATAATAAAAGTAATTAATTTCAATATAAGTATATGTAAATTTTAGTATAAAACATATACTTATATGTTAACAAAATATAAGTTGTAATGTTAATATAAAAATTTCCCTATTTATAAAAAAATATAATATATAATCACAACACAAGTAAAACAGATTATATAAATAAGTTATTATCCTAAATTAGTAAACCTACACAAAATTAAACTAAAAAAACACCAAAAACAACCAACCATTTCTCAAAAAATTTTATAAATACTAATAATCAAAACACAACTTTACACAATATTAATATACCAATATAAATCAGCCAAACACACCATAATATCTAACAACAAACACAAACAATGTCACAACTATTGGCATAGCAAACGGAAACACTTTATCCTTTTTACAAAGTCTCCACAATAATCCAAAAATACAACCAATAATTCCAGTCCACAATAAAAACACACCTATATTACCAAGCCCCAAAAACAAACCACAAATAGTTATAATTTTTGTATCACCACCACCCAAAACTTCATTGTTATGTTTTATTTTTTCAACCAAAATTCTACATAATTCAATAACAACAAAATATACAAATGCACTAAACATTGAGTATATTGGATCAATATTTGAATTAAACAAAATATGAAAAACCGCAAATAATAATAATGGAAATTGCAAATATAAAGGTATTTCAAAGTGTTCTATATCAACAATAATTATTGTAAAAATTAAACTAAACAATAAGCACAAATAAATACAAGTAAAATTAAAATCAAACATTAAAAACAAAACCACATAAGCAAGACAATTTACAAATTCAATCAAAAAATATCTTATACTTATTTTTTCTCCACACTCCAAACATTTGCCTCTTTGCCACAAAAAAGATATTATAGGAATTAACGACCTAATTTTTAATTCTTTTCCACATTTTGGACAATGTGACTTTTTAAAAATTATATCCTCTTTATTTGGCAACCTATATGTTGCCATAGTCAAAAAACTACCAATACAAGCACCTAAAATTGCAAATAATAAAACACCAAATACACTTAATATTAACATATTCACTCCTATCAACCCCATAATTTATAAATCGCTATGGCAGTGGCTACCGAAGCATTTAAACTTTCCACTTCACTGTTTGTTGTAATTTTATACAATTCATCACAATTTTTTTTAACCAACTGCCTGATACCATTTCCTTCACTTCCTATAACCAAACATAAATTATTGCTATCCTTTATATCTTTTATATCTTGCCGTGCCTCGCCAGCCATACCAATAACAAAATAACCACATTTTTTTAATACTTCTATTGTATTATTTACATTAACAACTTCTATAATATTTATAAGTTCACTCATTCCAGCAGATGATTTTAAAATTACAGAATAATCCTTCGGTGAATTATATTTTGTTGTAATAATATATTCAACATTAAAAGCAACAGCGGTCCTAATTATCGCTCCTATATTATGTGGATCGGTTAATTGATCTAAAATTATAATTCTTGGCAATTGTTTTTGATTTTTTACATTAACTACAAAATCATCAATAGTGAAAGTTTTATTTTTTGAAACACTTGCAACATATCCTTGATGATTAATATTGTCTATAAATAACTTATTCAATTCATTATTTGCTTTATATTCAATAATGTTTTGCTTTATACTTATTTTATTATCTTGTATATATTTTTTTAATTCGTCTATATTTGATGTATATATTTTAAAAAATTCCCTTTTTTTATTTTTCAAAGAAAATAAAACTGGATGCTTACCATATATATAAAAATTATTATTACTCTTACTATTCACTTTTACCATCCAAATTTTCAATTAAACCATCAATAACTTCGTTACTTATATTATCATCTTCAATATTGTTTGATGTATTATTTAAATCACTTAATTTTTTTTTGTTATCTAATTCAATAAGTATATTAACATTGTTGGTGTCATCTTTTTTTAATATAGTAGAAATAAACTCCTCAAATACTCTATGTCTTAATTCTTCATATATTTCATTTTTAGATTCTTCATAAGTTTTTATTTTCATATTTCTTATATCATCAATCCTAACTATATGCCAACCGTGTTCAGTTTTTATTGGTCTTGATAATTCACCCAATTTTAACAAAAATACAATATCAGCAAATTCTTTTATTGTTATTTCTTCTTTAACAAGATAACCAAGAGAACCACCATTAAGAGCGCTAATAGTATCTTTTGAACGTCTTTTAGCCATATTTTCAAAGTTATTCATTCTTACTATATTATTTCTAATTCTTCTTGCTTCATCTTCTGTTTCAACTAATATATGACTAATTTTTCTTTCCTCTTTATTTTCAGCAATAGAAACAAGTTCTTCATATCTTCTTCTAATATCTTGTTCAGTAATTACTCCAAAAACATACTTATCTAAATATTCTTCTCTAATCAATCTATAAAAATATTCTTTTGCAATAAATTTATAATATTGATTATTTAACATTCCCTTCTTTTTTGCCAATTTTAAAATTATATCACTGGAATATTTTTCAAGAACCATTGCTTTAAATACCTCTTCATCAACCTCATTCAATGATAAATTAGTTTCATTGCCCAAAAATGATTTTAACCTACTTTCAATATCCATTTTATATACATTAGTTCCATTAATATTTGCAATTAAATCTCCCTTGGAAACAAAATGATACTTTCTGTAATGCAAATATGAGAAAAAACAAACCAAAATTATTTCTATTAATAAAACTATAAATATTGATATTTTTAAAATTCTTTTTTCATCTTTTCTCATAGCACACAACTCCCTACATATCTTTATTTAGTAGATAATCATTAATTGTTGTAAAAATCTTATCGTTGGAATCAACTGTTGCCATAGATTTTATATTTTTAGCCAAATCTTCCATAACATCTTTATTAACAAGCAATTTTTCAAATTCTTTTGCAAAACTTTTTGCAATAAATGTTCCTTCTTCAACCAAAACGCAAGCGCTATTTTTATTATAAAACTTTGCATTATATAATTGATGATCATTAGCAACATTGGGAGATGGAATCATAATACAAGGTCTGCCAATAAAACTAATTTCCCCAATAGTTCCAATACCGCTTCTACATACTATTAAATCACTATTAAGCATTCTTTGTGGCATGTCATTAAAAAATGTTTTAACCTCACTTTTAATATTATGATTAGCATAAAATTTTTCCACAGTTTTTAATTCATCTTCTGTTTTTACTTGATGTATAACTTTAATTTTTTTTCTCAAATCATCATTTATAAATTCAAATGTTTTTATAAATTCATTACTGAAAAAACTTGCTCCACCAGAACCACCGGTAATTAAAATATTAAAATTACCATCAGTTGGGTATTTATAAATCTCATTATAATATTGTTTAATGTCATCTCTAACAATAGTCCCAGCAAAAGATATCTTACTTGAATATTCAATATTAATACCATAAATCTCTTGAAAAGTTGTAAAAATATTTACTGCACTCCAAAGAAATAACTTGTTTATTTTACCAACAAAAGCATTTCCCTCATGTAAAAATATTGGCTTACAGAATAACTTACCAGCAATTAATGTTGGCAATGTAGCATAAGAACCAAAACCAATAACAGCAGATGGTTTAAATCTAAACATAAGACAAATTGATTGAAAAACACCTTTACAAATATTCATAACTGATTTAATATTTGTTATACTTGCTCCAGTATCAATAACTTTGTATTTTAAATTTGAATTAGTAAAAAACTTCTCACCTCTTTTATCAGTAGTAACCAAAACATTGTATCCATTATCTAAAAAAGTTTTAGCTAAAGACATTGCTGGAAAAACATGTCCACCAGTTCCACCAGTTGCAATAATTATATTTTTTTTCATTTTCAAAACTCTCTAAAAATTTTAAAATTAAACATATGTCTATATAAAATAATACTATAATAAATATTATAATCAACATATTTATTATTTTTTAAAATAAAAAATTTCAATGCATTTTCAATTCTATTCCTTTGTTTTATTGATACCAAATCAGTTGTTAATTCTTGTTTTCTCCTTGCTTTAACTTCAAATGCTATCAAATCCCTACCCTTTACAGCAAGTATATCTATTTCACCAACCTTTGTTTTATACCTTTTTCCTAATATTCTATAACCTTTTAATATTAAATATACCGCCACAACATATTCTGCAAATATACCATACTTATAACTATTCATAAATACAACAAATTACTACAAATTACTTAAATCAATTTTCTCATCAAAATAATCGGGCTCCTTATAATTATCATCTAAATAAGAAATATTTTTTTCAAAACCCTTATTTTTAATAAAATTATTCCTATTAACAGTATTATTATTTATCAAAGATATTAAATAAAGTTTTCCTTTTAAATATGATGGAATTGTATTCCAATATGAACCAATAGCTGGAAAATCTAATAAATAAACTTCCTTATTTATATCAAGTTTAGTATAATTACCGACATAATGTTTGGCAAAATTATTTTTTATATATGTAAAAAACGTTTCCCAAAACTTAATAGTAGAATATTTTTCAAATAAATCTTCTAAACTCAAACCAGCATAAATTCTATCTCTACTCTCTTTTTCTATTACAACTCTTTCACTTTTACCGTAACACTTTTCAAAAATATTCCAAAATATTTTATCTACATTAATAGTTTTTATAGATTTATCTTCAAAAGCAATATTTTCAAGATAATATGTTTTTCCTATACAAGATTTACCAAAAAACACTATAAACTCAGGTCTAACATTAATATATCTATACATAGCATCTTCATTCATATATTTTTTAACAACATCATATTTATTATATTTTAGTAATTCATTTATTGAACTACTTGAAATATTACTAAATATATCTTTTGTTGGAAAAAACATCGTCTGTATATCACAATTTATTTCTTTATTTAAAAAATCAAGTTTCAATTCATATTCTGCATCAACTGCATTCCTTATACCCCTAACAATATAATCTATATTGTTATTTTTACAATAATCTGACAATGTTATATTTTCCGCAATTTCATAATCAACCCCATAAGGTTTTATATGATATAAAATCCTACCAAAATCTATATTTTTATTTGCATTTTTACCAATAGTAATTTGGACATTACCTCTACCAAATATTTTTACAGCCTCATTATACAAACTCATATGTCCATAGTGTAAAGGATTTGCAGAAGTTGTAACAATTGCTTTCATTACTATTACCTCATTTCAATAACACAAGTATCAGTAAAATAATCATACAAAGTAAATTCATTTTTATTCACAAAAACAGGAATAATTATTGTAAATGGAACCAAAAACATAATTTTACATATACTAAATAAAAATACTCTTGAAATTATATCACCAAATTCTAACTTTTCGCCATTTTTCTTTATTACCATTAAATTAAACATTTGTTGTCCAATAGTTGCTCTTTTTTTTGTAAACAAATATAATATATGATATACCAATGGAAGTAATATTATTACATTTCTACACAACCTACTACCATATACCTTATTAATAACAATTTCATTCATTTTTGTAATTTTATCTTCCTTACTTATTGGTGTTACGACTGCCTCATTAGTTTTTTCTTCAACTATAACTTCAACATTTTTTACATTACTTATATTATTATTGGCATCAATTTCAAAAGAAGATTCAACAGTTTTTAAAATAACACCATCTGCAACTAAATCTTTCTTAATTACAATAAAAACAAAACAAGATATTAAAGTATATATTATAGCAGAATCAACAAGAAAGGCAAAAAACCTCTTATTTGGTTTAGCAAAACTTATATTATAATTATTATCATTAACAACACCATCAGCATTGTTATACATAGTTTGTTTTTTGCCAAACACATTTATAAGTGTATTTTTTAAAAATAACTTTATTTTTTCAAAATTCATTACAACAACCCCTTTAAGAAATTATTAATAATTTTGTTCATTTATTTTTCTTGCTTCATCATCCGCAATCAAAGCATCAATAATTTCATCCAAATCACCCTCATTAGTAATTTGCTCTATTTTATACAATGTCAAATTTATTCTATGATCAGTAACCCTTCCTTGCGGATAGTTATAAGTTCTAATTTTATCAGATCTATCACCAGTTCCAACCTGTTCTTTTCTTGTTGCTGCCCTTTCACTATCTCTTTTTGTTCTTTCCATCTCATAGAGTTTAGCCCTCAATAACTTCATTGCTTTCTCTTTATTTTGATGTTGTGATTTTTCTTCTTGTTGTCTAACTGTTATTCCGGTTGGCAAATGAACTATTCTAACTGCACTATCTGTTGTATTTACACACTGTCCACCTGGACCTCCTGCCCTACATACAGTTATTTCTAAATCTTTATCATCAATTTTTATATCAACGTCTTCAACTTCCGGCAACACTGCAACAGTTGCAGCAGAAGTATGAACTCTACCTTTTGATTCAGTTTCTGGAACTCTTTGAACTCTATGTCCACCAGATTCAAACTTTAATTGTCTAAATACATTTTTACCAGTTATAGTAATTGTAGCCTCTTTTATGCCGCCAAGATCACTACTTGACATTTCCATAACCTCAAACTTCCAATTCTTTCTTTCAGCATACTTTTGATACATTTTAAATAATGTTCCAGCAAAAAGTGCCGCTTCATCCCCACCAGTTCCAGCTCTTATTTCCAAAATAGCATTTTTTTCATCTGCTTCATCTTTTGGTAAAAGCAAAATTTCCAATTCCTTTTTGATTATTGGTAATTTTTTATTGTTTTCAACTATATCATCATTTGCCATTTTTCTAAAATCTTGATCAACATCTTTATCTGCTAAAATTTCCTCTGCTTCTTTTATATTATTTATAGCACCAAAATATTCATTTATTTTTGTATATATTGCACCAAGATCAGAATATTCCTTAGATAATTTAGCAAAATCGCCACCAGATATATTTGGATCTAATAATTTCTTGCCAATAATTTCATATTTTTCTTTAATATCTTTTAATTTATCTTCAAAACTCATTTTTAACCCTTAATATAACATTGAATTATTAAATACACACAATACTTGCCCTGTAATTCTTAAAGAAAATTGCATTTTTACAGTATTTACAACTATATATGGTCCATCTCTAAAATATTTTACAATTTCCTCGTTACCATTAACATCAACAACGTGAATAACTGGAATAAAGTTAGGATCACCAAACTCAAAATATGTATTAATACCATCATCAAAAGCCTTCTTTAAAGCAATTGTTCTATTTTCGCCAGTCATAGAATAATCAAAATTTAAGACAGTTCCCTTCTTAAAATTATCCAAAACACTATCTTTTTCGGAACTTGTTTCAAGATCTAAACTACTTGCATTTGAATATTTTGCTTCTTTAAATTGTGGAGTTTTTGTTGTATTTGCATCTGGATAAAAAAATCTAACTGAATAAATTAATTCTTCATCACCCTTACCTTCATAACTATCAGCAGTTAATTGGAACATATATGTTCTTTTTGTTGTTATAACTGTCATATTAGTATTTGTATTTATTTGCATTGGTCTTATAAACATTCTTTTACCAACAGGTGTTATTTTCCAAGGGAAAGACTCACCAAGTGAAATAACTTCTATTTCTTCATCCTCTTCAAATTCTATAAATGATTGAAAACCATAATGAAAAGTTAATTCTATAACCTCATTTGGATTATATATTATAGTCTTAATTCTTGAATCTATTGTAGTTGGCAATTCTGTATCGGCTTTCACAATACCAACAAAAATAAAATAAAATAAACATATAAAATATAAGCACTTTTTCATATACATAACTTTTAAATATTAATATCTTCACCAACAGTATATTTAATAACTTGAAAACCCAATGGATTAATATACCTATCGTCAGTATTGAGTTTCATATCAACAAACTGAAATTGTATTTCCGCTATTTTATGCACTTCTGCTGGATATAACTTTGATGGTCTTGTATTATACACTATAAATCTAACTGTCGCAATAGTTGGTGTATTAAACAAAATAGATTTTATTTTTATATCCATTGTTCCCTTCTCTTTCAATGAATTTACAATACTTGTTTCATTTCTTATACTATATTTATTATATAGTTGTTTATAAACATTTCCACTTGAAAACAATAACAATGTCTTTCTATCTTTATTAAATGTCACATAATTATAACCCTCAGCAACATTTAAAAATGAAAATATATAAGACCTTTTCACTGCCTCATCCGCAATTAAATTTGAACCATTAAGATTTTCAACAACAGTCATAATACCAGTCTTTTCTTCCAATTCAATAACATATGGCTCAAAGGATTTAGATTCTGTAAATTGTTTAACAAAAATAACTGCTATTACAACAGTAGCAATAGAAAATATACTAAAAAAAGACAATAATTTTTTCTGCACAAGCACAACTTGATACCTATTAGAATACCAAGTTCTTAACTTTAAATTCTCCTTCTTGTTAGCCATAAAAACAATTTAAATAAATACACTAAATATATATTATAAACTAATTATAAATTTTCAATTGATTTTTTTATTGAGTAAAATACACTAATAACAAAATTAATAATAAACATATTTTATGAATATAGTAATATTTACAGAAGACAAGAATATTTTTACAAATATTTTAAAAAATATAGAAAGTAGCCCTAAAATCACAAAAAATAATATAAAATTATTGTCAACATTTGAATTAGAAAATAAAGAAGTGTCATTTAATGATGATACAATAACAATTCAAAACATAAATAACTACAATGATTTTAATAATACAAACATAGCAGTTTTTTGTGTTAGAAAAGAATTAACTGAAAAATACATATACGATTTTATAGAAAACAATTGTATAGTTTTAGACGGAAGTAATTATTTTAACCAAGACAACAATATACCACTTGTAGACTATAATATAAACAAAAAAAATATAAAAAATCACACAAATAAAAATGTTATAAAACTACCGTCTCAATCAACAATACAACTTACAGAAGTATTAAATGTTCTACAACAAACAAATACAATTAATAGAGTTGTTGTATCAACATATCAATCAGCATCAAATATCAGTAAAAGTGCAATGGACGAATTATTTTTACATACCAAAAAAATATATGAAAATAGTTTTCTACCAGCAGTCCAGTTCAAAAAACAGATACCTTTTAATGTATTACCACAAATTGGGGATATTGGTTCAAACAATCACTACGAAGAAGAAACAAGATTAATAGAAGAAACAAGACAAATTATAAATAAAAACATAAACATTACAGCAACTTGTGCAGTAGTGCCAATATTTAATGGAAATTGTCAATCTGTAAGTATAGAATTTAATAATAACTTTGAATTAAGTGAAATATATGACTTATTTGAAAAAAATGAGGATATTATCACAGTATTAGATAGATTTGAAGAGTTTAATTATGCGACTCCAAAAGAAATATCATTAGAAGATACAATTTTTATTTCAAGAATAAGAAAAGATATCTGTAATAAAAATACTCTAAATATATGGACTGTTGCAGATAACTTAGTAATTTATACAAAAAATATTGTAAATATAATTAAGTTTTTACTTGAAAAATAAAAAAAATGTTCTTATCTATCCTCAATGTCTAATTTACAAAAGGAAGATGGAAGAGTTATTTTATACAAAAGAAAATTATTGGGTTGTTATTGAAAATGATATAGCAACAATAGGAGTAACAGATTTTGTTATAAATAATATGAATATTGTTAACTATGTGGAATTACCAACAATAGGAAATGTTTGTAGTAAAACAGACTTATTAGGTGTAATAAACTACAATGATGATGAAAATTTTGAATTATATTCTCAATTATCCGGCGAAATCATCGATGTTAATGACTCATTAATTGACAATTGCGAACAAATACTTGGAAATGACATTGATAATAACTGGTTATATAGAATTTCTATAGAATCAAGAGAAGAATTAGAGGAAGAATTAATGTCACAAGAAGAATATGAAGAATATTTAGAAAATTTATAACTTAAAAAATTATTGATTTATTTAATAATCTTATCTACTATCATGATAAGATTATTTTTTATTATTATAATGCTAAAAATTAGCGATATAACAAAATTTACATTACAAGACTACCCAAATCATACTGCCTGTATAATTTGGTTTGCTGGTTGTAATATAAGATGTAAATTTTGTCATAATACCGAATTTTTAGAACAAAACAGTAATTTTTTGTCAAAAGATTATGTTATTTCTTTTTTACAAAAAAGAGTTGGATTGTTTGATGGAGTTGTTTTATCTGGTGGTGAATGCACTATATGTGATGGTTTTATTGACTTTGTAAAAGAAATAAAAAAATTAGGCTTTAAAATAAAAATTGATACTAATGGACTTAATTTTAACACTATAAAAGGATTGGTTGAAAATAAACTTGTTGATTTTATAGCATTAGATTTTAAGGCACCAATTGATAAATTTACCAATATAACACAAATAGACAAAAACCAATACAACAATTTTGAACATACTTTAAAATATCTTATTAAAAATAATAATGAAAAAAATGTAGATTTAGAAATTAGAACAACAATTCATACAAAATTACTACAAGAAGAAGATATAAATAAAATGATAGATATTTTAGATGATTTAAAATATTCACAAATTTACTATATTCAAAATTTTAGAAATGATAATAAAACAACACTGGTTGATCTTGAAAATCAAGAATATTTAGTAAATAAAGAAAAAATAAAACAACCAAAGAATTTTAAAATTGATTATAGAAATTTCTTTTAAAAACTTACATTTTACAATACTTCTTTAACAACAATCTTAAACTTTTTCTTATATAGTTCTATTTCAATAATATCTTCATCAACAATTTCAGTATTACAATTTATTATTTTACTATTTTTTCTAACAATTGCATAACCAAGTTTTAATATTTTATCTCTATTAAAACTTTCCAACTTTAAACTTACTAATTTATACCTATATTTTTTATCTAAAAAATTTTGTTTTACAGTATAAATTATTTGCCTCCACAAAACATCAATATTTTTCTCAAAAATATTATAAATTCTACTCACAACAGTAATAATTTTCTTAAAAATAAAATCCAATCTTTCATTTAAAACACTTTTTAAAGGACTTAAATATTCTGCAACTGCCGTAGGTGTAGGCAACCGTAAATCTGCTACATAATCAATAATAGTCCAATCAATTTCGTGCCCAACAGCAGAAATTATTGGTATTTTTGAATTAAAAACTTCCCTTGCCAACAACTCACTATTAAAACACATCAAATCCTCTGCTGAACCACCACCTCTCGTTATTACAATTATATCAACTTTTTCAATTTCATTAAAATATTTTATTCCTTTTATTATACTCTTATCTGCTTCCTGTCCTTGCACTAATGAAGGGTATAAAATAATATTATCAATTAACAATCTATCCTTTAATCTAACCTCAATATCTTTTATAGCGGCACCATTTTTTGCAGTTATTATTCCAACACTTTTTGGTGGTGTTTTTATCTGTTTTTTATATTTACTATCAAACAAGCCTTCCGCTTCAAGTTTCTTTTTCCTTTCTTCTATTATTTTTATCAAACTTCCTTTTTCATTAATTTCTACTTTTTCCGCTATTATTTGATAATTAGATCTGTCTTTATAAATTGTAAGTCTTCCATAAATTAAAACATTTAAACCATCTTCAAGCAAAATATTTTTATCTTGTGAATTTTTAAACATAACAATATTGATTAAGGCATTTTCATCTTTTAAATTAAAATATATATGTCCACTTGTAAATAATTTAAAACTACTTATTTCACCAGTTAATTTAATATAATAAAAAGCACCCTCTAAAACTGTTTTTATTGAATTTACAAGTTCACTAACTGTATATTGTGGTATTAAATCTTTCATTTTACATATTTCTTAAACTATTAATCGCATCTGTATAATCAGCGGAATTAAAAACATATGAACCAGCAACTAAAACATTGGCACCAGCATTTATAACATCTTTTGCGGTTACATTGTTAATTCCACCATCAACTTCTAAATCTATATCTTTTCCGGTTTTACTAATCATTTCTCTAACATTTTTAATTTTTTCTAATTGTAAAGTTATAAATTTTTGCCCACCGAAACCTGGATTAACTGTCATAATTAAAACTAAATCTAAATCATTTAAAATGTATTTTAAAACATTTTCATTAGTTGTTGGAACAAGTGATAAACCTGCTCTTACATTGTTTTTTTTGATTGTTTGTATAGTTCTTTCAATATGAATACAAGACTCTTGATGTATAGTTATTATGTCTGCACCAGCATCAACCATTGGCAAAATATAGTCATCTGGATTTTCTACCATTAAATGCACGTCAAAAACTTGTTTTGTGTATTTTCTTATGTCTTTTATGAGTTTTGCACCAAAGGTTAAATTTGGAACAAAATGTCCGTCCATAACGTCTATGTGTATGTAGTCTGCGCTTTCAAGCTTTTGTATTTCCTCTTTTAAAATGGAAAAATCTGCAGATAGTATGGAAGGGGAAATTTTAATTGTGTTCATAATTGTATAAGATTATTGTTTAGATAAATGATATTTTTTAAATTCAATATTGCAATTATTTTTTAAATACATAAACTCGGTTTAATAAATAAAACAAAAAATTATGAAAATATCAATAGTTGTAGCAATTGGCAAAAACAATCAAATAGGCAAAGGCAATAAATTACTTTGGAACATAAAAGATGACCTTAAACATTTTAAAAATTTAACATTAAATCATCATATTTTAATGGGAAGAAAAACATTTGAATCAATAGGTAAAGCACTTCCTAAAAGAACAAATATGATAATAACAAGAAATACAAATTTTGTTGCACCAGATGAGTGTTTGATTTTTGATTGCTCTTATAAAGCAATAGATTTTGCAAAAAATAACGGAGAAACTGAACTTTTTGTGTGCGGCGGTGCTACAATATATAATTTTTTTTTGGAAAATAATTTAGTGGATAATATTTATTTGACAAAAACTGATTTTGATGGTGGTGCAGATAGTTTTTTTCCTAAATTAGATATGAAAGACTGGAATATTGAAAAAATTTCTTCTTTTGAAAAAAATGAAGTTAATGAATATAGTGGCGAAATTCTATTATTAAGTAAAAAAATATATTAATATTATAAAAACATAAAAAATACAACTATTACAAATAATTATAATAAATTGTCTTGACTTATTGTAAAAATTAGTTATAATTCTAATTAATAAATTTTATTATTATATTATGACTGACATTATACAAAATCCACCACAAGATGCAAAACAAGTAGAAAAATATACAAACGATGTAATAGAAGATAATACTGATAGTAATACAGATATAAGTTTTCTTGATAAAATAAACGAAACAGAAGATAAAGATGAGTTATTTGAATTAATAAACTCACAATATGATTTAATAAAACAACATATTCAGAATGGAGAACCATTTACAGAAGAAATAGAACAATTGAGAACGGCATTATATAAATATGAAGATAGATGTGATAAACCAGAACATATTCAAACTCTTGCAGAAATAATGGAAACTTATAATCTTACACATGAAGTGGACAATATGTCTCATAATGAAGATAAGTTTATAAAAAAAATTCATTCATTTTTTAAAGAATTTCTTAAAGAAATAAAAGATAAACCAGAACAAAAAGAAACATATAATAAATCAAGAAAAAAACTTGATATAATGCTAAATATATACAAAAATAGATATGGCGAAGATAGACTTAATGAGAATTTTGGTGAAATATTAAAAATTCGTGAAGAATGGGATAAACTAATCGCTAAACAAGAAGAAAAGAAAAAACGACAAACATTAACAGAACCAAAAGTCCTTAGTCACATGGCACAAAAAACAATGAATGCAATAGAAAATAAGCAAAAACTATCAGAAAACAATTGGGGAGAAATGACAGAATGTGCGATTAAAGCAGCAGAAGCGGTTGGTG
Organism: Rickettsiales bacterium; assembly: GCA_017620845.1. Lineage (GTDB taxonomy): Bacteria > Pseudomonadota > Alphaproteobacteria > Rickettsiales > UBA1997 > RGIG8782. The sequence goes on along the minus strand of JAGAUJ010000028.1, from coordinate 44,946 downwards.
TAACTGCATTAGTAGCTTCAAATCCTTTACTTGGCTTTATATTTGTAATAATATATATTCTTGATGCAAGTGGTGTAGAACCAATATATACAGTATGTGAAAAATATAGAAAAACTGTTGATGAAGAAATTATACCTTATGCAAAGAAATTACAAGAAAAATATGTTGAATCAAAAAATAAACAATTTTATGGTGTTTTAAAATATTTAGAAAATTATACTAAACCTATAGAATTTCCAAAGAAAGAAAAACAATCAGAAGAACAACTAAAAGTTACTGATGGTGAAGAAACACTGCAAAATGAAGCACCAAAACCAGCACCTACTGGTGAACAAAAAATAGAAAATGACACATTAGGACAAGAATCAGATAATAAAAAACAAAATCCAAATACACAAAATCCAAATAACCCAACAGAAGAAACACAAAAACCAACTGGTCCATCAACAGACCCGTTACCATTCCCTTTTGCTGATAATGAAAATACAAAACCAGTAATAATACAACCACAAAATCAACCAAAACAAGAAAATCCAAAGGAACAACAAGAATCGGAACCAGAACCTACAACACATTTAGAAAAAGAACAACAAAGAAGAGCGCTGGGCAATAACTTAGGATTGGGTGGCGATATATCTGTTTATTAGTAATGTAACTTATAATATAAAATAATATTACGTCACTATACACAAAATCAAATCACCCACAACCCATAACAGTTAGCAACAAAAAATAAACAAACATTTCAAACATAAGCACTATACAAATTAATAATAACACATTTTATTACTATTTTTATTTCAATAAATAAACCACATCAATTTATAATTATATTTTCTTATTTTATTGTCCTATCCCACAAAATATGGATTCACATCTACCTTTACCCTCAAAAAAGAATTAACCTCTACACTATCCAAAACACCAGTAACAAGTTTTTGTATATTAACACAATTATCAGTCTTAATCAAAATTCTAAACCTAAACTCATTATTCAACTTATAAATATTCATTTGACTTGGTCCATAAACAGTTATTTTATCATTTATTGGGAACAAGCCAGCAATTTCTTTAATTTTTTTATACACCTCATTTTCCTTTTTACCACTCACAGAAATCATAACCAACTTACCATAAGGCGGCAAACCCATCAACTCCCTATTTTCCCTTTCAAAATTCATAATAATATCTTTATCATTATTTTTAAGTGCTTGTATTATAACATTTTCAGGACTATAAGTTTGAATTAATGCCCTACCACGTACTTCCCGCCTTCCAGCCCTACCAATCACTTGTGCTAATAATTGATATGTTCTTTCACTTGCTCTAAAATTCGCACCAAACAAACTCGCATCAGCATCTAAAACACCAACCAAAGTCAACTTTGGAAAATCATAACCTTTCGTTATCATCTGCGTGCCAATAATTATATCAATTTCACCATTAATTATTTTACTTATAATTTCTTTAATTTTACTTATATTTTGTATAGTATCACTTGTTATAACCGCTATATTTTTATCTGGAAAATATGTTTTTACTTCCTCTTCTATCTTTTCCACCCCAGGACCAAAATAAATTATACTATTTTCAGCACCGCAATCAGGACAAGTTGTTGTTTCTTTAATCTTATAACCACACTGATGACAAACAAATTCCCCAGTTTTTTTATGAACCGTAAGACTTGCAGAACATTTTTTACAAGTAAACTTATAACCACACTCTCTACATATCGCTATCGGCGAATAACCACGCCTATTCATAAATAATAAAACTTGATTTTTTTTATCCAATTCTTCTTGTATTTCTTTTACTAACCTATTTGACAAATATTTACCAGATTTTATTTTTTCTTTTGTTAAGTCAACAATTTCTATTATAGGCTTTACAGAGTTACCAAATCTATTTTTCAAATAAACATAATTATATTTACCGCTATCAACATTTATCAAACTTTCCAAAGATGGCGTAGCACTGCCTAATATTACGGAACAATTATTTATTTTTGCCCTAACTATCGCCATATCTCTTGCATTATAACAACCATTATCAACTTGTTTGTAAGACAAATCATGCTCTTCATCTACAACAATCAAAGATAATTTATTAAAAGGTAAAAATAAAGATGACCTTGCCCCAACAACAATTTTTATAGAACCATCCAAAATACCTTTCCAAATATTTCTCTTATCACAATCACTAATATTTGAATGCCAAATTGCAACATCTTTACAAATAAACTGGCTCTTAATTCTATCAATAAATTGACTTGTTAAAGCAATTTCTGGCAACAAAAACAATATTTGATTATTCTTATCATTATTTAATATTTTTTCAAACAAATGAAAATATATTTCAGTTTTACCAGATCCAGTTGCCCCTTCTAATAAAATAGGTTTTTTATCTTTTTCTATATAATTTAATATATTGTTAAAAATAACATCTTGCTCTGCCGATAATACATTTAATTTTATATCTTTTATAGTATAATCATATTTTCTAAATTCTTCTTGTTTTTCTATCAAAACTCCATTTTTTACAAGCGTTTTTATTACATTAAGACTACAAAAATGTTTTAATTCTTCATAAAAATAACTATTATTTTTATCACTTTTTAAAAACTCTACCACATTTTGTTGTTTTTCTGTAATTTTTTTATTTTCATCATTTCCAAAAGCATAAGTATTAGATAATTTTGTTGTTTTATTAATAAATTTTTCAGAAAAAATAAACTTAAATACCAACCCAATAGGTATCAAATTATAATCTGCCACCCACTTAACAAAATTCATCAACTCACCACTTAAAGGCTTTAGATTAACAATTTCATTAATATATTTTAATTTAAATTCACTTTTTTCAATTTCATCATCTTCAATATCGCAAACATCAACAACAAGTCCAAAAGTTTTTACATTTCTAAATGTAATATTCACAACATTTCCAACAAAAACTTCTCCCTCTGTCAAATAACCAAATGTTTTTTTTAAAGCAACAGGAACAGCAACATTAACTATTTTTTTCTTCACAACAATATAATGACTATTTTTTCTTTCTTAAATAAGATGGAATATTGTAGTAATCAATATTAATATCAACTTCCTCGTCACTAAAATTATGTTTAACTACATTTTTTTGATTATTTTTTTGATTATCTTGCTTATTACTAGAAAAAAGACCAAAAAAACTGTGCTTTTTCTGCACCTTATTATTAATATTATCAATATTTAATCTTGCATTATTAATGTTATCTCTACTTTCTTGTGTATTCTTATTATTCGTATTAAAATTTGTATTATACTCAACATCAGTATTTTCAATATGTTTCTTTAATTCTTTTTGTTTTACATATTTACCAGAAGAAAACTCATCATATTTTACTGCTTCTCCCATATCAAAAATATCATCATCAAATACATCATCATCATCTTCTTGCAACATCTCTCCTATTTTTTTTCTTGTATACGCCCTTCTTGTTGTTTTATAATTATGGTATTCATCTTCTTCGTTTATATTAACATTTGAATCATTAATATTCTCTTCTTCAAACTTTAAATCTTCTTCTTCAATATCATTCTCAACATTATTCCCGATATCATCTTCATTATCACTTATTCCAGTAGCAAATATTGAAACCCTAATAGTATCTTCTAATTCATCATCAAACACGGAACCAGTTATTATATTAGCATATTCATTATCAATTTGCTTCTGTATTTCTTTTGTTATTTTTTCATGTTCAAATGTTGTTATATCTTTTGAACCGGTTATATTTATTATTATTGCTTTTGCACCCTTTATAGACACATTATCAAGCAAAGGATTAGATAAAGCCTCTTCAAGCGCTCTTGTTGCTCTATCATCACCACTTGCTTCACCAGTTCCCATCATTGCCCTACCGGATTTACTCATAACAGTTCTAAGATCGGCAAAATCTAAATTTATATATCCAGGTTTTGTAATTAAATCAACTATTCCTTTAACACCATTTTTTAAAACACTATCAACCATTTTATAAGAATCTATAAGTGTTGTATCTTGATTTATTATTCTTAAAAGATTTTGGTTTGGAATAACAATAAGTGTATCTACATATTTTTTTAACTCTCTAATACCATCATTTGCAACATTCATTTTCTGTGGTCCTTCACTAACAAATGGTTTTGTAACAATAGCAGCAACTAAAAGTCCTTTTTCTTTCGCAATTTTTGCAAATACCGGAATCGCACCAGTTCCGGTTCCACCACCCATACCAGCAGTTAAAAACACCATATTAGCACCATCCAATTCACGCTCTATCTTTTCTATATCCTCTTCAGCCGCTTGTCTACCAATAGCAGGATCAGAACCAGCACCAAGACCTCTTGTTGTGTTAACACCAATTAAAATTCGTTTTTTTATTGGCGATCTTTCCAGACTTTGGATATCTGTATTAGCAACAACAAGTTCCACTTCATCATTATCTATACAATCTTTCATACCATTAACAGCATTAATACCACCACCACCAACACCAAACACTACAATTTTTGGTTTAAAAGCCTCATACTCATAATTCAAACTTTTCATTGAACTTTCTAAATCTATACCATTATCAATATCTTCCATAATAAAACCCAATAGTTATTAAGATATAAACAAATTAATTAAAAAATTAATTATTTTATTAAAAATACTTTCATTTCCATTATATTCCTCAATTCTATTATTTTTATAAAATGAACTTAAATAAAATAATAAACCAAGCGCTGAAATATAAGATGGACCTTCTAACTGCTTTTTATCAATATATGTAGCAACATAAAAATCCGTAATACGACCAACTCTTGTTCTTATATTTACCATATTTTCAACATAATCATCTATACCATCAATATTTGCTGTTCCGCCCATTAGCACAATACTTGAAAATAACTCATCTAAACCTTTTTTATTTAAAATATTAAAAATTATATTTACAATCTCTTCAATTCTTGCTTTTATAATATCATTTAAAACACTTTTTTTAGTTTTTGCAACTCTAAAACTTTCCTCATCATTATTTATTATATCTATCTTAATTATTTCATTGGCATCAATTCCATCAAGATAAAAATTTGCATTTAAAACTTTTATACTTTCAGCTAAATCATTAGATACATTTAAAACATTCGCTATATCCATTGTTATGGCATTACCAGCCATATCTACCGAACCTTCAAAAATAAACTTGTTATCCCTTATAATTGAAAAAGATGTAATATCAGCACCCATATTAATAACTAATGCACCCTGTGTTTTTTCATCTTCATTTAATACAGTAATAGCAGAAGCATATATATTAGAAACAAAGTTATCAACTTTTAAATTAATACTTTTAAAACATTGGGCAATATTATTTAATATTGTATCATTGATGTATACAGTATGAAAATCCACAGATAATTGCGTAGCATTCATACCAATTGGGCTATTAACAGCAACACCATTTACTGATGATGATAATGGAATTATATGTATAGGTTCTTTGTGTGATTCTTTTAATTCATTTGCCAATGATTTTGCTAATAAAAAAATATCTTTTTTTGTAACTTTTTTTAAATTTGTTGTATTATCCATTGTTACAATTCTTGATTTTAGTAATCCACCAGAAATACCAACTACCAAGGTATTTATATTTTGTTTAAGCATTTTTTCAGTTTTTGCAATAGCATTTAATATTGATTTTGTTGCCAATTGTATATCAACAATATTTCCATTTTTTATGCCCTCCGATTCGTGTATACTTGCTGCTTTTATACACAATTTACCATCGCCGTTTACACTTGCACTTAAACAAACTATGCTGTTGCTCCCAATATCTATACTTGATAGTATTTTTGCCATAAATTATTCTACAATACAAAATATATACTCTTGCTTTCAGTCTATAAATAAAATAATTTTTTGCAAGAAAATATTTACAAAATAGATACATAACAAAAAAAATAATTTTCAATATCAATTACCACTTGCAAAATAATAAAAAAATAATAAATTTTAAAAATGTATCAAAATAAAACAATAAAAATATGTTTAATTCTAAAAATTTTATATTTAATTGTTTCGCAGTAATTTTACTACTATCAAAAAACAAACCATTAACAAAAATTATATATTTATCCATAATAATTTTTATTAGTCGTATACCCCTTTTAGCAAAATACAATTTTGAGCAATATTTAGGTTCATTATTTCCACTTTATCGTTACATACTATATTTCATTTATATAACAGCCTATATTGTATTAACTCTAATAATCATAGTAGACATAATTTACTTAATTATACGCTTATTTATATATTTATCTAAATTATTTAAAAAAGATAATTCATTAAAACTACAAAAACCAAAACATATATATAAAATAACAATAACTTCTGGTATAATAATTGGCTTTATATCACTTTATAATGGAATAAAAGTACCAAATATTAAAATAACCGAAATAACTTCATCAAAAATTACACAGCAACAAAAAATTATTTTACTTCCAGATATACATTTACATCGTGTTTTATCAGTAAAAAAATTACAAGGTATTATCAATAAAGTAAACTCACAAAATGCTGATTTAATATTACTTATTGGAGATATTATAGACGATGATGTTAGCAAAATTAAAAACTTATTAGATATTTTAAGTATGTTAAAAGCAAAAAACGGTATTTATTTTGTAGCCGGAAATCATGAAGTGTATACCGGTCTAGATAAAGCAATAAATAGTCTTACAAATCTCAATTTTATATTTTTAGAAAATAATGGCATTAGTATAAGTAATGAATTATATTTAGCTGGAATACCCGATATTCATTCATCAAAAATTAGTAATAAAACACCAAACTTACAACAGGCTTTTAGTAATGCAACAGAACAACAATTTAAAATATTAATGTCACACACCCCAGCAAATTTTCAAGAAAACAATAATTTTGATTTAGAAGTTGCGGGGCATACTCATGGTGGACAAGTAATTCCACATGTATTTTTTGCATATATTACCAAACCATATGTGGCTGGATTATATAATTTAAATGATCACACAAAATTATATGTATCAAGAGGTGCTGGACAAGGAAACGCACAAATGCGATTTCTTGCCCCAGCTGAAATATCTATTATTAATTTAAAACCAAAAGAAAAAACAAAATAAAAAAACTCTTAATACTTTGAATTGAAGTAATGTTTAGCCTAACAATCATATGTAATTCAAACAATAAAAAGATACAATAAAGACAATTAATTCATAGAATTACTGTCTTTATTATTTTGAGATTCTTATTAATTCCTAAATACAGTTATTTACCAAGTATCTTTAATAAATTTTCTTTCAATTTTAAATATTTTTCTTCCGAACCATAACCCATCTCAATTTTATATGATTCTCTATCAAGATCAATTCTTGCTTTATCAACAACAGAGATATTTTTCTTTTTCTTTGCAACAGCAAGAGTTGTTAATCCAGTTTTAATCTCTTCTTTTGTATAACCAACAAAATCTTCAAATGGTATTTTTATAATCAAATCAAGTCCGGAATTTACTTCATTTAAACTTTCATCATTTTTAGAATTAATCAAACTTTTTACTTTTAATTTTATATTTTCACCAGCAATGGTAATAAATTCAATTTCATTACCAATAACTGTTTTATTTTTCACAAGATAATACACAAAATTATCATCTATATTAGTAATATATCCAGCAAATTCATCCTCACTTGTTGATTTTGTACTATCGTAATTATTGGCATAATGTTGTAAATCTCCATCGGCAAAAGCCAAACTAAAACCCCTATTTGAAACACTATATAATTCATCTAAATACTTTTCTGCTTTCCATTCTGTTGGATTATTTATATAATCATCTATTGCTTTTCTGTAAGTTTTAGCAATCAAAGCAACATAATATTGTGTTTTATTTCTACCTTCTACTTTTAAACAATCTATACCAGCATCTATAAAATCTGGTAATCTTGGCAACAAACACAAATCTTTTGAATTTAAAATATTTGCCATATTTTCAGTTTCTACAACTTCTAACAAATCACCAGGCCTATGTTCTTCTTCTATTAAAAAATCAAATAAATCTCTATTATTCTCATTTATTTCAATTTCTTTTAAAGTTCCATCTTTTAATTTAATATGTAATTTATATAACCACCTACAACAGTGTGCACATTTTCCTTGATTTGCTCCCCTATTTGCTAAAAAATTTGATAATAAACATCTTCCAGAATAAGACATACACATTGAACCATGAATAAATGTTTCAATTTTTACATCCGGACATTTTTCTTTAATTATTTTCATATCTGCAATAGATACTTCCCTTGCTAAAACTGTCATTTTAGCACCCAAATTTTTCCAAAATTCAACAGATTTCCAAGAAGTTATACTTGACTGTGTTGAAGCATGTAAATTTAATTCTGGCGCATTTTCTCTTAAATACATAAAAATTGCAGGATCGGCGACAATTACTCCATGTGGTTGTATATCTCTCAAAGTTGTTACAAACTCTGGCAATCTTTCTAAATCTTTATTATGAGCAAATAAATTTAATGTTAAATAAACTCTTTTGCCTAATTTTTTAGCAAGTTCTACTCCTTCTTTTACTTCTTCAATAGTAAATTGTGATTTTGCTCGTAAAGACATTGATGGTGTGCCACAGTAAACAGCATCTGCGCCGTATAAAAAGGCGGTTTTCATTCTTTCAAGAGAACCTGCTGGTAGTAATAACTCTGGTTTTTTCATTTTTATGTATATTTATTAATAATTTAAGTTAAATTTGTGTTGATTTTATAAGTAAAAAAGATTTTTGCAAGTTTTTGGTTGGCAAATATGTAAAAACATATAAATAATTTATTATTTTCTTGACACCAACAAATAACCCACTACAATAAATTCAAAATAAAAAGTGGGTTATTTTTTATGAAACTTGGAATATGCAGATTATATACACAAAACAACAACATTAAATATAACTATAACAAAATAGAAAAATTCTACAAAGAAGCGACAGAAAAAGACTTAGACATAATAATTTTTCCACACTTATCTTTAAGTGGTTTATGTGTGGAAGACAATTTTTTAAACAAAAAATTTATAGACAAAAATGTTGAATATTATGAAAAAATACTTGATTTAACAATGGGAGAAAAAACTAAAATTCTAATGGGCGGATTATATTACGAAGAAGAATATCGAGAAAACAACAATGTTTATAAAAATTTATTACGGGATTCAGTTTTATTTATTGATAATGGATACATAGACACAATTTCATCAAGAAAAACAATAGATAAATCAAACATTTTAGATGATTATAAATATTTTGATAAAGATAATATACTAAAACAAGTCATATATAATAAAAAGAAATTTTCAATTTTAATTGCTGATGACATTTTTTCTAATTTTAATGTGTTTTTAACAAGCGATAACAAACCAGACTATATAATATGTTTTGACACATCAAATAGAGATATTGTATTTAAAGAAAAACACCTATTAAAATTGGCAAAATTTGCCAATAGCCCAGTATTTTATATAAATACAGCAAACTTATATAATGAATTATGTTTTAAAGGAGAAATGATTTTAATAAATGAAGATTTTGAAATTGTTTACAATGATATTTACAAAAAAGATGAAATATTTGAATTTGAAATTGATTGCGAAGATGGAACTGAACTGTTTATAAAAAATAAAGATAAAATTGAAAAAAATAATAATATATCTCACTTATTGAAACAATCTAAAAATATTGTAAATATTGATAATTTTAATGATAAAGATATACAAGATATTCTAAAACACAAAACTCTAAAATGTATCACATTTGATAAAAAAAATAAATATAATATAGAATATATAGATATAAGAAAATATATTAATGTTGATTTGTATAATAATTGTAATAAAAAAACAAAAAAATACATACAAAATCAAATAATATCAATTTTTCCCAAATAGAAACTATTATACATAAAAATAATTGCATATTAAAAAAATAAATATTAATATTAGCAATGTTTAATAAATCATAAATAATATGAACAAAGAAGAATTAATGTCAAAAGCAATAAACCTATCAGAATATGGTATGGATAATAATTTTGGCGGACCTTTTGGTGCTGTTATAGTTAAAAATGGCGAAGTAATAGCAGAAGGCTTTAACAATGTTACAAGTTCAAATGATCCAACGGCGCATGCTGAAATTACTGCAATAAGAAATGCTTGTAAAAAATTAAATACTTTTGATTTAAGTGGTTGTGAGTTATATACTTCTTGCGAACCTTGCCCTATGTGTTTAGCAGCAATTTACTGGGCAAGAATAGAAAAAATTTATTATGCAAATACAAAAGAAGATGCCGCAAATATAAATTTTGACGATGATTTCATTTATCAAGAATTTGCAAAACCAAAAAACAATAGAAGTATTCCAGTTGAACAATTAGGAAGAGAAGAAGCAATAAAAATATTTAATAAATGGAGTAAAAAAATAGATAAAATAGAATATTAGTTTATGTTAATAAAAAATAACAACTATTGCATAAACAATTTTTATTATATATACTTTTATTAATAATTGTTAGTTTTTTTACTTAAAAAATTATATTTTTTATTAAAATTAAAAAAAGTTGACTTAATTATATTTAATTGATTATAATGAGATGAATGGTTAAATTATTTTAATAAATACTAAACTAAAAAAGGAGAGCAGAAATGGCAACGACATCAGTAGATGAGTATGTTGGACTCAAATTAAAAATAAAAAGGAGTGCCTTGGGAATTACTCAAAATGAATTGGGTGATATGACTGGTATTACTTTTCAACAAATACAGAAATATGAAAAAGGTGCCAATAGAATTGGTGCTGGTAGACTTTACGAATTTGCGACAATATTAAATGTCCCAGTTAGTTATTTTTTTGATGGTTATGATGGAAAAAATATTAAAACTGCTTTAAATGATAATAAAATTTCTTATGAAACAAATAAGAGTTATGAAAGCAATATTCCAGATAAAGAAGTAATTACTTTAATAAAATTCTTTTCAAGAATAAAAGATAAACAAACTAGAAATGGTATAGTTAATCTTGCAAGATCTTTATCAAAAAACGAACAAGAATAAAATTGTTAATAACAAGCGGTTAATAAATATATTGTTATAATTTATTTATGCCGTTTGTTATCAGTAATAAAGTTAATAATATTATTCACCTATTAAATTTTAATTTATTAATAGACCACTTTTCAAATACTTAATGCGTTTATATTAAAACAATAAATATACGCTCAATATTACTTATTAATTTACAAACAAAAATTAAATCTATACTTTTTATTGAATAATTAAAAAAGAATTATAAAATAAAAGCATAATTTTAATCAAAAACACATGAATTTTAACATACTTGAACATTTAAATATATTTTTTGCTATAATAATGTGTGTATTATATTTTGCTTTTGTATTTTGTGCAAAAAAAACAGAATCAAAATTTTTTATATTTTTTATATCAAGTTTTGTAAATATATTCAATTACTCAATAGTTCTAAAAAATGAATATAATTTTTTATCAGTAGTTTTATTAAATTTAATGTTTGTTTTTATCATAATATTTTTCTACATCTATTGCGATGTTAATAATAATATTTTATCAAACGATTTTGTTGAGAGTAGCGATGCCAAAAATTTAATAACAATTATAATATTTATACTCAGTTTCATATCATTATGTTTCATATTTAACTCACTATATACAAGAAAAGACAGACTAACAAACAAACCATTAACAAATAATATAATCGCAACAAGTAATATTGTTATAAAAAACAACAATATAAAACAAGAAAAACAAACAATAAAAATTGAAAAGACAAATTATATCATTTATAATAGAAACATTCGTTTTTTAAATAACAATAAAGTATTTCATAATTATAATTTAATCATATTATTTTATATAATAGCAATAATGACAAGTTTTTTTATTAATAATTCAAATATAAAAAAATGAAAGGTGATATTGTATTAAAAATAATTATAAGTTTTATAATACCATTTTTGATATTATATTCATTTAGTTGTGTATTTTATATTGACACATTAGGTGTATTATCAATTCTAAACTGTTGTATATCAACAATAATTGCATATGTTTTATTTCATATTAGATTTGGTAAAATACACATACAAAAAGTTATATCTATACAAAAAATATTTAACATAATTTTGTTTTGTTTTATGTATTTTATATTTTATTTATTAATGAAATTGTTAGAGTAGATGTTAGAAAATATATTATCAGCAAAATTAATTACATTATATGTATTTTTATTCTTATTTTTCATACTATTATTTGTTTTTTTATTTACAAGAAAACCAATAATGAAAATTATAGTTTTAGCATTTGCTTATAATATCATTTTATTTTTTATTATCTACAATGTGTATATATTTAATGTTGAAAATAGTATAATAGACTTTACAACACTAATTACTTTTAGTTGCTTATTAAATATGTTGAGTGGAATATTTATTATAAATAATATCATTAAGGGCAATCATGTTGACTGAATTTTTTATTAAAATACCATATTTATTATATTTTATACCGCTATTAGGTTCCTTATTTATTAACTTCATAAGTGGTAAAAGATTTTTGACAAACTGCACTTATAGTATATTATTAATTCTTACTTTATTGGCATTTAAGTTAATTTTTCACATAGACAACTATAATGATATATTAATAATTAATAGTTCTAATAAATATAGTGTTATTGGTAGCGAATTTAAAATTGGTTTATATAATGTTTTTATATTAATAACAATATTATTTGTAAATTTTGTTGGATTTGCAAATTATATTCATGAAATAGTTTTGAATAAAAAGTCAGATACAACACAAATAAAACATTTTTTTTCAATATATTTAATATATATTTTTTCAACAGTTGGCATACTCATGACAACTAATATTTTTCATTTATTTATATTTTTAGAAATATATTCATTTTGTATGTATATGATGGTAACAGTATATAAAAAGCACGATTTAACAGTATTATCTTATAAATATTTTTCAAACAATATTGTAGGTTCAATATTAAGTATGTTAACAATTTTTTACATTATATTATATTTCAATACAAGTAATATGTTTGTTATAAAACAACAACTAATAACAATCTCAATAAAAGATAATATTGACATATTTTTAATGTTTATTTTATTTATTTGTTCAATAGTAATGAAATTTTTTAATACAAACACAAGTAAACATTACAATACAGATAATGTTGGAATAAACTTTTTATCAATATCAAACATTTTTATTAATACCTTACTTGGAATATATTTACTCAATGAAGTTGTATATTTTATTTTTGGTGGTCACTCAATAATTAACCTATTATATATAGATAAATTAATAATAATAAGCACCGCAATTATTATAATTTACAATTCTTGCATGTTATTTACAGAAAAATATACTAACACAGTATTTAGTATATTTACAAGGCTCAATTTGATAAATTTTGGCTTTTTATTATTAATATCATTACTTACTACCGACATAACCATGTCTCTAATATTTTTAATAGATTTTATTAGTATAGACATGCTATTATATTTTTTATCTGCTTATATGTCAGCAAAATATGGAACAAATAATATCAGTATTTTAAACAACAATCAAATAATAAAATGTTTTTTAATATTCATAATATTGTTTAAATTATTTTTACCAATAGGCACAAGTTTATACACAAATAAACTATTTATAGACTATGTTTTTAATACACAAAATACTTTACTAATTATACCTTTTATAATAAGTAAAATAGCAATGCTATTTTTATTATATCAAATTATTAGCGAAAAAATACAGTTAAGTTATAATAAAGATAGAATATTAAATAAAAAATACATAACAATGTTACTTTACTCCATAATATTAATATTCTTATTTGTAATATTTTTAAATATTTTTATAGACATAATAGATATTCCATTACCATCAATATTTGGTAAAAATTAATCAAAATAATTGATATTAAGTCGCTCTTTTGCATAACCAAACATAATTCTTGGCATTTTGTCTTTATATTTATTTAAAAAATCCAATAAAACTTTTTCATCTTTTTTGCCGATTTCTCTTAGCATCCACCCACAAGCCTTATGTATTAAATGATGTTTATGATTCAAAAAATATTTACACAAATATAATGTAATATCAAAACTACTTCGTTTTATATAAAACATTGTAGAAACAATGGAAATTCTTTCTTTCCACAAATTACCAGATTTTGACAAATTATACAAAATATCATCTTTATTATTTTCAAAACAATATCTTCCTAACAATTTATAACAACTCAAATCCACCAAATCCCAATTATTAACATATTTTACATTGTTTAAATAAAAATTTACTATTTCTTCTTTTTCTTTAAATATTTTAGATTTTTCAAATTTCTCTACAAGGCATAAAATTGCAAAAAGTCTAATTTCGTGATATTCATTTTTTATATAAAATTCAATATCTTTTAAATTTAATATTTTACAATAATTTTTTACAAAGTATCTAACTTGTGGAACTGTTAAACCAATAAATCTATCGTTTTCCGCATATTCACCCTTTCCAGTTTTAAAAAATCTTTTACTTTTCTCTACTAATTCAACATTTCTAACTTTTACAAATTCATTAATTAAATCGGTCATTGCATAACCTCAACTTTATAAATGCCAAATGTATTTTTAATTCTATTAATTTCTATATCAGTCATACAATACTGTTGCGGAAGTTCCACAGTCTGCCCCTCAACTATTAATTTAATAGTTGTATATTTTTCTGCTCTATCTCTTTGTGAACCATTTATTATAACCTGCAAATCTTTCAAACATTTTTGACTTAAAATATATATTTTAATTTCGTTCACAACTTCATGTTTTATTTCTTGTTTTTCTTCTGTCATATCTATGGTTTTTACTTGATTGTTATTATTTGCCACATTATTATTTGTTGTATTATTATTGTTGTTTTCAGTTTTATTTTTATTAGAATTCTTAGAATCCCCTGCCGTTCTTTTTTTAATAACTTTTACCTTTTCTTTTCCATCCGAAGTATTTTTTAAATAATCATCAATTAACCAAAAATCTCTAATATGAATTCTTACACCAGCATCATCTTTTCTAACCATACACTCACAAACAATCTGCTTATGTTCTTTATCATCAAGCCAATCTTTATGTTGTGTAATCAAATCTCCATTAAACAAAGACAATTCAACAAGCCCAGTTGGATCGGACAAAGAAATATAAGCATATCTACCTTTATCACTTGATTTTATTGATGTGGAAATAATAACACCAGCCATATTAATAATTGAATTATCTTCAATATTAGTTTCAATTTCCTCAAAAAATGTTATTCCTTTTCTAATTAATTTATCTTTTATTATATCCAGTGGATGATCTTTTAAATAAAAACCAAATGCCTCAAATTCCTTTTGGAATTTATCATAACCAAACCAATCATCAGTATTAACTAATTTTGGCAACATAGTAGTATCACTCCCAAAATCACCAAATAAACTAAATTGATTACTACCTTTTTCTTCCTCACAAGTTTTAGAATACAAACTTAATATTTCACAAGAATCATTTATTTGTTTTCTATTATTGTGTATTTTATCAAAACTTCCAGACTTTGCCAAAGACTCCATAGTTTTTTTATTTACAACCTTTGACCCCATCCTTTTACAAAAATCAAATATATCTTTAAAATCACCATCAACCCGCTCATCCATTAAGGTTTCCATAATATCTGTTCCAACACCCTTAATTGCACCAAGTCCATATCGTAAAGCTAATTCTTTATCTTCATAGTAATACTCATCACTTTTATTTTTCTCTCCAACTATATCTATTAACTCAACCTTAAAAAATGCATCAGATTTATTTATATCTGGTGGCAAAATAGTAATTTTATGCTTTTTAATATCTTGTAAATAATAATTTATTTTATCAGTATCATGTATTTCCATATTTAAAGTAGCGGTCATAAACTCAACCGGAAAATGTGTTTTTAAATAAGCAGTTTGATAACTTATAACTGCGTAAGCAGCTGCGTGTGCCTTATTAAAACCATATTCTGCAAATTTTGCTAACAAATCAAATATTTCATTACTCAATACTTCATCTATATCACTAAACTTTTTACAACCCTCAACAAAAACACCCCTCTGTCTATCCATTTCCTCTTTTATCTTTTTACCCATCGCTCTTCTTAAAAGATCTGCACCACCCAATGTATAACCAGCAAGTGCTTTTGCAATATTCATAACTTGTTCTTGATAAACTATAATACCATAAGTATTTTTTAAAATTGGTTCCATTTTTGGGTGCAAACACTCAACCTTTTCAAGTCCATGTTTTCTATTAATATAAGTAGGAATACTTCCCATAGGACCAGGTCTATATAAAGAAATCAAAACAATAATATCCTCCAAGTTATCAGGTTTTATTTGCTTTAACATACCCTTCATACCAGCAGACTCAATTTGGAATACTGCTAACGAATCCGCTTCTTTTAATAAATTAAAAGTTTCCTTATCATCAAGACTTATATTATCTATATCAATTTCTATTCCTCTAACAAGTCTTATAAAATCCACCGCATCTTTTATAACTGTTAAAGTTTTAAGCCCTAAAAAGTCAAATTTTACAAGTCCAACCTCTTCACAATAATGTTTATCATATTGAACAACTGGCATTTCTGCCTCACTATCAAAATAAAGCGGACATATTTGTTCTAATGGTTTATCTCCAATAACAATACCAGCAGCGTGCATTGATGAGTGTCTATTTAAGCCCTCAAGTGGAATTGCTATATCAAACAATCTTGATATTTCTGGATCACTTTGTCTTTTAGATCTTAAATCTTCATCTAATTCCAAAGCCTCATCAATGGATGTATCAAATGGAATTACTTTACTAATCTTATCAACTTCTGTATAACCCATTTCTAACACTCTACCAACATCTTTTATAACACCCTTTGCTTGCAACTTACCAAATGTTATAATCTGCGCAACCATATCTTTTCCATACTTATTTTGCACATATTCAATACTTCTTGCCCTACCCCTCTGGCAAAAATCCACATCAAAGTCAGGCATTGATACCCTTTCTGGATTTAAAAATCTCTCAAAAAACAAACTAAATCTTATTGGATCAAGGTTAGTAATTTTCATTGACCAAGCAACCACAGAACCAGCACCAGAACCTCTACCTGGTCCAATAGGAACGCCATGAGTTTTACTCCATACAATAAAATCTGCTACTATCAAAAAATAACCAGGAAAGTCCATTTGTATAATAACATTTAACTCAAATTCTAACTGTTCAAAATATTCTTTTCTTATTTCATCTTGTTTTTGTGAATCTGTTATATTTTCAACTTTAAATTTTTGTTGTAATCTTTCTTCAAGTCCAAGTCTTGATAATCGCCTTAATTCATCTGCTTCACTCACTCCCTCTGGCAAATCAAAATGCGGTAAAGTTGGTTTTCTTTTGTATGCCATTGTGGATATTTTTTTAGCTATATTTATAGTATTTTCAATAGCTTCTGGAACATCACAAAATAACTCAACCATTTCATCTTCACTTTTAAAATAGTGATCTCTTGTAAGTCTTGGTCTATCTTTTTCACTAATATACCTACCATCAGCAATACAAGATAAAGCATCTTGTGCTTCAAACATATTCTTATTTATAAAATAACAATCATTTGTTGCAACTAATGGTATATTATACTTATAAGCAATATCTATAAAACCTTTTTCTGTTAAAATCTCGTTTTCCCAGCCATGTCTTTGTAATTCAATATAAAAATCATCAGTAAAAATACTTTGCATTTTTTTGGCAATATTTTCGGCAATTCCTATTTCATTTCTTAATAATGCTTGACCCATAGCACCATTAAAACTACCAGATAAAACTATAATACCTTTACTTTTACTTTCTAAATCTTCAAATCTTATATGTGGAGTAATTCCACTTTCTCTTTGTAAAAAACTTTGACTTACTAATGAAATTAAATTTAAAAATCCCTCGTCAGTCTTTGCTATTAATACAGTTTTGCAAAAATTCTTTTCTCTTTCATCTATTGTTTGACAAACCGCATTTTTTGATAAAAACTTATTAAAATCAACTATACATTCACAACCTATTATTGGTTGTATTCCATTTTTAGTGCAAATTTCTGAAAATTCCAGTGCACCAAACATGTTGTGATTGTCTGTGATTGTTAAAGCTGGAATATTGTTTTCTTTGGCAAGATTTATTAGTTTTTTTATTTTTATGGCACCGCTACATAGTGAGTATTCGGTGTGATTTCGTAAGTGAATAAACTTTGCCATTGTTAAATATGTTAATTATTGTTTTAATTAATAATATGTTTTTTTAAAAAATCAAATGAATTGATGGAAGAAGGAAAGTGTTGGGTGATGGGATTGTGATTGGTGTTGAATATAATAATGTTTGTTTATGATTATTTTTATTTATATAACTATTTATAATAGTTGTATATAAAAATTAACTCAACTTTTGGTTAATTTTTTCTTGCAATTGTATTATTTTGATATAATTTATTTCTTGGAGGCATTATTTTTGTTTAATTTTGAACAAGGTGATGTTATGAGTGGTAGAAAAACAAAAGGACAAAAAACACAATTATCAATTACAAATGATCAAAAGCTTTTCTTGATAAATTTATTACAAAAATTAATAAATGGAACTTTTGAGACAAAAATAAATAATTGTACAACTTTAGATAATTTATATAGGTCTGTAGAACAATTAATTGAAGAATTACATAATAATGAGACAAAAATACGAAAATTATCAACCAGAACACATACAAGTATAGTAGAAAACAACAAGCAATTGGTTACCTATTTTAAAGATAAAATTACAAGCGAAGAAATAAAAGAACAAATAACAACAATACTTAAAGATAGTATAGAAATAGACAAACTAAAAAAATTACCAATACCAATACTAAATAAACTTAATTTAAATTCTAAAAAATTGGAACAACTACCAAACAATATACTCCAAGAACTATCAGTAGAACATTTAATAAAATTACCATTAGAAAAACTAAAACAATTAGATTTAACTAACAAACCAACAGAATATCCAATAAAAATATTTAAAACAACCCAAGAACTAAAAGACAATATTAAACTCAAAGGCAACGAAGGCTACTTAATGATAAATGGAGAATTTATTAAAACTGATGAATTTCTTTCTGGATTTGAATTTGAAAAAGATTCATTTCAACCAATAGATGCTCAATATGCAAACGAAATTCAAAAAATAATGTATGGAGACATACAACCACAAAATTTAAATACACTTGAACACAACCTATCTCATTCAGAACAAAGAATGATGTTATATATATTACAACAATTACAAAAAGGAGAAAAAATAGATGAAATAGTAATGTTTACAGGAAGAAAGTGTTGTCCTGTTTGTCATGAGGCATTGCCTAAGTTTATGGAATATATTAAAAAGAATTATAGTGGTTTAGTTCCTGAAACAATGGCTGTTTATGATTTTTGGAATAGTGGTTATAGTAATATGTCAACTTTGCAAAATAATAATACCTACAAAGAAACTTATTGGACAAAAAATACAAATAACAAAGAAGGTTTGATACAAAATGAATTTTATCGTAATATTAAGTCATACGAAGATTTAAGTAAAAAAGAAAAAAAAGAAATTGACAGTAAAAAAGATGTTGTAACACCTCAAACGAACCAACAAAATAATATAATTATATATTTTAATGCACCATTTGAATGTTATAAAAAAGGAGAAGATAAAAAAACCATTATATATACACCACATTCAAAAGAAACATATAGCAGTATGTTGAGCGAATGTAAATATAAAATTGCAATTATCAATAAACAAAATGTACCAATAGCTGAACCATATTATAAATATAATAGTAACTTAATTAATTATAAATCTGTATTTGATACAAGTTTAAATAAGATGGAAAAAGAACATCTTTCTAAATTTGTTAGTAAAATAAATAATAATAGAACACTTGGTACAAATGATACAATTGGAAACCTACAATATACAGTAGAATCCCTAAAAGGTGATAGTAATGTACCGATTGTGTTTAGTGTGGAAGAATTGGAGAAAATATATAACGAAAAGAAAATAAAAGCAGAACAAGATGAAGTATTTAAATTAATTAATAAAGTTAATTCATTGAATAAAAAATTGGAACAAATAAAAAACAACAAAATAATAAATGCAGAAATAAAACAATTATTAAATGATATATTACAACATAACAAAAGATATAGTCAATCAACAGAACAAATAGATAGATTAGATACATTAGATCAAAATGAACTAAATACAGATAATTTAGAACAAATAATTAATGATATAACTAAAATTATTCAACAAGATGTAGAGAAAATAAAAGAACAAAAAGATAAAATTATAACAATTTTAGATAAAGATATAATTAAAAAAAAATTAGAAGAAATACAACAGCAGTCTGAAAATATCATATTACAACAAGATAAAAATAAAGATAAAGAAATAACGGAAGAACATAAAGAAACATTAAATACGGAAAAAAAACATAAAAATATATTAGATATAATACAAAAAGAAGAAGAACAATTTGCTAAAGATAAAAAAACACATGAAAAAAATCAAGAACAGTTAAAGCGGATACAACTACAACACGAAACATTTAAACAACATGCAATAAGATATAGACAATCTACAATAGCTTTAGAAACATTACAAGAAAGGCAAAATAATCCATGCTTTAATTTACAAAATTATTTAAAAAAGACTTTTGCTATAGATAATATAGGTACAAATACACAATTACATTTGCCACCAAGTAATACTGATGGAACATTATCAAAATCACTAGTCTCAAAATAGCCACACTTACAATAAAAATATAAATAACTCGTCAAATAATTATTTTAATTTGACGAATTATATTTTATTATTAATAGATAAATATATTTACAAATTATCAATATATTTGCTTACTCCATTGATAAAATTAGTAGTTGACTCAACTTCTTGATCTATAATATTATCTAATTCATCAAGTTGATGAATTAATTTCAAACATTTATTTTCTATTTTTTGTTGCTTTTGTTTTTCTATTTTACTAAAAACATCACTTGGAATATTATTAACAAACTCTGTAATCTCTTCCAATTCTTCCTTTGTCATTTCTTTCTTTTGTCTACCAAATTCCCCGCCCGGCATATCCACAAAAAACCTTATCAACTCATCCTCTGGCATTTGCCTCAATTCTGTAACATTTATTTTTTTATAGTGCCCCACTTCATTAATATTTGGTATATTTGGATTATACATATTTCCATCAAATTGCCTTATAGTAATATAATTATACACTATTAAAAATAAAAATCAACCAAATGTTTTAAAAAAATATATTTTTAATTTTTAAAAAAATATATTTTTAATATTGTTATATTATAATATTATACTGCATAATGATTTTAGAAAATCAACGTTATTCACAATAACTACAATTTTATTAACAACAACACCAACACTCTATATTAATTACTATAATCGAACAACAATTTTAATTTAACAACACAAACTTCACATTTTTATTGCAATTCTCTTAACAGAATTAGTTTTACCAGAAACAATTTCTATATTACTTTTTGGAACTTTTAAAATTTTATGCAACAAATCAACAACAGCCACATTAGCCTTACCGTTTTCCGGAATTTCTTTAATTTTTATCTTTAATATATCACCATCAACAACCACACTATTACAGGAACTTTTTGTTATAACTTTTGCAATTATAAGCCCATTATTCTTAACAACAAAATCTTTTATATCCATAATCAACTTATTAAATTACTTATATATCTTAAAAGTCCTTGGAACCGGTGGCGTTTCAACACTGCATACCAATTTATAATTTATATCATATATATAATTTACAACAACAGATAAATCATCATTTCTCATATTTGTAAAATAATAAACACCATTCCCACGGAGAAAATTTCTTATTTTATCCTGTGTAACAACTTCCATTTTTTTTACAGGACTTATTTTACTACCTTTCATATCTGCCGTGATTCCAACAAATTCAAGTTTATCGTTTAATACTAATTCACCAGTATTTTTTCTTATTTTATCAACATTAACATACTGAATATAAGATTGTTTATCTTCTTTAAGTTTTACCTTCTTATACTTATATTTTAGATCATTTATTGTTTTAGAAAGATAAACATAATCACCAGATTTTGTTTTAAAAGTTTTCATATTTGGAAATAGAACAAAATTTTTTATACGTGTATTTTGTCTATATCTATGTAGCATAGTCAAAATAGCAATATCCATAAATTCATCATAATTTGTTATAGAAACTTCAAAACGATTATTATTTGAAATTAAAAACAGTCTTAATTTTTGATTTGGTTTTGTAATTTTACAAGTATCTTGTATTGATTTATAATTTGTAACAAAACTAAAACCATTAACCGCTACTGCATTTCCAACAAATTTAGAATTATCAATATTATTTGTTATATTATCAGTCTCAAAATTATATTTATAACTACTTTTAATACAAATAAATAAAATAATACCAATAATTAAAAATATTGTATATCTAAAATTATATAAAAAATACTTCATTTTCTCAACAAAAAGGCTTATGTTTTTGTTTGAATTTACATATTTTTTAAATTCATCAACTTTATTTTTAATTTTAGTAAAAATGTTATTACTAGTTTTCATATTATTTTTTAAACATTAAATCTAAAATGGAAAATATCGCCATCATTTACAATATATTCCTTTCCTTCGAGTCTTAATTTACCAGCACTTTTACAACCATCTTCACCATTAAACTTAATATAATCTTCACAAGAAATAGTCTCTGCTTTTATAAAACCTTTTTCAAAATCAGTATGAATTACACCAGCCGCCTGTGGTGCAAATGAGTTTCTTTTTACAGTCCAAGAATGTGCTTCTTTTGGTCCTATTGTAAAAAAACTAATTAAATCAAGCAATTGATAAGCAGTTTTTATAATTTTATCAAGTCCTTTTTCTTCTAAACCTAGTGTTTCTAAAAATTCTTGTTTTTCTTCTTCACTATCAAGAACTGCAATTTCGGCCTCCACTTGCGCCGAAATTATTGTTGATATATAATCGTTATTTTTGCAATATTCTTCTACTTGTTTTGTATATTTATTACCATTAATTATATCATTTTCATTAACATTGCAAACAAAAAATTGTTTTTTCCCAGTTAATAATTGCAACATTTTAAATTGTTTTTCTTCATCTTTTGATATTTCAGTATTTATTGCCATTTTTCCAGTATTTAAAACTTCAAGAACTCTTTTAATTAAATTCATCTGTTCTATTGTAGCCTTATCTCCGCCTCTTGCTTTTTTTTCAATACCTTGTAATCGTTTGTCAAGTGATTCAATATCTGCCAAAATTAACTCTGTTTGTATTAATTCAATATCTCTAATTGGATCAACACTACCCTCAACGTGTGTTATATTTTCATCTTCAAAACATCTAACAACATTTAAAATACAGTCAACTTCTCTTATGTTTGCTAAAAATTGATTACCTAAACCCTCACCTTTACTTGCACCTTTTACAAGTCCTGCAATATCAACAAAATCTATCTGTGTTCTTATTATTTCTTGTGATTTTGCTATTTCAGCAAGTCTATCAAGTCTTGCATCAGGAACAGAAACTCTGCCAACATTTGCATCTATGGTGCAAAATGGATAATTTGCTGCTTCCGCTTGCATTGTTTGTGTTAAAGCGTTAAATAATGTTGATTTTCCCACATTTGGTAGTCCCACTATTCCACATTGTAAAGCCATATTTTTTATGTTTTTAATAATTATTAACAATAGTTTAAAAGTTTTTTTTATAAAAACAATTAAAGATTTTTATATTATATATTACTCTTCCCACCAAACACCATTTGGCAAATTATTATCACTAATTTTTTCACCAATTTTTGGAGTTAATAATGAAATATTATTTTCTTTTGCTTTACCATATATCAATTCTATTGATTCATTCCAAAAATGTCCAGCCAAATCAAATACACCCCAATGTATAGGTAATAAATGTTTTGGTTGCAATTCTTTTGTTATTTTTATTACTTGTTCTGGAAATAAATGAACGTCTGGCCAAGCATCATTCCAAGCATCAATTTCTAATGCCGCCACATCAAATGGTTTATATTTTTTATATATTTCCAATAAGTTTTCATCATAACCGGTATCACCACTCCAAAAAATACTTTTATTTTTTGATTTTATAACAAAAGCTGACCATAAGGTTTTATTACCATCTTTAAGTCCCCGACCAGAAAAATGAACACTTGGTAAAGATATTATTTTCAAGTTATCATCGTTAAACTCCTCACCCCAAACAAGTTCAGTTATATTGTTTTCATTAATTCCCAACTTCTTTAACATTATACCAATACCTAATGGGACTATAAAATGACAACGTTTAAATAATTTTACAGTCCTTTTTTCTAAATGATCGTAATGATTATGAGTTATGAGGACATAGTCAATTTTTGGTAATTCCTGTCTTGTAATAACAGATTTTTGATAACGAGTTATAATAAATGGCACTGGTGCAGCATTTTTAAATATAGGATCAATTATTATTCTTTTTCCATTCAATTCAATTATTGCACTTGAATGTCCTAACCAATATATTACAAAATCTTCTGGGATATTATTAAATATTGGTTTTATTGTTGGTAATTTATATTTTGGTGCATTTTTAGATTTAAACATAAAATCTACAAACATTTTTAATTTGCATTTTTTTAATCTTTCAAAATGATTAACTATCTGCTTATTGTTTTCAAATTTGCCATCTTTATAATATTCTAAATTATCATACATATTTTTTGACATAAAATATAACAAAATAACCTACAAATACAATAAATAAAATAATTTATTTTACAATAAAAAAACCATAAAATATAAACACAAAAAAACCATCAACCACCCTTTAAATAAATATTGTATATTTTTAATATTGACAAAAAATTATTATATTTTATCATAACTTGTATTAAATTATAATTTAAGTTAAAATGTCATTTAGTAATTTATTTTTATTTATATTACAAATAATAGTATCCATATTATTAATTATTGTTGTTTTATTTCAATCATCTGACGAAGATTCACTTAGTGGTATAGGTGCTGGGGCTGGAAAACCAAGCACACTAACACATAAATCATCTACAAATCCTATTACAAAAATTACGATTATTTTAGGCGTTATTTTGATGGTAAATTCATTTATATTAGCAAGCATCTCTACACATAAATATTTAAAAAATAAAAATGTTGTGAAGGATTATATAGAACAAAATAAAAGCATTGATAATATAGATAATACAAACAATAATGTGAATACTGGTAAATAGTATTAATATGAAGTATAAATTGTTTTTTTAAAATAGATATAAAAAAGGTTGTTTTTAATATTTTAATAATTAGTATTATAGACAGAGAAAAACAGTAAACTTTATTTTAAAACTATGAAACTTGAGTATATTGTTAAAAATTTAATACAAAACAACAAAATTAGAACTCAATTAGAGTTAACAAATATTTTGTACAAAAAAGGATTTAACACAACACAGTCTAACATATCAAGAATATTAAAAAAACTTAATACAGTTAAGATTGTAGATGAAGATAATGACACTTATTACATTATACACAATAAGCCACTCGACGTAAGTAGTAAAATAAAGGATTTGGTGTTAAGCATTGATACTGTTAATAATATGATAGTTATTAAGACATATAAAAATGCGGCATCATTAATAAATCAAATTATAAGTGAACGAAATATTGATGGAGTTGTATCTACTTTATATGGAGATAATTCAGTATTAATAGTTCCAGAAAATCAAGAGTTTATGAATAAAGTAGGTGATAAATTAAAATCACTATTTTTGTCTGAAAAATAAACTATATATAATTTATATTGATTATTATACTGCTAAATTTTATATATTTAGCAGTATTTTACTCTCTAAAAACAATTGACAATAATAAAAAAATTATTAAATTAAAAATGCAACTTATATTGTAAAATTAATATGATTAAAACAAATATTATTAGTGTAATAAACAATGACATTGTATATAAAAGTGTAGTATCATTAATATGGATAATACTAACTTATTTGTTTGTCAAAATGGCAAATTATATCTTATCAAAAATTAAGATAAAATTTGAAAAAACAGAATATACATCTACTGTAGCACTATTATCTACATTAAAAAACCCATTGTATATTTTTATATGTAGTGCCTGTTTATATAACATATTAACTTTAAATAATGTAAATTTAAGTTTTATATTTGAATTAAGAATTATATTAATATCCATAATTACTATATGGCTTTTATTTAGATTTATTTCGCAATACTCAAAAATATATATAGAAAAAAAAGAAAGAAATAGAGAAAATGTTGACTATGATGGTGTAAATTTTATAAAAAAAATAACACAAATATTTACGTTTTTAATAGTCTTAATTTTTTGTCTTGGTAAATTAGGTGTAAGCACTCAAAGTTTAGCAGTTATAAGTGGTGCTGGTAGTTTGGCTATCGGTTTTGCGGCAAAAGAAATGTTAACAAATATATTTGGTGGTTTAATGATATATTTGGATAAACCTTTTGCGGTAGGCGATTGGATAGCCTCCCCAGACAAAGAAATTGAAGGTGATGTTGAAGAAATAGGATGGAGAAGAACAAGAATATTAACTTTTGCAAAACATCCAATTTATGTTGCAAATTCAGTATTTACTGACATAATTATTGAGAATAAAACAAGAATGAAATCAAGAAGAATAAATGAAAATATTCCAATAAGATACATAGACATACACAAAATGGACAAAATTGTAAAAGACATAAAAGAAATGCTAAACAATCATATAAATATAAATCACAGATTAATTAGTATTGTTGCTTTTGATACAGTATCTCCAAACGCCACACTAATGCTAAAATTATATGCATTTACAAACACAATAGAATGGGTTAGACATATGGAAATTAAACAAGATATATTGATTAAAGTTATTAACATTATACAAAGTAATGGCGGTCAACTCGCTTATGGTGTTCAAGAAGTTGTTTTAAGAAAAGAAAAACAACCAACACTTATAAGGATAGAAAATTCAGATATATTTTAATATAATAGTGTAATAAAAATGATAGAGTTAATTAAAGAAGATTTTTTAGCAAAAGGTAGCCATAGAAATATATACAAATATAAAGATGAACGAGATAGATGTTTAAAAGTAGTAATGCCAGAAGGGCAAAAAGTATTAAAACAACAAAATAAACATTGGTATAAAAAAGTAAGACCAACCTCTTGGTATAATGAAAATAAAAAAGAAATAAAAGCGTATAAAAAATTAAACAAAAAAAATCTGGAAATATTTAATTATATTCCAAAATTTTATGGAATAGTGAAAACAAATCTTGGCAATGCCATGTTAATTGATTATATTACAAATTCGATTCCAATAGGCAAATATATAAAAACTTATGGTTTGACAAATCAATTAAAAGAACAGTTGTATGAAATGTTTGGAGTTTTTTATAAAAATAATGTTCAAATAAGAGATCCACACTTAGATAATTGTGTCATCCAAATATGCGAAAATAATAAAATTAAAATTAAATTAATAGATGGTATTGGTAATTCTCAATTAATACCAATTGCTGACTATGTGTCATGTATAGGAAAAAAACAATTATTAAAAAGAATACAAAAACTATTTAATAATATTTATAAAGAATTTCCTGAATATACAAATACATTAAGTTTAGATTATATTAAAAAATATGGTAATTAAATAATTGTTATAAAATAAACACTACACACCAACAAATAAATAACAAACTCTACCTTTTTAAGTTATGCACTTTTATAAACTTTTCAGTTTCAGCCTCCAGCAACTCAACTCTAACAGTTATAACACCCTTATTCTTAAAACCTAGTTTATTAGCAGCAGCCTTAGATAAATCAATTATTCTATTATCAACAAAAGGCCCTCTATCATTAACTCTAACCTTTATACTTGAACCGTTTTCTAAATTCGTAACCCTAACTATTGATGGCATTGGCAAAGTTTTATGTGCTGCCGTCATATCATGCATATTAAATACCTCTCCATTTGCAGTTTTTTTATTATGAAAATCATCACCATACCAAGAAGCCTGCCCAACTTCATTATATCTTTTATACTCCTTTGGATAATATGTTTTTCCATCAATTTTATAAGGCTTTCCAACTTTATAATAACCAGTATATTTTTTATTCTTTTTTATGTAATAATCCTCATAATCGCCACCTTCATGTATATGCGCATAAAATTTACTTGTTCCTCTTGTATACCTTGATCTTTTTTCATACTCTATATTTTGACAAGAAGATGTTATAACCAATAAAAAAAGTATTACCATTTTATTCATTTGCATATCTATACCATTTTGTATTATTATAATTATTTTTTAATATATTATAGCAATTATTAACACCATCTTTATAATTTATATGTTTATATAATATTAACAATCTATATAGAATCTCTGCATTATAATCACTTTGTGGAAAATTATTTAATATTACTTTTAAATGATTAATTGCACCAATTAAATTATTATTATCTATATAAAACTTATATATTAATAATTCATTTTTTATTATATTGTTTATAACAACATTTTTTTTTGTTAAAATATCATCTCTATATATTGAATTACTGTAAGAATTTAGTATATTTTCAATATCAATATATAATTCATTCATTAATACTAAATCTTTTTTTGATCGCATTATTTTATTATACTTATTCAATATTTCCATATAAGAAATATATTCTAAATAATCACTATCAAAATTTATTTTTTTATAATACTGAATTAATCGCAAAGAATCATCATATTTTTTTGCTTTATAATATGAATACATACTCATTATTATACTTTTTGTTGCCAGTGGACTAAATACAAATTTATTCTCTATCTCTTCAAATTCCTTACCTGCTAAACCATAATAACCATTATTAAAATTTTCCATTGCTTGTAAATATAAAGTTTGATCACTTACTTGTTCTAAATCTTCTGCTGTGTTTTTTTGCGCAGAAACAGAATTTGTAAATAACACTGATATGCAAACAATAAACACCAATACTAAATGTTTCATAATAAAATATTGTTATAACATTTAAAATATATATTAATGTTTATTTTTTGCAAGAAAAGAGTTTTTATTTACAAAAATCCTTGACTATTACACAAAAATATTATTTATTTAAAAAAAATAAAATACAAAAAATGTTAGACAAATTATTCGTTTTTGACATAGAAACAATACCAGATACGGAAGTTTTATACAATTTAACGGGAAGCACAACCACGGATGAAAAAGAAAAAAGAAAAGAATTAGAAGAATATAGTAGCGAAATTTCTGGCGGAAATCCATTTCCAAGACAATTATTTCATAAAGTAGTATCAATAAGTATTTTAATAGCAGATATAAAAAAAGTAAATGGTTACGAATATTATGAAATTAACAAAATAGGCACAATTTCAAATATTGATAACACCGAAAAAGAAATGACTGAAAAATTTTTTAATTATTTATGCAAATACACCCCAAGAATTGTAGATTATAATGGCAGAACATTTGACTTACCTGTTATGAAATATAGAGCAATGAAATATGGAATTTCTATTGAAAATATATTTAAATCTGGCGATAAATGGAATAATTATAATCAAAGATATTCAATTGACTGGCATTGTGATTTGTTAGATGTTTTATCAGATTTTGGAGCATCTGCAAAATGTAAAATGAATGAAGTATGTAGTATTTTAGGAATACCTGGAAAAATTGGAATTGATGGGTCAAAAGTTGCATATATGTTTGATGAAGGTAAATTGAAAGATATAGATAATTATTGCGAAACTGATGTTTTAAATACGTATTTAGTTTATCTTAATTATGGTTTACTGTCTGGTCTTATAAATTATGATAATTTTATACAAATGAATAAAAATTTAAAAGATTATATGATTGATAAACATCTACCACATTTTGATGAATTTTTGGAAGAATGGAAAAAAGTTGATACGAGAAGTATTTTTTAATTGAAAATTTTGTTTTTTCATTTATCATATTAAAAAAATGAATTTATTATTGTGAAAAAACTACTTTTTATAGTTTCGTTATTAACATTGAGTTTTGTATTGTCTATTATATTAAAATATGACAGCGAAATTATTATATATACCAATAACTACGAAATATTCACAAATACAAAATTCATATTTTTTATATTATCTTGCTTAACAAAAATACTATTTTTAATTATATCAATTTACTACATCTTGGTAAATACAAGTGCAAGCAAAATTATGAGAAAAGTTAAAAAGGAACAACATAAATACGATTTATATTTGGATAATATTTACAATGCTATAACTTGTAGTATTTTGGGTGACTTAAATAAAGCAGATAAATATTTAATAAAAGCAAGTAAAATTGTTAATAACAAATTAACAAATACAGTAAGATCGCAGATATTTTTACAAGAAAATATAGATTTAAAAACTATAAAAAACGGCGAACTCATAAATGACAACATTAATTTATCAAAATCAATTTGTGAAAATAATGTTAAAAATATGGAAAAATATGCGAATAAAATCTTAAATAACCAAAAAAATAATACTCATTGTTTAAATATCTTATATAAAATACATAAAGATAACTGTAACTGGGAAGAATGCTTAAAATTATTAAAAAATATAAAAAATCAATTTTCTAAAAATAATTATAATAGAGAACTGACTTTAATATATGGAAATTTGGCAGAAAAATATTTTATAGATAAAAAATATAATGATTCACTTCTTTATTCTTTAAAATTATTTAATATTAATAAAACTTTATACAAAAATAATAATATTTTGATACAATCTTTACATAAATTAAATAATAAAAAACTCTATAATTATATAGAAAAAATTTGGAAATATACACCAAACAAAGATGCTGGATTAATATATATAGATACTCAAAAACATAAAATTAAAGCAAGCAAAAAACTTTATACTATAAATAAAAATGATATAAAAAGTATTGTTTTCTACTGTAATACATTAATAAAAGAAAATGCTACCACGTTAATTGATAATAAAATTATTCAAGAATTAGGAAAATATAATTATAAAGAAGTTTATGAAATCTTACTAAAAATTGAAGAAAAAGAAAAAGCAAATTCGCTCTTAATAAATAGTTTGAAAGAAAAAATATTAAATACTAAAAGTTTATACTAATTAATTTCCAATATTTTACAATATTTATATAAAATACAAAAATATTACAATTTCTCCACATTTTTTTACATTTTTTTCTTGATTTTAAAATAATAAAATACTTTAATATAAATAAGTGGCTTTTCCCTTAGCAAGAAAACGTTATAATTTTTATTAAAAATGGATAAAAAGATGTTTGTAGTATTAGAGACAGGAAGTAAACAATACAGAGTTTCTGAAGGCAACACAATTAAAGTTGAAAAATTAGAAGCTAATGAAGGCGACAAAGTTATTATTGATAATATTTTATTTTGTCAAAATGACAATGGCGAAACTTTAATTGGGAAACCAAAATTAGACAATGTTGTTGTTGAAGCAGAAGTTCTAAGAAATTATAAAGATGAAAAAGTTATAATTTTTAAGAAAAGAAGAAGAAAAAATTCTAGAAGAAAAAATGGTCATAGACAACTCAAAACAGAGTTAAAAATTTTGTCTATTAAAGTGAAATAATAATAGGAGTAGAATAGTATGGCTCATCATAAAGCGGGTGGTAGTTCAAGAAATGGACGAGATTCAGAAGGACGAAGATTAGGTATAAAAAAATTTGCTGGCGAAAAAGTTATTGCTGGTAATATAATCTGCCGACAAAGAGGAACAAAATGGCACCCTGGTATAAATGTTGGACTTGGTAAAGATCATACAATATTCGCACTTGTTGATGGTGTTGTTGAATTTGTAAAAAAAGGTCCAATGGAAAAAGTATTTATAAATGTTGTAACCGTTGAATAAATTACTTTGTTTATGTAAGTGAATATAACCCACCAGTTTTGGTGGGTTTTTGTTTGTGTTACTACTTTATAAATAGTAAACTTCACAATAATACCTATTTTGAAAAATTGTGCATTACTATTTTTAAAAATAAACCATCTCATATCATATTATTAACATGGTTTTATATTATTGATTTTGTAAATAAAACAAAATTTATAAATACTATTATAAGGTATAATTTAATATTATTTTAATATAATTCGTTGTTTTTAATATTTGTTTTATTATTACTTTAATTTTAAAAAATAAAAAAATAAACAACTCAAAATTATCAACATAAAAACTATATTTAATTACAAAAAATTAAAAGTAGTTAAAAAAATATTTTAATTTGTCTAATTTATTAAAAACTTATTTATAATCAATAAATAATAACATATAAGTATAGCATGTATTTAACATATTATCAATAATTGATCAACTATAACTTTTTAATATAATTACATCTTATTCTTTTACCCAATTACCATCAGGATCACGCCTTAATATAAAATCACTCATTTGATCTGTTTTTAAATATGTTATGCCAGGAAGAATATATAAATCATTATGCGGATATCTATATTGTATTGTATTTATTGTAGCAAAATAAGTTTTATACTCTTCATCCCCTAAATCACAAGATACATAATTGGCTTTCCAGTATGCTTTTCCATTATTTATACCATTATTGTCTGGAACACAATCATATGCTAAAGAAGTATATCATAAAAACTACTTTCTCAAACAAATATCTTTCAAACCAACCTACAACCCACCAACATTTTCCAAATAAGTATCTTTTATAGTCTTTCTAACCAAAAACAAACACAATATATTTGGAATTGCTATTGAAAGATATAAAGTGTCACCTATACTAATTACCTTATTCAAATCAAGATAAACAGTAGAAATAATAGCCACAAACTGCAATACCATAAACACAAATGTTGTCCTTTTGCCAAAACAATAATTATACAAATTTTGTGCATTAAAAGCAGAACTTATACACACAGATGTTGACAATAAGAATATCACAACATTCAAGATATATGGAAACCAACTTGCCACACTTAAAAATGACTTATTCACCAAAACAACACCATTTTCTAAACCATCAACATAAGCACCACTTGAAACGATTATCAAACCAGTCAATAAACACATCATAGACACAAACAATGGATTTAAAGCACCAACACTTGCTCTTTTTATTGGATTGCCACTACTTGATGCAACATAAGGAGTTGTTGCTGCCCCAAGTCCAGCCTCACTTGAATAAATACCCCTTTGTATACCAGTACATATTACACCAACAATACCACCAGTTACAGATTTTAGTTTAAATGCTTCAATTAATATTGTATATATAGCATTTGGTAAATTTGTTATATTACATATTAATATTATTAATACAGATATAACATATAAACCACAAGCAAAAGGCAATAATTTTTCAAATATTTTAGTTATTCCAGTTATACCACCATATATTATAACCAATATCATAATATCAAATATTGCCATAACAATAAATTTATTTTCAGCAAATATTTTAAAATTACTTAAAGAATTATAAAATTCTTCCACTTGATACATTTGACTTCCTAACAATCCAACAAAATACATAATTGCATAAGACAATGATAAAATTGCTCCCAACTTCACATACTTATTATCTTTTAATGAATGCTTAATATAATACACCGGGGCACACTCAACACTCTTATCTTCCATACTAACATTTTTATATTTTATTGCTAACAATGTTTCAGCAAAAGACATGTTCATACTAAATAATGACAATACAACAATCCAAAATACCGCTCCAGAACCACCAACATATATCGCAGTTGCAACACCAGCAATACTTCCCATACCAACTATTGAAGATAAACTCGTAAAAAATGATTGTTTAGATTTTAACAAAGTATTATTATCATTTTCATTAATATATTTTAGTGATTTTTTAAATAATTTTATATTTGGAAAACCTAAATATACAGAAAAAAATATAGATGTAAACATCAACATTAAAACCAATAATGGAAAACCAAATATTTTAAAAAATATTATTCGTTCCAATAAATCAACTATACCAATAAATATTTCAAAAATAAACATAATATTATACAATAGTAAGTATATGTTCATGATAATATTGTATATAATAAAGTCAACACAAATAACATTATACTACTATCATTTATAATTATGTTTTATATACATATTATTTTAACAATACAAATCACACTTGACTTATTTTTTTACATTTTTATACTAAAAACAATTATTAAAATTTACTCATATGAAACAATTAATTAAAAACATTTTAAATAAAATAGTTGACTATATATTTTTACCATTTGAATTATTATACAATTTCATAAAAAATGCAGATAATGTTATTTATATAATAATTAGAATAATATTACTATTAATAGTATTATTTGGAATTATTTTTATTATAATATCAAAACCATATAATAAAATATTAAAAGGTTTTTATTTTGAAAAATACATAAATGGAGATGAGGCAAAAACAAGTATAACATCAATATTACCATTAAATGAAAATAATATAGATGATTATATATTATACTTTGGAAATATAGGAGCAGATTGTGAAAAGAAAAGCGATAAAAAAGGAACATTTTATGATTGTTTTTATTATGAAAATCTTATATATAAAAAATATAAGTGGGGAACTTTTATAAGAATTGATAAAAATAATAAAATAACATATATAAGTATTTCAAAAGATAAAATTGACAATGATATTATAACATTTGTTAATACAGTTAAATCAAAGTTTAAAAAAGATTAATATTTAAACTGTTCTTGTATAATTTTATTATTAAATGAATTTTTATCATTAAAAAGTAGAGTTATATTTATATTTTTATCAATTTGTGTTTCTACTTTAATAATATTTTTATATTCTACAAAATCTGCAAAAGCACTAACTTGCCTAACATCATAATAATTTACATTAAATTCTAATTTTGTTGTATTTTGCAAGATAACACTTTTTAAAGTTCTTGGTCTAAAAGGGCTTATAGTTGACAATATTATATTATTAGATTCATGCGATATTATTGGTCCACCCAAAGAACTATTATAGGCAGTGCTACCAATAGGGGTTGAAACAACTAACCCATCACCAGAATAATTAGCAACTTGCTTTATATTATTTACAAAAATATCAATATCACAAGTTTTATAAACATTTCTAATTAAAGTTAATTCATTTATTGATATGTCTGTAAATATATTATCATTTATATCTACAATCTCATTTTTTAATGGATTTATACTTATTTTTTCTGCCTTTTCCATAACATCAACTAAATCACCCTCTAAACAATCTTTATTATTTAATAAAAAACCAACATTACCATAATTTATACCAAAAAAAGGAATACTATATTTATAATATTTATGTATTGCTCTTAACATAAAACCATCACCACCCAACACAACAATTATGTCTACATCTTGTATTTTGTCTGTTGCTTCTATATCTATAAAATTATACCTTTGTATTAATTCATTTTTTGCCTTTATGGCATCTTCATATATTTTTGTAGATACAATACCTATTCTCATATTATATATTGTTTGTATTTATAAAAAAATAATATCTTTTATTAATTAAATATCAATAGTATTATATTCATTATAACCTTCATAAAAATAACTAATATCTATACCTTTCATAAAAAGTAGTCTATCATTTATTTTTTCAGTTAAGGCAGATTTTAATAATTTTTTTATATAATAATCATCTATAACACTTTTTTCCATAGCAATTAAATATTCTTCCTTATCCACCAAATTCCAATCTATTACTTGTTTAAGTTCTTTTTTTAAAATTAAGTCAAGCCATATTCTTGTTGCTCTACCATTGCCCTCTCTAAAAGGGTGCGCTACATTCATTTCTACATATTTTTCAATAATAGAATTATAATTATCTTGTGGCATTTTATCAATGCTTTTTAAAGCCGAATCTAGGTAGATTACTGGAGCAAATCTGAAATCTTTTTTTGCTATATTTACAGTTCTAACTTCACCAGCAAATTCGTATACTTCTTCAAATAAAAATTTGTGTATTTCTGCTAAACCTTTAAAAGTTCCAACTTCTATATTGTTAATTAATCCACTGTCAAATAATTGTTTTGCCTTTTGTTTACTGATTTTTTCTTCTATTTTATTTAGTTCCATTTGGTTTGTAATATTTAATTTGTTTTTTAACACCATATTAAACAAAGACAATTATTAATTATATATAATTATATAATAATTTTTATTATTTTCAATAATTAGATAACAACAATTTACTATTTTCTTCTAATCTCTTTTTTATATATTCCATATTTTTATCCAACTTTTCTCTGTAATTTTGTAACTTTTCATTTTGTTGTTGTTTAAAATTTATCAATTCATTATTTAACATTTTAACTATTTTATTATAATTAAAATTATTATTTTTAACATCTTTTTTAATTACTGACATAATTGTATCACTGATTGAATCTTGTATTTTATTCATTTTAATATTCGTTATTTGTTTTTTTATTTCTACTTCTTTCTTTTTTGTTTCTTCAAAAATCATCTTTCTATAATTACTAAATAAAACATTAGTTTTTTCAACTTCATCTACCAACATTTTAGCAATAGCCCTTTTAATATTGGTTTCTTTAATAAATAGTATTTGTTTATTTACAACCTTATTATCTTTACAATCATATTTTATACTAACCTTATCCACAGCAAAAAAATTAAATAAATTATATATTTTTACTGGCAAATTTTTTATACAAATATAAACATTATAAATCATATCAGTAATATTTATGTCTATCCTATTATCAAGTGCTTTTAACCTATTTGTTATATGTATTTTATCTGCATAAAGTGTATAATTTATTTTTTTACCTAATAATATAGTATCAGTTCCAACATCTGCTAAACCAAACAATGTTGCAAAAGCAGAAATTGTTTTATTTTTAAATATTTTTGAAATTGTGTAATAAGCAGTTGTTTTCCCAATTATTTTGCCAATTGGCAACACAAAAGTTGTTAATTGTGACATATTATTATATTTTATACTTTCTTGTTTTGCTAAAAAATACTTTAACTCACTACCACTTAAATTATTAATATTATTTATTGTATTAACGTCTAATTTATATTTATTTTCCAGTATTTTTAGGTATTCCTTATATAAATCTTTATAAGTATCTATAACAAAACTATTTATATTTTCCTTTTCACCAATACCATAATAATTATTTATAAAATTATTAATTATTTTTATCCCACTTTCGGCAATTAATTCTAAAAAATCATTCTCAAAATATTTATTTCTTAATACAAAAATAAAATAATTTAAAACACTAAAATACTCATCTATATTATTAAAATCCATATTTGACAACTGAACTATTATATTTTGTAAATCCGTATAATTTTTTATGTTATCTTTATCATTAAGTGTTATTAATACTGTTAATAACTGTGCTTTATTTATATATGAATAAACATTATTTTTTGTAATTAATACTTTATTATGTAAAATATTAATGATTTCTTTTCTTGATTTTACATTATTAATAACATAAGAAACAATATCATCATAAGTATCTTCAATTATATACTCATCAATTAAAGAAATTAAAGATGCATCTTCAACTTTTTTAGAATAAAATAGGTAATTATATAAATTTATAATATAACACTTACAACAAACAAAACCAATATAAAATATAAAAAATAATAAAATTGTTAAAAATATTTTATAAAATACTTTCATATTTTTACCACAAGAAATTTGCTTTTATACCAAATTCTTGCGAAGAATATTCAGCGCCCATAACTTCATTATAATAAGCAGATATATTAATTAGTGAACTAATTTCAAAATTTATATTTCCACCAAACTCTATTGATTCTTCATCTATTTCGCCAGCATTAATTTTATAAGTAGCACCACCATTAAGTCTACCGTTAGCCTCAATGGCTTCATCAATAAGAGTTAAATTAATTTTACCAAATAACTCGGGAGATATTTTTAAATTGCCAATATTTAAATTTAAAAAATTCTTCAATATAGCAGATACACTTCCAGTCAAAGTATTATAAGTTCTTGCATCAATATTATTATCATAATTATCAATATAACTATCAACTTTTAATAATGTATGGTTTAATTCAATCTTTGGTATCATAAATCTACTTTCTAAACCCAATGCAAAATTTGTAGAAAATTGATTTGCCGAATATTTTGAATTAAAAGATAAATCTCTTACTTGACCTTTTACCATATTAGCATCACCAATATTTTCTTTATATGTATAATTTAATTTTTTAGCAGATGTTTCATCATAATTATTCATAAGATAAGACAAAACACCACTCATAAAAAATCTATCTGTAACATTATATCTAAAGTAAGCAGAAAGTCCACCTGTTAAAACATCTATATTTTTGAATCCTGTTTCTATTTTATTCATATTTCCATATATTAAACCACCAAAAACCATCTTCTTTTCATATACTGTTTCTTTTCCAAATAAAAATCCCTGATTACTTGCTTCATAAGAATCTTGGCGATCATGTTTATTTTGTGATGCATTGTTATTTGTAAGTTCTATCCAATTATTAACTCTACTTCTTTTCGTTTTTAATGGCATATAATCGTAATCAAATATTTCATAATTTTCTTCCATATTTTTAGCTATTAAATAATTAAATGATGCATCTCTGTGTCTATTAATGTAATTTTTATTAACATAAACAGAATAATCCATTAAACTACTAAATCTACTATTGACCCTATTTACAATAGAATTAAAATTACTCTTTGATGTTTGATAGATAGCACCACTCAAATCTGGTAACCAACCCTTCAATACATCTTCAACAAATTGTGGATCTTTGTGATTTTCAATAATTGTTACATTAAAATCTGCATTTCCAGCATCACCATTTTCACCATCAGAACCAGCATCGGCATCGCCACCACCGCCTACACCACCAATATTATTTTCAATCCGTTCTTCAACTGTATCATTAAAAATAAACAATAAATTTTTTAACAATAAAAATTGCTTATTGCCAGTATATTTTTCTCTATTTTTTACTTCATACATAATATTGTGAGCATCAGTCATAGCTTTTGTGAATGGAGT
Source organism: Rickettsiales bacterium (assembly GCA_017620845.1). Classification (GTDB taxonomy): domain Bacteria; phylum Pseudomonadota; class Alphaproteobacteria; order Rickettsiales; family UBA1997; genus RGIG8782. The sequence continues at coordinate 5,433 of JAGAUJ010000028.1, read as the reverse complement.
TAAATAATCAAGATGAAATAAATTTGTGTTGTATTTAATAATACCATCAAAACTCCTATATGTATCTATAATTACTTGTTTATTATCATCTGTAACATATAAATTTTTTATATAATCATTTCCAAGAGCAAAACTATTAGCATCTAAATTACTTAAAGTATTATTTTTAGAATCTAAGAGAGTATATTTATTATATTCGCCTATTCTATTTAAATTAACAACAATTTTAGAATCAACATTAGCATTGTTACCAGCAATTGTTCCACCTGTACTTATTATTGGTCTTAAATTACTTGTTATACTATCCATATTTAGATCCAATGTAATTCCACCATCAATAGTAATATTTGATTCTCCATAATCTCCATTTCTATTAATTATTATATTTGTATCCAAATCATTAATTATATCACCACCAACAATAGTATTTGTATTTGCTGTCTTTAATAATTGTATTTCTGGGTTATTTTTAATAACATTTTCAGTTAATAAAATACTATCTTTTCCAGTAAAAACAACCTTACTATCATTTGCATTGGTTCCAGCGTATATTCCATATTTTCCTTCCATATTTTGTAAATCTGAATTTATTACAATTATGCTATCTGTTGCATTGCTACCAACACCATCTTTATATCCAGCATAAATATTTCCATTAATAACACTGCCATTTTGTATATATATTTTGGTATTGGTTACACTATTTATAGTCGCATTACTTATAGCATAAACATTATAAATATTTCCATTTATTATATTGTTATTTTGTATATTTATAACACCACTATCTATTGTATAACTTCCGTTACCACTAATATAAGTTCCATAAATATTACCAGTTATTATATTATTATTTTCTATATTAATATTTGAACCAGAAATTCCAGCACTAATATTACCAGATATATAATTAGCATACATATTTCCATTAATTACCGCATTATTTATAACATCAATAGCATTGTTACGACTATTTTGCGAGGCATATGAAGCATATAAATTATTATTTATATAACCAGATTCTACAATTATTTTGTTATTTTCAGATTCACTTCGTTCTGTTTTTATTGCATATACATCTCCATTTATAACAGACAAATTATTTTGTAAATTAATTATTACCTGGTTGTTTCGTGCTACTCCAGTTCCATTTGTTGTTGCACTATATATTCCATTCATAAGTTGCACATAATGATTCTCATTATCTTTTATAGTTAATACATTTGACGTAATTTCTTGGTTATTATTTGTATTATTAATTGCCGAATTTATAACATTACCATTAATTATAATATTACCACTAATTTCATCAAAATTAATTTGATTACCCTCTACTCCGCCTGTTCCTTCTGTATAACCACCATATATTGTTCCTTCAATATTAGCAGAATATACATTAATTATATTATCTTCAACTTTTTCACTGCTTTTATTTGTAGAATATCCAGCATATATAGAACCATTATGATTAATACCATCACTTTTTAATATACTACTAGTTATATTTACTATATTTCCACTAACATTGGCATTAGAATCAGCATAACCTCCATAAATATTACTTATAATATTTGCTCCATTTAAACTAACAATATTTGATTTAATTTGATTTTCTCCATTTGTATAACCACCATATATATTTCCAATCACAGATGTTTTTGTTATATTTACTTCATTTGAATATATTTGATTATTTCCATTACTATAACCACCATATATATCTCCCCTTACTGAACCAGTTTGAAGATATACTTTATTTGTTGAAACAAAATTATCGCCACTACTATAACCACCATATATATTTCCAATCGTAGATGCTGTATTATATATTACTTGGTTTCTCTCAACCTTAGCATCTTTTTCAGAATATACACCATAAATATTTAACTCAAAATATCCACGTTTAATCTCAATAGTATTATCTATAATATTATTGTTTCCACTTGAATAACTTCCATAAATATTACCATTTGATATATTAGACGATTCGTTATATAAATTTATTATTGTTTTATTATCTTTTATATCACCAGACCCATCACCCCAAGTATTATATACGTTTCCTTTTATTTTTATGAGTCCAGTCCCACCAATACCAATATCAGTTATTTCTAATGTATTTTGTGTTATTAAATTAGCATTATTTACATTATTCACTTTAACATTATAAATGTCACCAGTTATATTAATATTTCCATTTGAACTAAGACTAATAGTATTATTTTTAACAGCACCACCATCTGAGCCATCACTACCAATAGAACCAGAACCTTCTTGTAAAACACCAAACACACTTCCAATAATTGTTCCATTTTGTATTGTTGTTTTATTTTGAGATAGATTAGAATTTTTCATTGAATAAACAGAATATATATTACCTTCTATGGAAGATTTTTTATTTAACATATTTATTTTAACAGTATTTCCATTTACTTCACCACCACCAATAGTATATACAGATTGAATACTACCTTTAATATTAATTTGTCCAACACCATTATTATCATTAATATCTACACTACTAATATTACCACTAATAAGTCCAGAACCATTGGTATTAGATTCGCTATTTATATATGTTGCATATATATCACCCTCTATATCAACCTTAACAAGGCTACTACCAGATATTTCTACTTTATTTCCATCAATTTTACCACTTCCACTCGTATATCCAGAATATATATTACCTCTTATAACACCATTTTTTATACTAACAGTATTACTACTTATTATAGTATTTACATTATCCACATATATAGAATAAATATTAGAATTTAAAATTGAATTAGTATTAATTAAATCAATAGTTATTTCATTACTCTTATATTCAGCACTTTGCACCCTAATTGCATTCTTATCTATATAGACACCATAAATATTATTTTTAAAATTCTCAGCACCAGTAACAACTTTATATGTTATATTATCAATTATGTTAATTGTGTTATTTGAAGCAATAATATTATCTTTGCCCAATTTAATATTATATATATTTTTATTTGTTGTATTAAGTATAAAATCACCAGTTGTAGCATGTATATTTAAAGTATTATTTTTAACATTTTTATTTCCTGTAGAAATTGTACTATCACCAGCAACTTCAACATTAAAAAGATTTCCACCAAAAGTTCCACCATTTATAGTCATCACAGCATTATTTACTGATGCCTCGGTTTGAAATGTATGCAAACCATAAACATCTCCTGTTATTTTACTTGTATTTACACCACTTATAATAGTATTTAATGTATCAATTTTAACATCATCACCTTTTCCACCATCTAAAAAAATTGAATATAAACTACCATCTATAATTTTAAAGTCTTTAAGTATTACATTTGTATCTTTTATTTCACCAACTTTATTTTTTGCATATATACCATATATATTTCCATTAATATTATTATTTAATCTTTCTATATTTAATGTATTTGAAGATATATTATAATCACCAGTGCCACCTTGTTCTTCTGTATATATTAAATATATATTTTTACTTAATAAAGAATTTATATTTTGCAAATTTATATTAACTTTATTTCCTTTTAAACCTATTACAGTGCCAGTAATATTATCAGTTTTTTCAATTTTTACACTGTAAACATCTCCATCTATTTTTGTTAAATATTCACCAGAATCATATATATTTACTATATTATTAATATAAGTTTTTTTAATTGAAGTATTTGCGGACAATGTATTTTTAATATACAAACCATAAATATTGCTTTGTATATTAATATTATTAAGTATATTGGTGCCAATATTTACATAATTATCATCAAGATTAACATCACTATTATTTGAATAAATGCCCGCAATTCCGTTTGTTGATTTTATAACACCACCATTTAGTATAACTCCATTATTTATATATGATGAATCTTGATTTGTGATAACTTTACCACCATATATTTCACCAGCAGTTAACTGAGAATCTATTGTCTCACTAAGATCAAATGTTATCGTTTTAATTCCCTTTTTATTATCATTAGTATTAATTGATGTTATTTGTGTTACAACAATTTTATCATTTTCATATCTTACATCAACTTTTCCAACTTCATCCCCACTTACAAGATCCAACATAGATTCTGTTCCACTATTAACATTACTAATTTTATATGTTTTATTATCACCAGTATTATTAGCAGAATCATTTTTTATATTTACAATATTAGTGCTATTATCATCTAAATTAATTCCAAAATTATCTTTTAATACATTCTTAATGCTGCTAATGTCTGTTATTTTATTACTTTGTAGAGACGAAGAAAGTGCTATTTCAACTACATTATTTTGCACATTAATATTTTTTGCCTTATCAGTAATAGCACCATAAATTCCACCACTAACATTCATATTAATAAGATTGCCATAATTTTCTTTTAAATTATATCCACTTATATTAACACGATTACCTGACATATTATTACTACCAATAGAATATGCACCATATATGCTATCAACAGTCAAATTTACATTACCTTTTGAAGAAATAACATTAACAATATTTTCATTAATATTACTTGTATTTGTGCTTTTGTAAACAAAAGCACCATATATATTGCTAACATCATTAGAACCAGCAAGAGCATAAATATTCACACTATTTTTTACAACTTTCTCATAACCTTCACTTTTTGCACCAACTATATCATTAATTGTTAATTTTGAAGTATTTTTTGTCAAAGTAATATTAACATCATTACCGTGTCTACTTAACACATTATTTGAAGAATCACCAAGAACAGCATTTGTATTTGTATATGCACCATATATATCACCAGCAGTCATTGTAAAATCACTGTCACTATCGCTTATATTTACTATATTTGCTTTAATATCACCAGTAACGCTTAATACTTGATTATTAAGATTATTTATTATTGAATAAGCAGAATAAATATCTTTACTAAAACTTCCGCTCGTTATATTTAAAATATTTTCATTTATATTAACAACATTTCCAGTGTTTCCACTTGTTGTTGTAAAAATTATTTCACTATATGCAGAATATATATTTTCACTAATACTACTACTTATATTTAAAATATTTCCAGAAAATGTAAGTTTATTGTTCGTTATATTACCACTACCACTTGCAGTTCCATCTCCAATTTGTAAAATACTTTGAATACTATATTGTTTATTTGTTGCTATATTATTTAAAAAACTTATATTATTACCAGAAACATTGCCATTTATTGTTCCAGTTCCAGCACTTATTATTGAGGTAATTTGTCCACTATTGGAAAAAACTATTGTGTTATCTGTTATACTTCCACCGTTGCCTTGAATACCATTAGATCCATTAGAGCCAGCACCACCATCAGAACCTTTACTTCCATTATTACTACCGCCACCCCAATTAGTTCCTGTTGTATTACCACCAGCGCCACCGGCACCACCAGCACCACCAGCACCACC
>JAGAUJ010000027.1 GCA_017620845.1 Rickettsiales bacterium | reverse complement strand
GGTCACAAAAAGAATAAAAATCTGCTTTTGGGGCATTATTTAGCAACCAAAAAAAACTTTTTGCAAAACCAATGTTTTCACCACAGTTAAGAATTAGTTTGTTTTCTTTTTCATATTTTTTTAAAATATCAATAGTACCATCTTTTGAGCCATCATCCCTAACAAACAATGTACAGTTTTCCCAATATGTTTGGTTAAAAAGAGATTGTAGTTGTTCTTCTAAATATTTTTCACCATTGTAAGTTGAAAGGAGAATTGTAACTTTTTTGTTCATATTGTTTAGATATATATCATATTTTTTTAATATGATAAAGTGCAAAAAATCAAAATTAAATATGATTGTAAAATAAACAAAATTTTTACCATTAATCTAGATATAGATTTTTTGAAAAGAGGATATAAGAAAATTTAATATTTTATTGAATACTCTTAAACTCTATATATTTCCTTTTCTTGTATTTTTTGATGATAAATGATAGATTATTATAAATTCTGTATTATAAGATTAAAAATATGTTGGAATCTAGAAAAAGCCAATTAATTGTTACAATTGCTTCAAATTTAGTTCTTCAAATAATTAATGCTTTATGTGGATTTGTATTACCTCCTCTTATTGTAGAAACCTTCGGTTCTTCTGTAAATGGTATGGTTTTTTCCATTACGCAATTTATTGCTTATTTAAATCTTGTAGAGGCTGGAATAGGAGGAGCAGCCATAGCGGCTTTGTATTTTCCTCTTAGTGAAAATAACCATAATACTCTCAATGGTATACTTTCTGCTACAAAGAAGTTTTATAACAAATCAGGAATCTTGTTTTCATTTTTGATTATTTTGCTTGCTGTTCTATATCCTGTTTTTATTGGAACTCAAGTAGATTATTTTTCTGCATTTTTAATGGTTTTGGTTTTGGGAATATCTAGTACAATTGAGTTTTTTTTTATTGGTAAATATACAGTTTTATTAACTGCTGATAAAAAAATTTATGTAATATCAATTGTTCAATCAGTTTCTGTTATAGCAAATACTATTGTTGCTGTTATTGCAATTAAACTTGGTGCAGGAATTTTGTTCGTTAAGTTTTTATCAGCCCTAGTTTATTTATCACGTTTTTTTATATTATTATTTTATGTCCATAAGAAATATAAGTGGTTAAATTTTAATGTTGAACCTGATGTAAATTCTGTAAGCCAAAGTAAAAATGTCTTAATCCATCAACTTTCAGAACTAGTAGTATTTAATTCACCTATTATCATTTTGACAATTTTTTGTTCATTAAAAGATGTAAGTGTATATTCTGTTTATGCAATGGTTTTTAATGCTATTTCAATGTTGCTAAATGCTTTTAGTAGTGGAATGCAAAGTTTCTTTGGTGAAAGTCTTGTGAAAGAAAATATAGAAAAAAGTAGAAAATTCTTTTTAAGATATAAAATTTTCTATACACTTGCTGAATTTTGGTTTTATAGTATGACATATATGTTAATTATGCCGTTTATGTCAATTTATACAAAGAATATGTCAGATGCAAATTATTATCAGCCTGTTTTAGGGGCTTTATTTGTTATAGTTGGTTTTTTAAATAATTTCCGTTGGCCTGAAGTCCAATTAATTAATGCAGCTGGTCATTTTAAAAAAACACAAAACAGGGCAATAATTGAATTGTGTATCAATTTGTTTTTTAGTATTATTTGTACATTGTCATTTGGTTTTGTTGGAGTTTTGATAGGATCTTTGATATCATATTTATATAGATGTACCGATATGATAATCTATTGCTCACACAAGATCTTAAAGTATAATAGTTTTAAATTAATCATAAGTACATTCTCTCTAATATTATTATATGGAGTACTGATTTTTATATTATCCTTGTTCAGTTTAAATTGTAATAATTATATTGAATGGATACAAATTGCTTTGCTATATGGAGTAGTTTTTGCTATGCCAATTATTATTTGTTTTTTATTTGTTAGGCGAAAAATATGAGTAAAATAATTATCATTTTTATTAGAGGAAAATAATGATTTCAATAATTATTCCAGTTTATAATGTTGATAAATATCTAAAACGCTGTGTTGCCTCTGTAATTAATCAAACATATACAGATATAGAAATTATATTGGTTGATGATGGTTCACCTGATAATTCTCCAGAACTTTGTGATGAAATTGCACAAAAAGATTCCCGTGTGGTTGTTATTCACAAAAAAAATGGGGGACTTAGTTCTGCAAGAAATGCAGGCTTGGATATTGCAAAAGGGGAGTATGTCTTTTTTATTGATAGTGATGATTGGTTATCTGATAAATATGTATTAGAAAAATTCTATAACGTAGCAACAAAATATAACTCTGACTTTGTATACGGGTTACTAAATTCTTCTGATGGACATAAGATAAATAATATAAGATTTGTTTCAAAATTTTCTGATGAAAAACTTGTATTATTATCAAATCCTCACTTTTTTTCTGCTTGGAATAAATTGTTTAAAAGAGAATTAATTAATAATTTTAGATTTACAGAAGGAATTATTAATGAAGATGTAGATATGATTCCTTTAGTTTTGCAAAAAGCAAAACAAGTTAAATGCTTAAAAGAATTTACGTATTGTTATTTTTTTAATCCAAATTCAATTACTCGAAAAGCATTTTCTGATAAAAGATTTGATATATTTAAAGCTGTAACCCATATCTATAAGGACTTTATAGGTTCTGAAGACGAAATAGATGTCTTATATCAAAACTTATTTGGATTTCAAATATATGCTGTATATATAACAATTCTATTATCAAAAAATAAAATAAAAAATTTGCGAAAATTTATTTACTTTTTAAAGGATGCTCAATATAAAGATTTTTTTAAATATTGTACAAAGTGCTTTGTAAATTTTGATTCAAAAATTAAATGTATAATTAAAATTATGCTTTTATGGTTGTTGCGAGTATTATGTTGGATATTTTAATTCATCCTAATTTCCTATTCCAATGTTGAAACATTGCTAGGAGATCCAACAAAACCAAAACAAGAAAAAAAGTGTTTAGGTCTTTGAAATAGAGGGCTAAACGCTTTTTTTTATACAACATCAACAAAGGTTCGTTCGTTTCTATTAAATAACACTAGTCCGAAAAAGAAGATAACTGCTGTCATTCCAAGGCTTAAAAAAATCATTGGAGTTGGAACAGAACCTGCCCCGTAGAACCAAATTCTAAATAGTTCAACTGGAGCACTCATTGGGTTAATATAAAATACCCAAGCAAGATTTGCAGGAGCTTCTGAAAGTGGATAAACAATTGGAGTAGCGTACATTGCAAGTGAAATACCAAAACTTAACAATTGGTTCAAATCTCGGTATTTTGTTGTTAAAGCTGAAATCATCATT
>JAGAUJ010000026.1 GCA_017620845.1 Rickettsiales bacterium | reverse complement strand
TTCACTAAATTCACTTTTGTTATTTTGTATAAATTTTAAAGCTTTTTGTGTATTTTCCATATCAAATGGAACGTGTGAATATATAGTGTTAGTATTTTCATCATAATAGCAAAACACCATTTGATCTTGTTCAACCATATCCAAAATCACAGCTTTAGCCATATTATAATCTTTATTTGTACCTCTATATATATCACTTGTATCAATTAATGGTAAATACGCATTTCTATTAACTCCATCTGCTGTCATATCTTCATGATTACCAACAGTAAATATAATATTATTTGATTTTTGTTGTGTTTGCTGATTCATTAAATGTTTCATTAACATCATACAAGAATATGTATGTTGTCCTCTATCAATAATATCTCCACAAATCATTAATTTATTTGTGCAACCTCCTTTTAACTTTAAATTTGGAATTAATATTTTATGATCTGGATTATAATCATTCACAACAACAATACAGGGTTCTTTTGAATCTACAAATTCAACAGTTCCACTTCTTAATAAAGATTCAAGTAATGCACCCATATCACCATGAGTATCTGAAATTGCATAAGTTTTATTCTGCTCGATATTTATTTTTGAATTATTAGCATAGTAATGTGCTATTTGATAAACTTGTTCTTGCACTGCATTATAAGAAACATCAAGATTTTCATATCTTTGTTCTTTAGCAATTTCAGACCATTTTAATCTTGATTCTTCTTGTGACATATTATTTTTTAAGATTATTAAATATAAATATACTTTATATTATATATTTTTTATTATCAATAATAAAATTAAAAAATACATTATAATAAAAAAATGTAACAAAACGACCCACCAACACTAATTGGTGGGTTAAATTACACACTTTAATCAATCACAATTAAGCACAAACCAAACACTTAAACGCATTTTTATCAATCACATCACCACCAACCCTTTTTGTAGTATAAAATCTAACATAAGGTTTTGCAGTATATGGATCCCTCAAAATTCTAACACCAACTCTATCAACTATTTGATATTTTCTAAAATCACCAAAAATAATTGATTTTGAAGCAGTATCAACCACTGGAACATAAGAACTTTGATAAATTGGCGCACCAAGCAATGTATCAACTTGTCCTGCCAAAAGTGCCGGATTCCATAAATAATGACCACTTGTGCTATCTTTTAATTGTCTAATCGCCTTCATTGCAGATCTTGGCATCAAGAAACTTGCATTATTAACATATTTATCATTCAAAGAATAATATAAATCTAAAATATCCTCTTCGTTAAAATGTTTTGCTGAATCATCGCTTGTTATCGCTTCTATACCACCACTTTCACCAACATAACTTAATATACCAGTAGGCTGATTATCTACTGCCCCAGTGCCATTTATAAAAGCATCTTCTTCTGCTTGCATAAAATCTTCTGCTAATCTATTTGCCAACCATTGTTCTATATCAATAGCAGAATCATCAAGCATTTTTTGACTAACTTTTGGTTGAGCAACTAAATCAAATGTATTTATTGTAGTTTTAGAAAAAATTGCAGTATCAGTATCATTAACTGTTCCAGTTTCATTTAACCAAGATGGAGTCATATTTGAACCATCTATAACATCTAAACTTGATGAAGATATTTCTTGAACTGAACAAATTTTTCTCATTATACTATTTTCTTCAATAGTATCAATCATTATTTTTTGTATATTTGGAGATAATAAATAACCACCATAAGAAGATGATGTATCTATTACACTTGTTAGATCTCTTTTAACTTCAATATTATTTAAATCTGTTTCAATACCTTTTTTAATATAAGTATTAAAAGCATTTTTATACTCAAAATCTTCGGCACTTTTATACTCTTCAACACCATTTACTGGTCTTGACAATGTAGCCTCCAATTTATTTATATGCGATTTTTGTTCCTCTATTGCATTATTAAGTTTTTCTAATTTTATTTCTGTTAATGGGTCAACATTTTTATTTTTTTCAATTTGTGCTATTCTATCATCATTGGTGTTTTTATAATGTTCCCAAGTATTTCCAAGAGTTTCTAATTTATTATTTAATATATCCATAATTAAACTAGTTTATTAATAATATAAGTAAGATATTTTAAAAATATCTTCAACATTAAATATTAACAACAAATTTATGGAAGTATAAAATCACCCAAACAACATCTTCATTAATAAAGCCCTACCAACCAATAAAGCAACAAGATTAAGACCCAAATTTAACAAACCCAACAAAACCCCAATCAATATAAACAAACCATCTTTATTTAACAAACCAAATATCACAAACAATATTCCACAACCAGAAAAAAAAGCAATAAATGGCACAGGAGAAACACTCAATATTGACAAAATAAATAAAAAAATATCAGCAAACTTTTTATTAGTCAAAAATAGCAATCTATTTCTTGTCAAAAACTCAACTCTTCTAAAAAGTGGGCTCAATTTTTCTATTGAATAAACAAGTGAAGTTCTTTTTATTTTTATATTTAATATAAATTTCGGCAAAACGAGTGTTTTTTTACCACTTATTACTTGATACATAACTATTATACTAATTACGCTAAAAGCATTTGATATAAAAGGAATTGGTGCTAAAACTATTAATGTCACTAACAACACTATAAAATATGGACTTTCACTATTATTCTCAATAAGTGTTCCAATACTTATTTTATCAACATTTGGAACATCTTTTATTTTATCTAATATATCACTTGCTCTTTTATCTTCCATTATACTAAATATACTTTGGTAAATTTATATATAACACATTATTATTTTTATCAATTTCTTGTATAAAATCTTCCGTAAATGGCACCGTTTCAGTTTTTCCATCTTCCCATTTTATTTCAACAATATCACTTGCACCATAATTATAGACATCCACAACTTTACCAAGTTTTCCTTCTCCATTTACATTCATATCAATTAAATCATCAATATATATTTCATCATCTGCAACCTCTGGCAAATCTTCTTTTTTTATAAAAATCTCAAAATTTCTATATTCTCTTGCTTCATCAATAGAATTAATATTATCAAATTTAGCAAGAAAAACATTTAACTTACTTGTTTTACCAACTTGTTTACAATTTAATTTATTTCCATTTAAATCATATAAATTATAACTAAATATATCTTGTGGATTTTCACAAAAACTCTCCAATTTAACATTTCCAGTCAAACCATGTGTAGAAAGTATTTTTCCTATTAAAATTTGTTTTGTAGACATAATAATATTTAATATAATTATTAATTACATTGTAAATAATAAAATTATAAAAACAATTGTTTTTTAAATAATAAAAACTATTCTATTTTTAATAGAAAAAGATAAAATATGGATAAAAAAAAATTAATTCTTGTAGATGGTTACAGTTTCTTTTTTAGAGCATACTTTGCATTAAAAAACATAAAAAAAAGAAGCGATGGACTTGCTGTAAATGGTATATATGGTTTTACAAGAATGTTAATGAATTTGATAATTGAATTAAAAAGCACACACATTGCAGTCGTTTTTGATACTGGCAAAAAAACTTTTAGACATGAGATTTTTCCAGAATACAAGGCAAATAGACCACCAGTTCCAGAAGATATGATACCACAATTTCCATTAATTAGGGAAGTTGTAGATGTTTTAAATATAAAAACTATTGAAAAAGAAGGATATGAAGCAGATGATGTAATAGCAACACTTTCCAAACAAGCAGAAAAAGAAGGATATGAAGTATGGATTATTTCTGGTGATAAAGATTTAATGCAATTAGTTAATGAAAATGTATTTTTATATGAGACAAAAGAAGCAAAAAAAATTGGAATAGAAGAAGTAAAAGAAAAATGGGGTGTTGAACCAAATAAATTATTAGATGTTTTATCTTTAATGGGCGATAATGCTGATAATATTTCTGGCGTTCCGTCTATTGGTGAAAAAACTGCAATAGATTTAATAAATACCTTTGGAAGTATTGATAATTTAATAAAAAATATAGACGATATAAAACAAGAAAAACGAAGAAAAGCAATAAGTGAAAATATAGACAAATTACTATTATCAAAACAATTAATTACCTTGTGTGATAGTATTGATTTAGGTATTAGTATGGATGATTTATCATTTAAAAACTTTAATCCTGTAAAATTTAAGGATTTTCTGTATAAAATGGAATTTAATAGTATTGCAAGAGAAATTGAAAAGGTATTTTGTATAGAAGAAGATAATTTATTTAATCAACAAACTAATCAAAAATATAAAAAAATTACAGATATAAATACTCTAAAAAAAACTTGTGAGGATATAGTAAAAAATAATAACAGAGTAGTAATTGATATTTCAAATAATCTTATTGAAGATCATAATTCCATAAAATCAATATGCTTTAATGATATAGATAAAAAACTTATTTTTTATGTGTGTATATGTGATACAAGTGCTGGACTTGATTTGTTTAATACAAAAACAAAAACAGACTGCTTAATTTTACAAGATGTTTTGGATACTTTAAAACCAATATTAGAAAACGATAAAATTGTAAAAATATCTTACAACATTAAAAAACAAATAAGAATATTAAAGCAATATAATGTTGATATTGTTAATTATGATGACATTTCCATTATATCTTATTTACTTGATAATGGAAAATATAAACATGATTTAAATGGAATAGTGGAGCAATATTTGTATAATAACGCAGAAATAAAAATCAACAATATAGAAAAATATAACTTTATAATAGAACAATATGAAAAAGGTAAAGATTTAGAAAAAATAGTTGAAGATATATTTGATTTTAGTTGTTTAAAAATTGATGTAATGTATATTCTATATAACATATTATATAGTAGATTAAAAAATAATAAAGAATTATGTAAATTATACATAGATATAGAAAATCCATTGATAAAAATTCTTGCAGATATGGAATTTACAGGAATTAAAATTGATATTGCAGAATTAAAAAAATTATCAGATTTCTTTTTTACAGAATTACAAACAATAGAACAAAAAATATACAAAAGTGCAGGAGTAGAATTTAACATAAATTCTCCAAAACAGTTGGGCGAAGTATTATTTGAAAAAATGAACTTACCAAAAATTAAAAAAGCAAACAAATCAGGTTCTTATTCAACAGATGTAGAAATTTTAGAAAGTTTATATCATATGGGTTTTGACATTGCCGGTGATGTTTTAGAATATAGACATTATACAAAACTAAAAAACACCTATACTGATGCTTTACAAAAACTCATAGATAATAATTCAAGAATACATACAACTTATTCAAATAACTCTGTTATAACTGGTCGTTTAAGTTCAAACAACCCAAATTTACAAAACATACCAATTAGAACAGAAGATGGAGAAAAAATAAGGAAAACTTTTATTTCCAAAAAGGGTTACAGTTTTATAGGTGCTGACTATTCACAGGTTGAATTAAGAATATTAGCAGAATATGCAAATGTGAAAAATCTGTTAGAAAGTTTTGAAAATAATTTAGATATACATACAGAAACTGCAAAAAAAGTATTCAAAGTAGAAGAAATAACACCGGAAATGAGAAGAATGGCAAAAGCAATTAATTTCAGTATTGTATATGGAACAACTGCTTACGGACTTGCTAAAAGATTAGATATGTCAAACATTGAAGCAAAAAATTATATGGAAAGTTATTTTAATTTATATCCTGAAATTAAAGAATATATGGACAATATTAAAGAATTTGCCAAAGAAAATAATTTTGTAAAAACAATGTTTAATAGAATTTGTTATATTAATTTAAGAGATACAAAAGAACCACAAAAATCATTTTTAGAAAGATTAGCAATAAATGCCCCAATACAAGGAACTGGTGCCGATATAATCAAAATAGCTATGACACAAGTTTGTAATAATATAAAAGATTATGACGCTAAAATTGTTTTACAAATACACGATGAATTATTAATAGAAGTTAAAGACGAATATATTGAAAAAGTAGTGGAAATTGTAAAAAATACTATGGAAAATATTGTTAATTTTAAAATTAAATTGCCAGTGGAAATTAAATCTGGTAAAAATTGGAATGAGGTGCATTAAATATGATAAAATTTGATAATTTATTAAATCTCAATAATGAGGATTTAATAAAAATATTGAATTATAAAGGGGACGAACAAAAACAATTGTGGGATTATTCTAAAAAAATAAAAAACGATATTCTTGGTAATAAGATTTATATAAGAGGACTTATTGAGTTTTCTAATATTTGTCAAAAAAATTGTTTATATTGTGGTATTAGAAGTGGAAATGATAAAGTAAAAAGATATAGATTGACCATTGATGAAATTATGGAATGTGTTGATTTTACTGTTAATAATAAAATACAGTCAATAGTTTTGCAGTCTGGAGAATTGGAAAGCGATGGTTTTAAAAATTATTTAAGAGAAATTATAAAAACAATAAAAAGTAAATATGATTTTTTAAATATTACTTTATCAAGCGGGGAATTTGATTATGATTTTTATAAAGAATTAAGAGATCTTGGAGTTAATAGATATTTGTTGAGAATAGAAACAAGCAACGAAGAACTTTATAAAAAAATACATCCAACAGATCACTCACATAAAAATAGGCTAAAATGTTTACAATATTTAGATAAAGCAGATTATCAAGTTGGAACCGGTTGTATGATAGGTATTCCTTATCAAACCGATGAAGATATAGTAAATGATTTACGATTTTTTGTAAAAAATAATTTTGATATGTTTGGACTTGGTCCATATATAATACATACAGATACACCACTTGCAACACAAGAAAATATAGAAAATTGGAATAAAAATAAAGAAAATATTTTAAACAAAACTTTAAATTTTTTATGTATGTTAAGAATTGCAATTCCAACTGCAAATATCGCTGCCGCAACCGCGCTTGATGTTTTATCACCAGAAGGAAGAATGATTGCTTTACAAATAGCAAGTAATGTTGCAATGCCTGCCATTACACCACAGAAAAGTAGACATAATTATCAATTATATCAAAACAAACCAAATATTGATAATGATGGAGATGAAACTATTAAGTTGTTTAATGAAAATATGAATAAACATGGATTAGAAGTTGTTTATTCAAATAAAGATTCAAGTTTACATTATATCAATAAAAAGTCAGGTAAATAAATGGCACAATTTAAAGAAAGAATAATAATTAGTATAGTAGGAAATACTAATGTTGGAAAGTCTACCTTATTTAATTTAATAACTGGACAAAAAAATAAATCTATTGTTGATAATACTGCCGGAACAACTGCTGATACTGTAAAAAGTGTAATGGAAATACATGGTATTGGAGCGGTTAAATTAATAGACACAGCAGGAGTTGATGAAATAAGCGTTTTGGGTGACAAAAAAAGAGAAAAAACATTAAGAGCGATAGATAATAGTGATCTTGTTTTATTTGTTGTAAAAAATGGAACTAAAAAATTAACATCAAATGAATTGGAAATTGTAAATTATATTAAATCTAATAATAAACAATGCCTTGTTATTTATAATAATTTTGGTAGTTCTCCTAAACATACAGATTTACTGGATTATAAATCTTTAATTGTAAATTGTAATGATTTTAGCGAACAACTAGAAGTTACTGAGTTTATAAAAAATAATTTTACATATAGAAAACTTAATGTAGATTTTTTGCCAAATATTGATATGCTTAATAAATATGTTCTATTAATAATTCCACTTGATGAAGAAAGTCCAGAATTGAGGTTATTAAGACCACAAAGTATGAGTATTGAAAGGCTTTTAAAAATTGGTGCTATTCCGGTAATACATAAACCGGACTTAACAAAATTAAGAAAAAAAGACAAAGAAGAAGTTAATATTTTTAAAAAAATTATAAAAGATTTGAGAGATTTATCTTTGGTTATTACTGACAGCCAAGCGTTTGATTGTATTTGTGAATATATACCAAAACAAGTAAAATTTACATCATTTTCAATTATGATGACAAATTTTATGACAAATGGTAATATTTTAAACTTTATTGATGGTGTTAAACAACTTGATAATTTACAAGATAATAACAATGTTTTAATTGTTGAGGCTTGTAAACATGATAGAAAATGTAATGATATTGCAACCGCACAACTTCCGGCAATAATTAAAAAATATACTAAAAAAAATATTAATGTGGATTTTAATTTTGGGGAAAGTTTTTTAAAAGACGAAGAATTAAAAAAATATAAGTTGGTTATTATGTGTGGTGGTTGTATGATAGATAAGCAAGAGTATAACACAAGGTTGCGCTCAATGGATAAGATGGGTGTGAGTTATACGAATTATGGACTTGTTTTTTCTTATGTAAAAAATAAGGAGTTGCTGGAAAAATGTGTTGAGATGTTTTAATTGTTGTTTAATACCAAAGGAGGATATGAATTTGGATTAGTTGGTAAATAATAATATTATATAAAGATGGTTGATGAGTCAATAGAACATAAGAAGATTGAGTAAATACGATTTGAATTGATTTTATGATATTTTAAATTATTATAACTAAATAAGTTAATCTAAATATTTGTAATTATGAATGTGGGACAAATTATATCTTATAATGATATGACCAATCAAGAAAGTTTTACTTTACAAAAAGGTATGAATTTTAATGTTAAAAATAAAGATTATCATATTATATTAATGAGTACTCAAAAAAATGCTCCATATAAAGATACAATTTTACCAAAAAATAAAACAATTATTTATGAAGGACATAATATCCAAAAAAATCATAACAAGTCAGGCATACCTTCAAATAAAGTAGATCAACCAATGTATACTCCAAGTGGAACATTAACCGAAAATGGCAAATTCTACAATGCAGTAAAAACGTACAAACAATACAATAAAAGTCCAGATAAAGTAAAAGTATACGAAAAGATAAAATCAGGTATGTGGAGATATAATGGATATTTTTATTTAACTGATGCTTGGATTGAAAATGATAATTACCGAAATGTATTTAAATTTAAATTAGATTTAATTGACGAATATTTATAGTAATAATAGAAATATATAAACTAATGTGGTAAGTTTATATTTATTAACACTTATGCTTAATTTTATACACCTTCCAACATCTACATTATATTTTTACATCTTATACACCCCAAATACACACAAACTATATTTTTTTAAATCTCGCACTACATTTTTTTAATACTTCTTAGCATCAATTCCACACATCTTACACACTTCCATCATATGTTCTGGCAAATCCGCAACAAACACATGATTTTTACCAAACAACTTCAAACTTGTCCTACAAGAATGAAGTTGTAATTTATTACTTATTTCTGTATTTTTACCATACTTAAAATCTCCAATAAGAGAATGTCCTATTTCCTTAAAATGCACCCTTATTTGGTGCGTTCTGCCAGTTAATATTTCTGCTTTAACAAGACTTACATTATATTTTTTAGAATAAAATAAAACTTCATATTTTGTTATCGCCTCTTTTCCATTTGTTTTATCAACATAAACTTTTTCAACATTATTTTCATACTTTTTAAGTAGTGGATAATTAATAACGCCATTTTTATTTTTCATTTCCCCATTAACAAACAACAAATACTCTTTTTTTATATGTTCTTTATTTTTAAACATTTTTGTTAATTTATTTGCTGTTTCAAAATTTTTTGCAATTAATAAAACACCAGTTGTATCTCTATCTAATCTATGAACTAACTTTAAATTTGTATCTTTTGTATTCAAATTTTTTAATATTTTATCTATACTCACTTTTATTCCTGTTCCACCCTGAACTGGCAAACCATATTGTTTATTTATAACCAACAAATTATCATCTTCATAAATAATATTATCAGTAATTAAACTATTATATTTTTCATCAATTTTATTACTTGTAAATTTATCAATTTCATTTCTATCTATTGGATTATTTAATATAGTTTCCACAAATGTAGAAAATGCTATAATATCACCATTTTGTAAAATATAATCACTATTAACTTTTTTACTATTAACTTTAATTTCTTTCTTTTTTATAAATTTTTGTATATTTATAATTCGCATTTTTGTGTATTTTGATAGCAAAAACTTATCTATTCTTACTCCACTTTGATTATTATTTATCTTTATCTCTACCATTGACTTCCTTTTAATCTAAAACTTAAATTAAATGATGTGCTACTATCATTTGAAGAATCTATATAATCAGTTTTTTTAATGCTTACTTGAATTCTAAAACACTCATCCTCATATCTAAGACCAGTTCTCAATAATGTTATTTTATTATATTCTAAATTATCATTAACCTCAAAATCCATAAATATTTTTCTTGTAAAACTATATGAAAAATTAAAATTCAACTGTTTCTCTTTATTATAATTATCATTTATTTTATCAGTATAGTTTAATAATCTTACAAAACTCGCTCCAAATTTTAATTTATTTAAACTTCCCTCAATCATTAATTCTTTTCTATCTTGATTATAATTTCTACTATTTATAGTATCTATAAAACTTACAAAAACATCATTATAATTATAATAAAAATGTGTCAATATATTTGATAAATTATCTTCAAAATTAATTATTGGTGGGTTTTTATTATCAATTTTATCTTTATAAGCCTGACCTACTAATAAATTAAAACTACCAATTTTTGTATCTATACTTGATTCAACACCATAATTTAACCTACTGCCTTTTTCTATTAAATCATAACCACTATATCTATTATTAGTAAACAAATTATTTATTGTAAGTTCAGAATCATCACTATCTATATTTACATTGTTAACATCCTGTGTATCACTTAAAAAATATTGTATTTTTGGTTTTACAAAAATATTACTAATATTAAATGGTAAAATTAATTCCAATTCCAATTCTGGAATAATTCTATGTTGTTCGCTATCGTTATAACTATGTCTAAAATATCTATATGAATCAACAGCAAGAGATAAATTTGACTTAAAAAATCCATTAAAAACTTTATATTTATAACTTAAAGATGGTTTAATTGAAATATTTGTATAACCATCATCATTTTTTGCAATTACATCTCTAACACTACTTACAAAATTAAACTTTAATTGCTTACCATAAGTATTATAAATATTATCACTGTAATAATAATTTATATTCGGCACTGTATTTATAGTATCAAATTTTTTTAAATATTCCTCTTCCCTTATTTCTTGGAAATTAACAATATTAAAATCTAAATAACTATTTTTATTAATTTTTACAATATCAAAATTTGATTGTATTGTTTTTGTATAATCATTATAATAATCCCTTAATAAATAATTATCACTAACTAATTGTATATCTGCTTTATAAAAAATATCATTTCCATATATACCATTAAAATCTAAATTGAACTTAAAACGATTATTTTTATAAACATTTTCTTTAATTTCTGTCTCATCTTTATCATTTAAAAAATCTCTTGATTTGTGATTATCATAAATATAATCAAAAGCAGTTTCAAAATAAAAATTTTTTCGTGTTTTTAAAATAAAATCCAATCCAAATATAAAATTTCCATCTTCAAATACTTCTGGTTCTATTAATAGCAACGAACCATTTTTGGTATAAAATCTATACGGTAATGATATTGAATAACCATAATTGGAACTTCTATTTATTGATGGTGAAGATAATCCAGAAATATTTTCACTAAATGGTCTTGCAGTTGAAATATATGGAATATAAAAAATAGGAATTTCTAAAAATTTAATAAAAACATGATTTAAGAATATTTTGCTTTGTGCCTTATCTATCACTGATTTTTTAGATGATATTGAAAACAGTTGAGTTTTATTTCTTTTTATTTCTTTAACAATATCTTCATATGGCAAATCTATATTAAGATTACTATTTGGACAAAAATAGTAATCTGATTTTCCTATTAAATATTTATCATCATTTTCTTTTATTATACTTGGTGAAACAATACTTATTCCATTTTTTAATATTATTCCTGCATTTTTGAATTCTCCATATATCATATCACTACTGATCACACCTTCATCCGCAAAAATATTATTATTCTCTGTATCTTTTAGTTTTGTTTTACTTTTTAAAAATATCTTACCTTGCACATTATCATAAACTACTTCATCGGCACTTACTTTGTATTTATCTCTTGTTAATTGGACATTACCTTTGGCAGAAAGTTTTGAGTTTATTTTGTCTGATTGTAATATGTCTGCATTTATTACTGTTGTTTTTTTATTGTATGCAAAAACTTCTATTGTGTTGCAACACAAAATCATCATAATTAATATTAAAGTTTTTGATAAATATTTCAAAATGCTTGTTAAATTTACATTATAGTCTTATAATAAAATAAAAAAGATAAATAACAACAATTGAATTGTTTGTATATCTATTTAATATATTTTTCTAAATGCCATTAAAATAACACAATAATAAATCAACAAATAACAATAAACAATTAAAAATTCTATTGACTTTTATTATTAATACTTATATGATTAAAGATATATAATTTTGTAAATGATAGGAAAATGAGTAAAAAAGATATACATCCAGATATGCACACAGTTACAGTTGTTTTGAATGATGGAACAAAAATGAGTGTTATGACAACTTATGGAAAAGAAGGTGATACCATGAAACTTGATGTTGACCCTACAAATCATCCAGCATGGAAAAGTGAACAAGGAACATTCTTAAATACAAACAATGATAGTGTTTCTAAATTTAAAAAGAAATATGGTGATGTATTTGGAAAATAGTTTATTCCAGTAAACTTTATGAATTAAAAAAACTCGCTGATACTGGCGAGTTTTTTTGTTATTAATCCTCCCCAATCAATTCATTTGTTATTTTTTATAAGAAAAGTAAATTATTTTTACCGACTTGTAATTGTAACACACCACATCAACAACAATCAAACCAATAACAGCAAATTTTATTATGTCATAGAATAACATAATAATAATACAACATAAAACAATTACATAATAAAAAATATTCTACCAATTATATTGGTAGAATAAATTTAAATTATATTAAAATTAAAAATGTCTTGTGTTAGGCTTTTTTCTTGAAGTTATTACCGCTGAAACATTGTTGGAAGCACAAAATAAAGTCAATCGTTTATTATTGGCATTGACACACGACATTCTTTTAATATGATTTTTATAAGCCTCTTCAGATCGATTTAGTGCTTTATTACAAGTATTATTTTGTTTTTCTATAGATGATGCATTTTCATTTTCTTTTGCCGTTAATCTTTCTTGACTATTGTAATAATGATTACTTTTTTTATTAAACTGTAAATATTTAGAATCACTAATAATTTTTCCACCCTTTTTATCAAGCAATAATTGCTTTAAAGGAATTAATTTTTTATCAATTTCTTCATTATGTTTGTCCACTAAATTTTCATTCATATATGCTTTTTTACCATCTTTGCTACCACCAATTGCCCTACAAAAACCAATTTTTAAATATTCCAATTCACTAATTTTCCTTTTTAATATTATTGTCTCTTTTTCTTTTTTTTGCTGAGCAAACAATCTCGCTTTTTTCCTGCTCGCATCACCATAAAATTTATTAGATTTTTCCATATATTTCCTATATTTTTTAATAAAATTAATATAATTGATATGATATAACTTTTTACAACAATTGTCAAGAAAAAATATTATAAATATTAATCAACAATAAACAAAAAAATAGTCCAGTAAGCCACCAGACTATTTTACATTATTTATTGTCTTTTAATACAATTTCCTAAAATTTGACACCAAAACTTCCGCCAAAATTAGAAACTTTATTTGAGTTTTTAGAATATAACACTTTAAAATCTATATTATCCAATAAATGTATATTTAATTTAGCACCATATTCAAAACAATCATCATGTAGTTTCATTTTTTCAGTTTTATTAGTTTTATCATCATTAAGATAAAAATATTCTTTTCTATTGATAAGATTGGCATCATACTTTACATATACAGATGGTGCAATTGTATTATAGAATATATCTTTCATTAAACCAAGTTCTATTGATGGAGATAATACTAGATTAGAAGAACCACTATAATCACTATCAAAAATACCTATTATATTTAAATCAGTATCAATTTTACTAACAAGTTTAAACCTATCAAATAAATTATAATTATGAGCAACTGATAACATTAATGTTAAATTAAGCAAATATTCATTAGTTTCTTCACTATATGTTGAAATCGTTTTGTCCATACCATTATTGTAATACTGTATATTAGTCTCTTGTATTAAATATTGTAATTTACTACAACTTCCAGAAATCATACTTGAAAAAATAAAATTATTACCAACATCAATTTTGTTATAAAAAGACAGTGCAAAGTATTGTTCTTCTGGCATTTCTTTATCTTTTGAAAATACCTTCACATCTAGTTTGTATTTTCTAAAAGATGCAATTATTGAACCACTCATACTATTAAAAGAACCAAAATTATAACCAAGATTTATTAATAATGGGTTACTGTTTATTTCAATACCAGAATTATTACTTTCCAATACACTAATATTACTATCAATCCACCACAATGAAGAACCACCAATAGAAACATTTTTCTCAGCAGTATTAAATATATTATTATTTAAATCTTTAACATTTAAAGTAGCATCTAACATTTTTAACTTACTATATAAATTATAGCTATTTAAATCTTGTATTTCAAATCCATAAGACACATCGACATTACACATTAATAAACAACAGACAATGATACCAAAAACAGTCAATATTTTTTTCATATTTTTATTTAGATAATTACTATACTAGTAGTGTAATCCAAAACAATCACAATTGCAAACTATTTTAATATATGTATAAATATAATATACTATCAATAAATACTAATATATACAATAATATACACTAATTATATTAATTTTAAGTGTATAATAACTAAAATTGATGCAAACAAAAAATTAATATGGTCAACAAAAAAACCAAAATCCTAAAACTACTTTATTTTATTTATATCATTAATTACTGAATAAAAAATCTTTTCAGTCAACAAAGCAACATCATTATCTCGCATTTTAGCAGTATTAACATACTCAGAATAATAATTTTCGGAAACATTTGAACCATAAAACACAATACAACTGTTTTTTATAATTTTATTATCAACAAAAACAGAATATTTTACATCTATTTTAGAATTATTTCTACTTGCAATTCCAGAGTTATTGGTTAATGGCACATAATTTGTAGTTTTAATATCAGTTACATTTAAGATACATTTATTTGTTCCTATGTTATCATGATTATCATTATAAACCAATAAGTTTAATTCATCTTCCAAAGAAGCCTTTAATTTTGAATAAAACAAAATATTTTTACCATCAACATTTTGTATTTTAACAACAAAAGTGTTACATTTTTTATAAATATTATTAATAGAAACATCATTAAAAGAAACACAAGACGACATAAATAATAATATAACTAAAAATATAACACTTTTATATCGCACTATTCGCCCCTAACTTTTCTCATTCCAAATTGTGTTATCGCTTGGATCCAAGAACCGCCATGTGTAATAACCATAATCAATAGTAATATACCACATATCATAAATGGTAAGAACATTAAAAATCTTTTACTCTGTGCCGCCATTAAATTTGCTTGTGCTGCTGCATATTTGGAAGCATTATGTTTTGATTCTTTTTTTGCTTCTTCTAACTCTTTTTTATCTTCTTCTTCTTTTATTTCAAGTGCAGTTTTTTCTTTTTCACTTTTTGTATTATTGCTACCAGCATTACTCTTTGCGCCACCAGAACTATTAGATTCTTGACTTTGTTGCATAAATGACATAAATGAATTATTTTCTTCTGACATTTTTTAACCTCCAACTTTACTAAAACGGAATATCATCATTTATAACTTCTTCTATAAAATTATCTGCATTAGTAGATGATTTAGAAGAATCTTCTAATGAACTATAATATTCTTCATCAAAGTTATTATTGTTATTAGAATTACTATTAGATGTTCTTGGATCTAATATTTGTAATTCAGCAGTAAAACCTTGTAATATAAT
>JAGAUJ010000002.1 GCA_017620845.1 Rickettsiales bacterium | reverse complement strand
TTTTGGTCATAACCATATCCATAATATGCCAGCAATGATACTCTATCCCATTGTTCTTCAGTCATATTTAAAACTGATGCATAATCTTGTCTCTCTATGTTGTAATATGGTAAATTATTGTCAATTTCTACATAAGGTTGAAGACAATATACAAATTTATTATCTTCACTTCTTCTAATAAATCTTGCTTGTTGCCATTTAATATATCCATCTGCTCTAAACTTTTTAATATATATATTTGATATATGTTCAGATGGCCATATTGCTTGTCCAGTATAAGTTTCAGCTTTTACTTCTTTAATTCCAATAAAAGCTAAAAATAAAAATATTCCTATTATATTATATTTAATTAATTTACATTTCATAAAACACCTTCTCTCAAAAAAAAGACACTATATAGTGTCAAAAAGTTTTAAGCATCTCTCCTAAATAATTTCCTGAATAACTATTTATGCTAGTACATGAATAACCATATCCTTGTTCATAGTATTCTTCTCCTTTATTTATACATGCTTCTCTTGTTTTGTCATAAGTTTTATAATCATTAATAGAAAAATCTATTCTTGCCCAATTCCACATTGGTTTATTATAGTAATCATATTCTGATATTCCAAGTTCTTCCCAAGCAGTTTTTGTTGGGGGTTGCACCTCTTTTGGGGGTTCTTGTTTTGGTTCGTCATTGCTTATCTTATCTTCAGTTATATTATTAACTGAATCTTGCTTATTTGTTCCAGTATCTTTTGAATTCTCAATCTTTGTATCCGATTTATTTTCGTTTTGATGTTCTTTTTTATTTGATTGATTATTACTAGCATTATTTTGTTTTGGGGTTTCTTCTTGTTTTGGGGTTTCTTCTTGCTTTTCTTCTTGAACTGGAGCTTGTGTTTTATCATCTTGTTTTTTTATTGATTCATCTTGTTTAATTTCATTTATATTACTAGATGTTTCTGAACCATTTTTAAATCTAGGAGTAAACAAAATACATAGTAATATAAAAGCAATAAATAATACTACCAAAATAAGCACCATTTTTCGTCTGTTTAGAAATTTGCTCATAATATATCACAAC
This sequence comes from Rickettsiales bacterium, assembly GCA_017620845.1. GTDB lineage: Bacteria > Pseudomonadota > Alphaproteobacteria > Rickettsiales > UBA1997 > RGIG8782. The sequence goes on along the minus strand of JAGAUJ010000002.1, from coordinate 1,027 downwards.
CTTTCATCAACTTGCCTAAAATGGCTAAAAAGCATAAAATAATCGATATTTTTGCTAATCAATTAATCACTTAAAAATTAAATTTTGTCAACTGATTTTAACAAAAAAATCTTATTATGGTATTTTTTGTTTTTTATGCATAAATCACCTCCTACTAGTTTTTTGATGAGTTCCCTATAAACTCAATTATTTAACAAGTTTTCCAAATCTAATATTGTTGAAAATTTTATTGATGCAGATTTTTTAACTTGCAATAATTTAGTTGCATTTACACCAACTTCATAACACATCACATCATCTTTCTGTTCATAAATATAAGTTTTAATGAATACCTTTCTTTCCATATCATTTAATGAATTTACTGCCATAGTATATTTAGATATAATTTCTTTTATTTCTTCTTCTAAAAATATCTTTTTAATAACAAAGTTTTCTATTTTTGATGATGTTGTAGGTACAAAACAATTATATTTTATTTCATAACTAGGTGTTATTTTAGGTCTTTCAATGTTTTTTAATTTAAAACTTAATAAATTGATTGCACTAATAAAATCAATAATATTCTTTTTAATAACTCCGTAATCAAATTGATTAATAATTGAATCTGATAATAATCCATTCATATAAAACCCTCCTAGAAAACAAAAAGAGAGCATTATTCATACAGAATAAAACTCTCTTATTAAACAAATACTACTTAAAATTATGTTTAATCTTTTAATGGCATGATGATTTCTTTTTTGATCTTGCCAATTTACTTTGTTGATGTAGTTATTTTTAATTCTTCCCATAAGTATCTCCCCTTGAATTGGTTTTTACACTAACATAGGATATTAAAAATTACTATCTCCATATTTAGACTATACTCATATAAACTATATTTAATTAAGTATAGTCATTAGTTGTTTGTGAATCTCCTTTCATAGTATCTGCGATTATATCAATTATAGCACCTAACATTTGCTTTGTGTTATATAATTTTTTTAACATTTTTTTAAACTTTATTTAACATTTTTCTTGTATTTTT
>JAGAUJ010000001.1 GCA_017620845.1 Rickettsiales bacterium | reverse complement strand
TATTAACACCATATATTGCCTCATTTATATTGTTATTAGTATTGTTGTGAATATTATTACTGTCATTACTACTGTTATTGTTGATATAGTAATAATAATGGCATTCTTGAATTGATAAGATATTGCTTATATTGTTTATATTGTGTTGTATATTTATTATTTTGTTTAAAGTATTTATTGTTGATGTAGTAATATAGTTTTTTGATTTTATTAATACTGTTGATATTATAGATATAGTTGTTGATATAATATTGTTTAATATTCTCTTTATTGTAGTTGTTGTTTTGATTATACTTGTTCTCTTGATTACAATATTGTGTATTAATATTAAGATATGTGTTTGTGTTAATTTGTTTATAAGAACTTGGGGGGGGGTATGATTTTTTTTGTTTAATTTATTATTACTTCTCTATTAGCATATTCACCAACTATATTAACATAATAACCATTAGTTCATAAATTGCCACCATACAATAATTATTTTTTAATTTTTGGATATATTTTAAATATTTCTCTAATAGTAATGCTCTTTATTATTTTTATTATTTGTGTTATAGATAATCTAAATCTAATCCTATTTCTATAAATTTTATTTATTTTATATCCTAATTCTATATCAATACAACATACATCCTTAATTGTTTCTTCAATATCTTTTGTTAATACTTTCTTTCTATATTTAATAGAAAATACTATATGATATAATATAAACTTTTATTATGTTGTTTAGTTATGTGATTATACAATTATATTTTTTATCATTACTATTATTAACTACTGTAACTCTTATTATCACTCCTATTACTACTACATTTGTTACCGACATAACCCTTGTTGTTACCATTTACTACGTTCTTGTTAACTGTAGATTAAAAATATAGATATTATTTATTATTTATCAAACATAGATTACAAACCCATACATAGCTATCTTGTAAAAAGATGCTATTTCAATAGTTTTTGACCCCGATACAAACATAATAGGTATTGTTGGAATAAATATATATTGTTGAATTTGTTGAGTGTATTTAATCCTGTGAGTGTTGTTTATGCGACTGAAGAAGTTGTTTGTGACACTGATAAGATAGAGTATAACAATAATAGAGTTTGTGCGGTGCGTCCAGATAATAAATATTTAACTGTTGACGGCAAAAAATGTTTAGATAATTGTTTTAATGATGCAAAATAGAAGATAGAGTAAATATAAAATGTGTAACTATTTGTCAAAATGGATATCTTAGTGTTCAAATTGGTGCTAATAGTTGTTATTGTGCTACTACCTGCCCTGACGGTCAATACATGAACCACGATTACAAAAGTTGTATAGACAATTGTTTAAGTGGTTATACTTCAATACACAGTATTTGCACAAAAGAAGGAGAATGTCCAAAAGGTTATAAAATGTCAGCATATGGTGAATGTATTACACCTACATAAGCAAGCATAAAAAATAATCTTCCGTATACACGACATTCAAAAAGAATTGGTTGATGTTTAGATTACGATGAGGATAATGGTAAAAATATATTATTTTTACTGGTAATATGGACAGAGTAAGTTTTAAAGATTTAACGCCTACAATGCCAGTTAAATTAGTAAAAGAAATTGATGAAAAAGTAGATGATAGTAAACCAGCAAGTGAAAATATTGGGGCTGTTGGTGATAATTGTATGAATAAGGATAATAATAAATGTATTGAAAACGACAAGAATTATGTGGGGTTACTTTTGATTTGATGTTATAGAATAATAAATATAATCAATGACTAACAAGTAACAACTGGTTATTGATAATATTAATATTATTTTAATATTTTAATAAATATAAATTAAAAACAACACTCTTACATAAGAATGTTATTTATTTTAATATATTTATATGTTATATTAAAAAATTACAATATTTAAGTTAATTGTATGTTATTTTTTATAATATTATTGATATAATTTTAAAGTAAAACAATTATTTGTTAAATTTTTTTTACATTATAACCAAATTTTTTATAACTAACGTTACAATGTTTGCTATTATGTGATGTTTTTAATTTATTTAAAATTGTTTTATAACCACATTTTTTGCCATTTAAAAATTTTGATACTCTTGTAACAGTTGTTATACTACATTAAGTTGTTTAGCTATTTTTCTTTGTGTTATTTTATTTTCAAGTAATTGAGCTATAATAAATCTATCGTTTAATTCTTTAATTTCTTTTTATGTAAGCAAATCATAGAGTAATTTTTCAAATTACTCTTTATTTTCTACAACATTAAAAGCATCATATAAATTAAACATTTTTACAAATTGTATTACTTGGATAATACAAATATTACAGTAAAACAAGTATAATGTCAAGTGTTTTATAAAATAAATAAAAGATATTAAAAAATGGTTAAAACAATCAGTGGTGCCGTTAACTGGACTTGAACCGGCGACCTACACATTACCAATGTGTTGCTCTACCAACTGAGCTATAACGGCAAACTTACTAAATAATGATATAATATAAATATTATTTTTCAAGTGTTTTTATAAATAATATTGATTTTCATTAATTGATTTTTAAAATAAATGATGTTAAACTTATTTACATACATACACATTAAAGAATATAATTTAAAAATTATGACAAGAAAATATTTTGGAACAGATGGAATTAGAGCGAAAGCAAATACATTTCCAATGACAAGTGATTTTGTATTAAAACTTGGTATGGCTATTGCCAAAAAAATTAAAAAAGACACAAAAAGTAAAAAACACATTGTTGTTATAGGAAAAGATACAAGAGTATCTTGTTATATGTTAGAATCTGCTTTAATGGCAGGACTTACTGCTGGTGGTGTAAATGAAGTATATTTGATAGGTCCAATACCAACCCCAGGTATTGCAATGTTAACGAGATCTATGCGATGCGATTTAGGAATAATGATTTCTGCTTCTCATAATCCTTATTATGATAATGGAATTAAATTATTTGATTCAAATGGTTTTAAGTTTCCAGATACAGTAGAAGAAGAAATTGAGGAAATTATTGATAGTGAAGAATTATTTACTGATTTGCCAACAGAAGACAAACTTGGTAGAGCTTGGAGATCTGATAATTACATATATCAACAAAGATATATAGAATATGTAAAAAGTAGTTTTCCAAAAAATATGAATTTACAAGGTTTAAGAGTTGTTGTTGATTGCGCTAATGGCGCAAGTTATAAAGTAGCACCTTGTGTATTTTGGGAATTGGGAGCAAATGTTACAAAAATAGGTTGCGAACCAAATGGTATTAATATAAATGATAATTGTGGTTCTACAAAACCGCAAGTTTTACAACAAAAAGTTTTAGAAACAAAAGCGGACATTGGAATTGCTCTTGATGGTGACGCAGATAGAATAATAGTTGTTGATGAAAATGGTGAGGTTGTTGATGGTGATAAAATTATTGCTTTAATTGCTAAAAAAATGTTAAATGATGGAACATTGAAGAATAATACAGTTGTTGTAACACAAATGTCCAACTTAGGACTTGAACTATTTTTAAATAATTTAGGTATAAATGTTGTAAGAACAAAAGTTGGGGATAGGTATGTTGTTGAAGAAATGCGAAAAAGTAATTATAATCTTGGTGGCGAACAATCGGGTCATATAATTTTAGGAGATTTTGCAACAACTGGTGATGGTATTTGTTGTGCTTTGCAAGTATTAGCTATTTTAAAAACAGAAAAAGAGAAAAATAATAATTGCAAATTAAGCGATATAGTAAATCTTTATGATACAGTTCCACAAAAATTGGAAAATATTAGATTTGATATATCAAAAGGTAATCCATTGGAAGTTGAGGAAGTAAAGAATTATTTATTGAATTGTGAAAAAGAATTGGAACATATAGGTAGAATTTTGGTTAGAAAATCTGGAACTGAACCATTATTAAGGGTTATGGTTGAGTGTAAAGATGAGAAGAAACTTGATGATATTTTGTTAAAAATTTGTAATAAAATTAAAGAATATATTTAATGGAATATACTGTAATAAAATCTAAAAAAAGAAAAAGGACAACTGAAATAAGAATAATAGATAATAAAGTGGTGATATATGCACCATTTTATTTATCTATGGAAGAAATAAATGAGATTTATAATAAATATAAAGACAAATTATCAAATAAAATTGAAAAAAATAAAAATAGTGATGAATGTTTATACTATCTTGGGAATAAGTATTTGATTAATATTGTAAAATCAAAGATATTAAAAAATGCTTTTTGTGAGTTGTGTGATGGAGAGTTTGTTGTTTATGTCCCAGAAAATAAAGAGATAAATATTAAAAATGTAATAGATAAGTGGAAAGTGGAACAAGCAAAGCAAATAATTACTGAAAGAGTTAAGTTTTATGTAGAAAAGTATAATTTTAAGTTTGATTTTATTAAAAATAAGATAAAGTGTAAAAATCAAAGGACAAAATGGGGAAGTTGTAGTTTTGATAATAATTTGAATTTTAATTATAATGTTATTGCTAAAAATATTGAGGTTATTGATTATTTAGTGGTTCATGAATTAACACATACTTTAATAAAAAATCATTCTAAAATGTTTTGGGATAAGGTTGAAAGTGTGATTTCAAATTATAAAGATTTAAGAAAGTTATTAAACGGTGGATAAATCTACAATGTTTTCAGTTTTTATTATTGTATCATAATTATGTTTTGTTAAAATTAGAATAAAGCCCATCGTAACAGAACTTCCAATCATAGATGAACCGCCATAACTTAAAAATGGCAAAGTCATACCTTTTGTTGGTAATAAATTTAAAGAAACACCTATGTTAATGACTGTTTGTATTAAGAAGAGTAAAGATAAACCATACAATGACAGTATTTTAAAAAAATTATTATTTATTTTTACTGCTTTTAATAAAACCCTCATTGATAAGTAAAAATATAAACATATAATTAAAAAAACTATTATAAAACCAAATTCTTCTGCTATTGCTGGAAAAATAAAATCAGTATGAACATCTGGAATAAAGTTTTTTACTTCTCCTTCCATAAAACCCCTACCAAATAAACCACTATTTTGATAACCTATTAGTGATCTTTTTACTTGATAATTTGCTAATTCTGGATCTTTTACGCTTGAAATAAAACTATTTATTCTGTTTGAAACATGAGGCATTGTTGAATAAATTAATGCAAAAAGTATTAAAAAACATGGAACTATTGCAAGTATTTTTTTAAAATCTATAAAATCTAATAAAAAAATTTGAGTAAAAAATACTGCTGTTATTAACATTAATGTTCCAATATCTGGTTGTTTATACACAAAAAACATACAAATAGTGTATAGAACAATACTTAATATTAAATATTTTTTTTGTTTATATAAAATAAATTTTTCTAATAAAAAGGCATTAAATAAAATTAAAGTTGGTTTTAGTATTTCTGTTGGTTGTATAGATATTCCTAATAAATAAACCCATCTTTTAGCACCTTTTGTTTGGAAACCCATAATGGGAACTAAAAGCAATAAAATGAAAGATACAATAAATAGAAATGTTGAGTATTTTTTAAGTAAGTGTTCATTAAATAGCGATAAAAATATTGTTATACATATAGATAATATTGAAAAACATACTTGATGTTTAAAAAAATAATAGTTACTAACATTAATTCTATTAGCAACCGATACGCTTGAACTAAAAATGAAGATACAACTTAAAATTAAAAACATAAAATATAGTGATAGTAACCTTTTATCAATTACTAACAACCATTTATGTAATAATGTTAATTTACTTCTGTCAAACAATTTCTATTGTTTTTTAAATTAATAAAACTATTCTTTATATTAAGAATTATAATTTCATAAAAAATATTTTCAAGAAATTATTGTTGTAAGTAGAAATATGATTGTTAAACAAAAATAGGTTAAAAAATGAGTAATAAATTATTAATAGATGCAGCATTCCCAGAGGAAACAAGGGTTGTGTTGCTAAATGAAAAAAATATTTTAGAGAATATAGATGAAGAAACTTCTTCAATTAAGCAGTTAAAAGGTAATATATATTTGGCTAAAATAATTAGAGTAGAGCCATCTTTGCAATCTGCTTTTATAAATTATGGTGGTGATAGACATGGATTTTTGCCAATGTCAGATATACATCCAGATTATTATAACATACCAGAAGAAAGAAAAACAGATTTAAGCGCTGTTAAGTTTTTAAATATTGAAGATAAACAATATGTTTTAGATTGTGAAGATGATGAAGCGGTTGAGGCAACAGAAGAGGATTTTGAAGAGGAAAACCTTGTAAAATTAGATGAAAATAATGAACCAATAATTGATAATGAAATTACTATTGTTGAAGAAAATAAGGAAATTGAAAATAATATTAATGATGGTGGTATCATTGATGATATGGCTGAGATAAGTGATGATAATGTTGATATTGATGATGCTGATGGTGATAATGTTGTTAAATACAATGATTTTAGGAAATATAAGATAGAAGATGTTTTAAAAGAAGGACAATATCTTTTGGTTCAAGTATTGAAAGAAGAAAGAGGTAATAAAGGTGTTGCTTTGACAACATATTTATCAGTAGCGGGTAAATATTCTGTTTTAATGGCAAATGTGGAAGGTAAGGGTGGAATATCTAAAAAAATAACAAATTTGAGAGATAGAAAAATATTAAAAAATATATTAAATACTTTAAATCCTGATAATTCTAAATCAGTGATAATTAGAACTGCTGGTGTTGGTAAGAAGCCAGAAGAGATTTTAAGAGATTATGTTTATTTGTTAAGATTGTGGGGTGCTATTAAACAAACTGCTTTGGAATCAGTTGCACCAGCATTTTTACATTCAGAAGATGATATTTTAAAAAGAGCAATTAGAGATTTATGTAATGATAAAGTTAAAGAAATAATTGTTGAGGGAAATAATGCTTTTAAAACAATAAAAACTTTAACAAAGTTGATTATGCCAGAGCAAAAAGCAATAGTTAAAGAACACACTGATAAAATACCTTTATTCCATAAATATAAAATAGAAGATCAAATTAATCAATTATGCACAAATAGGGTTGATTTGCCATCTGGTGGTTCAATAGTTATAGATCAAACAGAAGCATTAGTTACAATAGATGTTAACTCTGGTAAGTCTACAAAGGAAAGTTCTGTTGAAGAAATGGCGGTAATGACTAATATGGAAGCAGCAAAGGAAATTGCAAAACAATTGAGATTAAGAGATATTGGTGGTCTTATAGTTATAGATTTTATAGATATGTTTGAAAATAAAAATAGAAGAAGTGTTGAAAGATTAATGAGAGATGAAACATTGATAGATAAAGCAAAAATACAAATAGATAGAATTTCAATGTTTGGTCTTTTAGAGATGTCAAGACAAAGAATTGGTGCAAGTTTTAGTGAAAAAATAAGTGAAAAATGTCCACATTGTGAAGGTAGAGGAGTAGTTAAATCAAGATATATAGTAGCAAATAATATATTGAGAGCAATAAAATATGCAACAAAAGAGAAATATGTTAAAGTTGTTAATATTGTTGCTTGTGGAGATGTGGTTAATTTTATGCTAAACTATAAAAGAAAAGAGGTAATTGATATAGAAAAAAGTTATAATATTAATGTGCTTTTTACAATTGATGAACATAAATATAATAATAGTTTTGATGTTATAAGAAGAGATAGTTTGACAGAGGATGAGAGATTTAATTTGTATCCAACACAACGTATTGGAAAAGTAAATGAATTATTTGATGATGATATTTTATATAATACCGGAACAAATATAAATATTGAATTTGCTGATGATTGTTATTATGATAAAGTTTGCGCTAACAATGATAAGAAAAAAACTAATGCAAAGAATAATAGAAAATATCAGTCAAATAGAAGGACAAATACAAGAAAAAATGGTGGATTTTTAAATAAATTGAAAAATTTATTTAAGTAGTTTTATTAATAATAACATATTTTATGTTAGTTGATGGTAGGATTTTTGTTGATGATGAAATTTTTTTGAAACCATTAGAGATAGCAGATCTTGAAATTGTTTATAATCTTACTAAAAAAAATAAAAAGGAACTTGTTAAATGGTTTGATTGGGCCGAAGAAAGATTGACTATAAAAAGTTCCTTAACTTTTATACAAAGATCAATTAGAGAGAACAAAAACAATAATAGATGTGATCTTGGTATATTTTATAAAGATAAATTGGCTGGACTTATTGCATTGATAAATGTTGATAGAGTAGAAAATTCTGTTGAGTTGGCTTATTGGTTATCTTCTGATTTTCAAAAAAAAAGAATTGTTATTAGAACCTGTAAAAAAATGGAAGAATATTGTTTTGATATTTTAGATTTTAATGAGGTTTTGATAATTGCATTTGCAGAAAATGCTGGAAGTAGAGCAATACCTGAAAAATTAGGATTTGAGATTATAGATGCAGATAAAAAACCAACAAGAATGCATAAGAAAAAATCTTACTATATATATTATTCTAAAATGCACACAGATTATAAGAATAATTTTTGGAATTATTTAAATAATATATATGCTAAATCAAAAGTTGTAATAGATTGTAAAGGTGGGGAAATTAACTCTGTATTAAATAATAAAATATCGCCAGTTGATTTTGGACATTTAGAAAATGATTGGGAAAAAGATGAACAAATGGATGTATGGATTGGAACGGATGCAAAGCAGAATTTTGAAATTAATGCAATAGTTTGTGTTATTGATATAAAGCAGAAGTTTTGTGATATTTCGTTGTTGTTAAATTGCACAGAAAACGAAAAGAAGCAAGTATTTAATTCTTTAAAAGAAATTGAAGGTGTTTTGTTGGTTGAGAAGTAATTATGGAAGATAAAATAGAAAGTTTTTATCAATATTTACTATATGAAAAAAATTATTCTAAAAAGACTAAAATATCATATGAACACGATATTGATGGTTTTGTTGATTTTATATCAAATATTTTAGAGAAAGATATAAATAAAGATACTTTTATAACTTTGGAACATAAAGATTTTAGAAGTTGGTTGAGTCATAGGACTTTTTCTGGACTTTCTGCGAGAACAAACGCACGAGCATTGTCATCAGTAAAGAGTTTGTTTAAATTTTTGGAAAAAAAGTATGGTATTTTTAATGAAATAGTTTTTAAGGTAAAAACTCCAAAATTTAAAAAAACACTTCCTAAAAATGTGAATAAAAATAATGTTTTTAAAATGGTGCAATGTATAAAAGAATTTAGTAAAAACGAATGGGAAAGAAAAAGAGATGTGGTTTTGTTTTTATTATTGTATTGTTGTGGTTTGCGGATAAGTGAGGCTTTGAGTTTAAAAAATAGTGATTTTATTAGTAAAGATAAAATTAAAGTTTTAGGAAAGGGTAAAAAAGAAAGAATATTGTATATTTTACCACTAGTTGTTGATTTAATTGAAGATTATAAAAAAATATGTCCTTATAATACAAATAAAATGCTATTTTTAAGTAAGACTGGAAAAAAGTATTCTGCAACTGTTTTTGAAAAGTTAATTCAAAATGTTAGAATTGGACTTAATTTGCCAGATAATATAACACCACATTCTTTGAGACATTCTTTTGCAACAGAATTGTTGTCTGGTGGCGCTGATTTAAGGGTTATACAGGAGTTATTGGGACATTCAAGTTTAAGAACTACACAGATTTATACACATGTTGATATTGATAATATGTTAAAAGTTTATAGTAGTTGCCACCCAAGGAAGTAGGTTTGAATATTGTTGTTTTTTGTTTATATTTTTCTTGTCTTTATTAATTTAACTTTTAACTCTTTTATTTTACTACTTATTACTTTTTATTATTTTTTATTAATTAATTTTTTCATATTTTTTTATTTTGTTATTTTATCTATCGGTCAACAGTTGTTTAATACTTTTTTGTTTTAATATATTACAAATAATTTATTTATATAAAAAATTATGTATTGACTTATTATATGTGTAATTTACATTATATTTAATAATAAGGATGTAATATTAAAATGAGTGAAAAAAATAAGTTTTTAATCCAATATTATTTAATATACTTTTTTAGAAATATTTTTTTACTTAGACAGTATATGGTTCTTGTTTTAAGTAATTATTTAGATCCATTACAAATAGGTTCCATAATGTCTGTATATCATATTGTAGATCTACTATTTGAAATACCAATGGGATTATTGGCGAATAAAATTGGTTGTAAAAAAACTCTTTTGTGGACCATGTTTTTATTTTTAGCAAGTTATTTTTTGGTATTTTTTGATAAAAGTGCTTTTGCATTTGTTGTATTCTTCTTTTTCTTTGGTTTATATGATGCAACTTATTATAGTGTAAAAGATAATATAATATATAATAATATAAAACATCATAATTTAAAGGATACATTTCCAAAACATAAATTAATGACAAAAATATTGAGTTCTGTTGCTTTAAGTGTTGGTGCATTTATGGCAAGTAAAGTATTTAAAACTGCTGGTGGACATGCTTTAATAGTTATTGATGGTATTTTGTTTTCTTTATACATGTATAATATTTTACAAATTAATGAAAATGCTGGTAAAAATCTTACTTTATTAACAAACAATGCAACAAAATCGCTTATAAGTGGTATAAGATATATATTTAAACACAATACTTTAAGAAAGTTTTTGTTATTTCAGGTTACATGGTCTTCTGTTAATTCTATAATAATGAGTTATTGTTCTTTATTTTATAGTAATATATTTTCTACTAATACCGATATTGGTAATTTAATGTCTATTCAAATATTAATTGTTGCAATTATGCAAACTATTTTAATAAATAAATTAATGAAGTTGAGTATATTTAAAACTTGCTTTGTTTTTGTTGTATCTGGTATAAGTATTATGTTATCTACAACAATTTATAGTGGTCTTATCTCTTATGTTTTTGTTATATTGTATTATTTATGCACAAGAATAGGGGATGCCTTAACTTATACAACTATACAATCTTGTATTCCATCAAAGTTTAGAACGATTGTTGTATCTGTTGCTGATTTGTGTGAGTCTTTTGTAAATTCTGTTTTATTGTGGATATTTGGTTTTTTGGCAAAGAGTTATAGTTATAGAGTTTCTCTTAATACAATATCTTGTTTTTTTGTTGTATGTTCCGTTGTATTCCTTATCTCTTGCCTATACGACAAGCATTTATGGCGAATGGAAAAAAGAAGATTATTAATACATTAGTATTTATAACATATTTGTAATATAATAATCATTATTTTCTCCCACAACCATTCTTCACCCTCCCCCACAATCACAACAAAACT
>JAGAUJ010000025.1 GCA_017620845.1 Rickettsiales bacterium | reverse complement strand
ATTATATTACAAGGTTTTACTGCTGAATTACAAATATTAGATCCAAGAACATCTAATAGTAATTCTAATAACAATAATAACTTTGATGAAGAATATTATAGTTCATTAGAAGATTCTTCTAAATCATCTACTAATGCAGATGATTTTATAGAAGAAGTTATAAATGATGATATTCCGTTTTAGTAAGATTACTTATTAATATTTAATTCACATTAATGGGTTCGTTATATTTGTAACGAATCCATTGATTTTGTTGATTATAAATTAAAACTCTACTCTATACTCACTATCTTGTTTTACTTCTATTTCGCCGACATTACACACATTTTTCAAATCTTCCACACAAGTAGAAATATCAATACTCGTATAGACAATTATTTTTTCAACAACCTCTTTTATAGAAATATTTTTTTCAGATTTATACCTTCTAACATCTGCCACAATTTGTAAGACAGTATTCCACAATTTTTCATCAAATTCAACATTGCAATCAATATTAGCACAATTTCCCCTTATATGTATTGACTGCTTTTTATTAAATTCATCTTCATAAATACAAGAATATATTTCTTCACAAACACAAGGCAAAAATGGTGCAAACAACTTCAACAAATTATTCAAAACATAATAAATTGTCCTTATTGCTGACTGTTGTGATTTTGTTATATTTTCTTTTTCAATATCAGTTAATTCAACATCTTGATATTTTGTTCCAGCAACACCATAGCATCTAACTTTTACAATTTCCAAATAGTTATCACAAAAATCATTCCAGAAGAAATTTTCAATCACTTCAAGCGCTTTATTATACTCATAATTATCAAAATGATTATTATAATTTTGTATAATCAATTTTAATTTTGCTAACAAACACAAATCAACAGATTCAAATATTTTTTTATCTTCAATATCATTTTGTAAAGAAATACAATTTTCAGTCATATTTTTAAAATGCATTTCAGCAAATTTTGAAGCATTGAATAATTTTGTAACAAGTTTTTGACCTACACCAATCATTTCATCAGAATAAGCAGAATCCATACCAAGTGTAGAATTACCAGCCCAATATCTAACTGCATCAGAACCCTTTTCTTCAATTAAACCTATTGGACTTACAACATTTCCGGCAGATTTTGACATTTTAGTTTTATCACTTGCTAAACACCAACCAGAAATCATTATATTTTTCCAAGGTATAATATTTTGATGATAATGCGCTTTTACAATAGTGCAGAAAGCCCAAGTTCTAATAATTTCATGTGCTTGCGATCTTAAATCAAATGGTAAAGATAAAGTATTAAATTTATCTTTATTATCAATATAATCTTTATTTATTCCCAAGGATGATAAATTTGGTGATACTGATGAGGTAGCCCAAGTATCTAACACATCCATTTCCGCAATTACTTCGTCTCTTGTATAACCTTGTGGCAAGTCAATCATTGGATCAATAGGTAATTGCTCTGCGGTTGGAAGTATAACTTTACCTTCTTCGCCATTTCTTTTAGAATACCATACTGGCAAAGGAATTCCTGAAAATCTTTGTCTTGAAATACACCAGTCCCAACTTAAACCATCTATCCAGTTATGAATTCTATTTTCCATCCATTTTGGGTGCCAATTTATTTCACTGGCTTTTTTATGTAATTCTTCTTTTATGTCTAAAACTTTAATAAACCATTGTTTTGTAATTAAAAACTCTATTGGAAATTTTGATCTTTCGCCAACTTTTACTGGATGTATTATTTTTTGTGGTTCTCTTGTAATTCTTCCGTCTTCTTGTAATAATTCTAATATTTTTTCTCTTGCTTCTTTTGTTTTTAATTCTTCTAAAATTAAATATTTTTCATTAATTAAATCCTTAACTATATCTAATTTTAATTTTCCTCTTTCATCTAAAATAATTCTTAAATCCAAGTTAAACTTTTTCCACCACTCTATATCTGTTTGATCACCGAAAGTGCAACACATTACAAAGCCAGTTCCTTTTTCTTTATCAACTTTTTCATCTGCAAAAATTGGAACTTTTACCCCAAGCGGAGTTATTGCAAATTTACCTTTATATTTTTCAAAATTATCTGGGTGACAAATTATTGCAACACAAGCAGGTAATAATTCTGGTCTTGTTGTCATTATTTCAATATTTTCGCCATTTTCTATGTCAAATTTTAAGTAATTCATTTGACTTTCTAATTCTTTGTCTTCTAACTCTGTTTGTGCTAATGCAGTTTGATCTACAACATCCCAAATACAAGGTTCGTATTTTTGATACAAAACACCTTTATTATATAAGTCTAAAAAAGACATTTGTGATATTTTCTTAGATTTATCTGAAATTGTTTGATATTTAACATCCCAATCAAAGGAAAAACTAACTGATTTAAATAAGTTTTCAAACTGATCTTCGGCGATATGGACATTGTCTTTACATATTGAAATAAACTCATTTCTTGGCATTTCTTTGCCTTTTATTCCTTTTAATTTTTCAATGTATCTTTCAGTTGGTAAACCGTTGTCATCAAAACCTATTGGATAAAATACATTTTTACCTTGTTGTCTTTTGTATCTTGCAATAAAATCTGCTTGACTATATGAAAATATATGTCCCATATGTAAAGTTCCTGAAACTGTTGGTGGAGGTGTGTCTATGGCATATATGTTTTCTCTATTTGTATCTTGCCAGTTAAATGTGAAAATATTGTTGTTTTGCCAATATTCTTGCCATTTCTTTTCTGTTTCTTTGAAGTTGTATTTTTTCGTTAATTCTTTCATTTTTTATCTAATTGTTAAATATTATTGATTATAACTTTATTGAATTGTTTTAAGATTTCAATAAATTATTACATAAATACAAATGAGTTAATAAAATTAATTCTTATGTTTAAAAAATTCTTTAATTTTTTCAAATCCAGCCACTCATTTTATGTTTGTTATTTAAAAAAATATTTGATTATAAAACATAAGTTTATATTTATATTCTCTCAGTTTATTAAAATTATTTTTTTTGTTGTAATTACGTTTTTACTACTTAATGTTGATAGTATTGTAATATTTGTTATATTACATTAGTTATTTAGTAATTGTTGTAAATGTATTATTTAATTTTTTTCATAAATTGTATTATTAATAATTATTTATATTAATGGCATGTGTTTTTTATGAAATATTGTGTTTTAATGAGATGAATAATGTGCTGTATTATTTTTTGCAAACTATATGGTATTTAAAATACATAAAAATTGATACTTTATAAATTACTCAATTAAAATCTTGCCCAAGGTGTTTTTGAATTAAATAATTGTGATGGTTGTGCTGATATACTTTTTTTCATTTGTGCCTGTGTTTTTGTGGTATTTGTTTGTGGTTGATTTGGGTTTAATGGTGGCAATTTTGTTTGTTCTGTTGTCGTATTTGTTTTTGTTGGCATCTGTGTTTTGTTATTATATAAACTTGGCAAAGGATTTAAGTGCTCATGTGTTTTTGTTTCTGTTTGATTTATTGTCGCTAATGCGCTTCTGGATTTATATGTTCCTTGCTGGCTTGTGTTTTGTAGTGTTCTTCTATTTATATTTAATACAAAATTTACTACATTCATTTTTGTTGGTAATCCTTTTTTATACATTTTTTTCTTTATTTTTTAATAATTAATGAATATTATATTATAATTTTTATTTTATGTCAAGAAAAATATAAAAAATTAAAATACAAACAGTAAAATTCTTTATTGACTTATAAAACAATGATTTTATAATTATGGTGTTTATTATAAGGTTGTCTTTGTAGACACTTATTCTTATTAAAAATTAAATAGGAAGATTGGCCATGCCTTTTTACGAGTTAGTTTATATTGCCAGACAAGATTTATCTGTGGCAGAAGTTGATAATTTAACCGATAGTTTCAAAAAAATATTAGAAGAAAACGGCGGAAAATTAGCATCAAAAGAATATTGGGGTTTAAGAACATTAGCCTACAAAATTAATAAAAATTCAAGAGGACATTATGTTCTAATGAATATAGATTCTCCATACCCAGCAGTTAAAGAATTAGAGAGAATTATGGGTTTTAATGAAAATGTTATAAGAAAAGGAATTTTTAAAATAGATTCTTTACCAACACAAAGTTCAGAATTGATGGTTTCTGTAAATGCAAAAGATTATAAAAAGAATTAAATTTGAATTAAAATAAACAAAATACATGAGGTTATAAAATGTTAGAAAATACTAATAATAATGTGAATGAAGTTGATAATGATGGCTTCTTAAAGATATCATTAGTTAATCAAGGAATGTTAGCAAGAAAACACAGAGTTTGTCCATTAAAAGATATTCCTGATGA
The DNA here is from genome assembly GCA_017620845.1 of Rickettsiales bacterium. Lineage (GTDB taxonomy): Bacteria > Pseudomonadota > Alphaproteobacteria > Rickettsiales > UBA1997 > RGIG8782. Next base: position 11,347 of record JAGAUJ010000025.1, on the reverse strand, counting down.
AGAAATTAATTATAAAAATATTAAATTGTTGAACAAATATATTTCTGAAAGAGGAAAAATATTGTCAAGTAGAATTACTGGTGTTTCTGCTAAAAAACAAAGAAAATTATCAAAAGCAATTAAAAGAGCAAGAAACTTGGCATTGCTTTCATTTATTGAAAAAAATGAAAATAATTAATAGGAGAGACAATGAAAGTAATTTTAACTTCAAGAATTAAAACATTAGGAAATATAGGTGATGTTAAAGTTGTTGCCGATGGTTATGGTAAAAACTATTTATTGCCAAAAAAATTAGCAATAATTTATAATGAAAAAAATTATAAGGCTTTTGAGGAACATAAAAAAGCAATAGAGGAAGAAGACGCTAAAAGAAAAGATTTGGCATTGGCAATTAAAGATAAAATTGAGAAAAAAGAACTTGTTTTATTGGAAAATGCTGGTGATAATGATAGATTATATGGTTCTATTACTTCTACAAAAATTGCTAATTTTGTTAATGATTTATTAAAAGAAAAAGTTATTGATAAAAGTAATGTTTATATAAAAGAACCAATTAAAACACTTGGTAAATTTGTTATTACATTTGATTTACATTCAGAAGTGTCTGTTGAAAAAGATATAATCATTGCAAGATCTAAAGAAGAAGCAGAAAAAATTAAAAAAGGTGAATTTGTTAAAAAAGATGATAAAAAATCTGTAAAAGTAGAAGACGAACAGAATAGAGAAACTAATAAAGGGGAAAAGTAGTTTATTGGTTTTGAAGAATATTATTGACTCACCGGTGTGGTTGCGCTGGTGAGTTTTTGTGTTGTTGTATTGATTTGTTGTTGCGATTTGTTGCTGGTTGTCATTGGTTGTGTGGTTGCATTGGTGAGTTTGTTTGGTGGATGCGAGTTTTGGTTGTTATATTGTAATTATAGTTTTATTTTGTTAGGTTTTTTGTTTAGTGTGGTTGTTTGTGGTTATACTTTTGTTGGGAGTGTTATTGGCTGGTGGATTTTGTTTTAGTTGGTATACTGCAAGAGGTTGGTAGTGATTGTTGTTGGAATATGTTTATGGTAATTGTTTGTTGTTGAGAGTGTTTGTTAGTTATAAAGTGTTGTTATTATGTAGCGATAGTGGTTTGTGGAATAAGTGTTGTTGTTGTGTATTGCAGTTTTTAAAAAAATGTGATTATGTGATGCTGGTGGGTTTTAATTATTGGTGTTAGTGATGTTGTTTTTGTTATAATTTTAAGTATTATTGTGGTGAGATTTGAGTTTGTGGTATGATGTTAGTAAGTTTTTGTTGTTTTGGTTGGTGGTTGTTGCGATTTTGTTGTTGGTTGCCATTGGTTGTGCGATTGCGCCGGTGAGTGTTTTATTTGATTTGCGTAATAATTATTGAGACTATGGAACTATTCGGGTTTGTTAATTCACTTTTTGGAAGTATTGATAGTTAATTATTTAATGGTTTATTTTAGTTTGATGTGAGTATATATAAATTATTTTTTTATAATTAATATATTTAATAGCAATCAATTAATTGTATGTAATTGTAATGTTTATTGCTAATGTTTAGTTGGTAATAACATAACTAACTTGGTTTGTGTTTGTTGTTTGTAAGTGGTGTGGTTATTGTGGTTATTATGTTTGTTGTAATATAATTACAATATTTATTATATAATAAAATTATATCTTTATTTTATTATCTTATTAATTTAAAAATAAACCCATGTTAGCGAATTTTTAATTAGTTTAGTGCCACTAATTCACAATTTAAGAAATATAATATAAATATAATTAAGTTATACAAATATAAAACAAATTAGTATTTCGTTATATTAATGAAAAAATAATAACTAAATTTTAATAAGTAATCACAAAAATAGATAACTAAATTTAACAAAATGTGGGCGTTATAATACAAATATAATTATTGTATAAAAATGGTGCCTAGAGGTGGAATCGAACCGCCGACACAAGGATTTTCAGTCCTTTGCTCTACCGACTGAGCTATCTAGGCATCTACTCAATAATATAGTTATGATTTTAAAATGCAAGGGAAATATTTAGTATATTTTAAAATTATTTGTTAATAATAATTAAAAAAACTTAACAAAATAATGTTTTTAACTATCAATTAATTTATATTTTACTATTTCATTATTGATTTTTACAAAAAACATTGTATTTATTTAATCATAAAACAATATAAAAAAATATGATAAGAATTATTTCTGGAAACTGGAAAATGAATGGTTCAATAGCGGATATAGATACTTGGTTTAAGGATTTTTTTGCAAAAGCTATTGAATTTGAGAAAACAAATACAAAAACAATAAGTGATGTCTTAGTTTGCTTACCAGCAATTTATATTCCTTATGCAATGAGATTAGCAGAAGAATATAATAAAAAAACAACTCAATTTAAAGTTTTTGTTGGTGCAGAAGATTGCCACTATGAAAATAAAGGTGCTTTTACAGGAAACATGAGTCCAGTGATGTTAAAAGAATTTGGTGTAAAATATACATTAGTAGGACATTCTGAAAGAAGACAATTTGAACAAGAAACAGACGAAGTTGTATTAAAAAAAGCAATAAATGCAGTAAATAATGGAATAATTCCAGTTGTATGTGTTGGTGAATCATTGGAAATAAGAGAAAATAAAACTCATTTAGAATTTATAAAAGAGCAAGTTATTGCTTCTACAAAAGGTTTAGATATGGAAAAAATAATCATTGCTTATGAGCCAGTTTGGGCAATAGGCACAGGTAAAGTTCCAACATTAGAAGAAATTGAAGAAATTAATTCATATATTAAAACAGTTTTATCAAAAGAAAATGGTGTAAATGAAGATAAGATTAATGTTCTTTATGGTGGATCTGTAAAATCAAGTAATACAAAAGAAATTACTGGTATTAATTCAGTGAATGGTGTATTAGTTGGTGGTGCAAGTTTGAAAGGCGAAGAATTTTTTAATATAGTTGTAAATTCTTTATAGTTTAATAATTTTGCTTTAATTTTATGCAACCATTAGCAGATAAATTAAGACCTGAGCAATTAGGTGATTTTGTAGGACAAAAACAGCTTTTTGGTGAAAGAGGTATCTTGACAAGAGTTTTAATTGAAAATAACCCTATTCCTTCTATGATTTTTTGGGGACCAGCAGGAACTGGAAAAACTACAATAGCAAAAATGTTATTAAATAGGGAAGGTTATTTTTCACAAGTTATATCTGCAACAAATACTGGTGTGCCAGAATTAAAGCAAATTTTTCAAATAGCAGAAAATAAATACAAAGATTTTAATAAAAGCACTATTTTATTTATTGATGAAATACATTGTTTTAAAAAAAATCAACAAGATGTTTTATTACCATATGTAGAAAGTGGTGTAATAATATTAGTTGGTGCAACAACCGAAAATCCATCTTTTGAATTAAATAGTGCTTTGTTGTCAAGATGTAGAATTTTGATTTTTGAGACATTAGCAGAAGAAGATTTAGAATTAGTTATATCAAGAGCAGAAAAAGAAGAAGGTAAAAAATTACCATTAACAAAAGAAGCAAGAAGAACATTGATGAATTTGTGTAATGGGGATTGCAGATATTTATTGAATATGTGCGAAGAATTATTTTCTATTGATACAAAAAAGAAGTTAACTATTGAAGAATTACTTAAAACTGTAAATAAAAGAAAAGCAAGTTATGATAAAAAAAATGAGAATCATTATAATTTAATAAGTGCTTTTCACAAATCAATAAGAGGCTCTGATGTTCAAGCAAGCCTTTATTGGATGGCAAGAATGATTGATGGTGGTGAAGAATACCACTATATTTTTAGAAGATTGATAAATATTGCTGTTGAAGATATAGGTATGGCAGATCCACAAGCATTAGTGCAGGTAATGTCTGCTTTGCAGGGTTTTGATATGATGGGTCCGCCAGAGGGTATTTTATGTTTGACACAAGCAGTTATTTATTGTGCTACTGCACCAAAATCAAATGCTGGTTATTTGGCACAAAATGAAGTTTTTACTGATGTAAAAACTAATAATTTTCAAATTCCTCCAAAACATATTTTAAATGCACCAACAAAATTAATGAAAAATATTAGTTACAGTGATGGTTATATTTACGATCATGATACTGCTTTATGTTTTTCTGGACAGAATTATTTTCCAGAAGGTTTAAGCAGAAGAGAGTATTATAAACCAAATGAAAGAGGTTTTGAAAGAGATATTAAAAAAAGGTTGGAATATTGGAATAATTTAAGAAATAAGATTAATGAGAAAAAATGAGAATATTATTTATTTTAAATGGCGAATTTGTAGAAGAGTTGAATGATGATTTTTTAAAAAAATATAATAAAATTGTTTGTGTGGATGGTGGATTGAATAATTTTGAAAAAATAAAGACAAATATTATTCCTGACTATATAATTGGGGATTTTGATTCTGTAGATGTTAATGTTTTTAAGAAATATAAAAATAAATCAAAAATAATTAAAAAAGATAATCAAGATGAAAGTGATTTAGTGTTTGCTTTAAAAAATGTAGTTAGTGATATAAAAAATATTGATAATATTGATATTTGTTGTGCTACTGGCGGTAGAATTGATCACACTTTATGTAGTATTTTAACATTAAAGCAAATAGATACTAAAATAAAATCTCGTATTATTGGAAATGATAGTATTGTGTATTTGCTAATAAATAATAAAATTGAAATTAATGTTAAAGTGGGACAGACTATATCGCTAATTCCATTGACTGATATAATTAATATTAATACAACTGGATTAAAATGGGAATTGGGTGGTGTAAATTTACAATTTGGTTTTGTAAATGGTATTTCCAATGTTACTTTAAGTGACAATATTATTGTAAGTGTTAAAAGTGGTGAATGTTTGATTGTTGTGAATAAATAATATCTCAATATTATTTATTGAGATATTTTAATTATATTTTAATTATATTTTCCCTTTACAATATCTCGCCTTATATGTGTGCAATTTCCAATGCAACAAGTTCCGTTTTTAAAAAATGCAAAGTCATGTTCGTTTGTGTAATTAACTGAATTTATGGCTTTGTTAAAGTTTTTACAGCAGTATTCCATTCCGCTGTCTATTTGATTAAGAGTTATATGTTGTGGATTTGTTTTGCTTGTATCTCCTAATTCTTTTCTATAACAATAATCTTCTCCGTTTGATGTTAGTCTATTTATACAGTCTTGTTCGGTTATTTTTGAGCCGGTATCGTCATCTTTATAGAAAAAGCCAATTTCCTCTCTAAAACATTTTGTAATACCTCTATTACCACATAAGAATGTTGTAATGCCAGCAATAGAACCACAAATAGTTGCAATTGTTCCTGTTATTGCACAGCAACTAATAGCATATGTATTGCTAATATTTATATAAAAAAGCGTTAATACTAAACAGATAAATTTGTTTATTTTTTTAATAATCACAAAACCTCCTTAATTGTTAAATAAATTAAATTACATATTATTATCTAATATTTTTTTGTTGTATGAACACGTATAATTTTTAAATATATAAAAACCTGTATCTTTTATAGCATAGTTTACAAGTGAATTATCCATATCAACACAATTATCTATTGTTTTATAACTATCTTCTATACTTTTTGTATATTTTATTGGGGTTGATATGTTTTTATAACAATAATCCACATAGTTTTCATTAATTATTGTTTCACAACCTTGATATAAGATGTTATTATCTGTTGACTTTTGATTATTATTATATTGTAATGCAAGATTTGCAACACTTACTATAAAACCACCAATTATTGCTATATTAGCAGCATCACCAAGGTGTGCATTTGGTTGTATGTTTTGTGCATACAGATTATTAAAGGACAACCAAACACATATTGATGATATAATTATTTTTTTAGACATAAAAATCCTTAGTTGTTGTTTATTAAAATATATGGTACTACCAAGATCTACTTATTGGTAAGTATTTAAAGTAATTCATCATTAAATAAAGTAAGTGTATAAACCCATAGAAGCCCCCCATAGTAATTAATGTCTATCAATATATAACAATATAAGAATAATATGTCAATAAAAATGTTTTATAAAAATACATATTTTTATAATAAATAATTATATTGTAATACATAAATATTTGTTATATATTCAATTATATATACATATTAATGAAACATATTTATTAATATAATAGTAGAAAAATAACTATAAAATAATTGAATAATGTGTTTTAAGTAATATTAATATGATTAATAAAAAAATGTATTTTTTGATAAGTTTTATTTTATTGTTATTGTTTTTTGTTTGGAAAATGTAAATTTTGTATAAAGGTATAACAAATAATTTACATGCTAATTACATTTAGCATAATCAAATAATTAAGCTTACAAATACAGGGTTATAACAAATACATATCTACATTTCTGGCAGATGGGAAGGGATTCGAACCCTCGATACCCTTGCGAGTATAGCAGTTTTCGAGACTGCCCTGTTCAACCACTCCAGCACCCATCTATTTTTTATATTTTTAAAACATCTTGCATTGTATAAAAACCATTTGGTTTGCCATCTGACCAAATTATTGCTCTTTTTACACCTTTTATTATACTGGCAATAGAAGTAATATTTTGTTGTATTTTTAATTCTTCACCAATTCCATTAAATAAAACACTATATTCACCAAATTTATCAATACCTCTTAAAGAAGCAAAATTAATTTGTTTTTCATTATTACCTTCATTATTGCCATTCATTTTTTTATATACTTCACCAAATTCCCAACCTCTACCTTTTGAAACAGACTTTGCAATGACATAAGACATATCGGAATTTGTTTTTGTAATAATATTTTCAAAATCTACAATATTAACATTGTAATCTTCTCTTAATATAGAAGAACTTAATTCAATAAGATTCAATAACAAATTAAAAGTTATTGACATATTGTTTGAATATATAATTTTACAATGTTCTGCATATTTTTTTAATTTATCTAATTCTTCATCGTTTAAGTATTTTGTGCCACTTATAAGTGTTTTGCCTGTTACTGAAGCGGTTTTTGCTGTTTTCAATGTTAATTCTGGTGTTGAAAAATCAACAACAACATCACTTTTTTCAAATAATTCACTTATATTATCAGTTATAAAAGTATTTGTTTTGTTTATTCCCAAAAATGTTCCTATATCTACGCCAACTTCATCATAACCCTCTCTAACAAGTCCAGATGATAGATCAAATAAACTATCTCTGCTTAATTCTAATGCTAAATTTTTTTGTATATTTCCTTTTATTGCTGTTAAGCCTATTTTCATTTAATCCTCCAATTATAGCCACATACGTAAAAAAAGTTTTCTAATAAAATTTAATACTGATGGTCCTAATTTTAATACGATATAAAAAGCAGAAAATAAACCGCCCATAACAATTGGGATTGTTAAGAATGCGCTTAAAGCCTTTCTTGCCGCTAATAAACCATTATCATTGTTTGATGGTGATTCACCAGTAAATGTATTCATTGCTTTATCTACTTCACCTAAAAAGTTATCATTAATTTCCGCTTCTTTTTCAACTTTTTCTCCTAATGCCTCTTTATTTTTATTTACCATAAAATTATTTAAAATTTCATCAGAAGTTTCCATATGTAACCTATATTTTAATATCACTAATCATAGTATAAAAAAAATATTTTTTTTAATCAATAAAAAAATGGATATTGTTAATAATATATTTAATATATTATATTTCAACAATACAAGTCATTGGTGCATGATCTGATGGTTTTTCCTGTTTTCTTATATTTTTTTCAATATAACAATCTTTAATAAAGTTATTTGTAAACTTATTAGTTAAAATGGCATCAAGTCTATATCCTTGATTTTTTTCAAACATAGTCATTGGTCTATAACCCCACCAACTAAATTCCATCAAATCCTTATTTTTATCTCTAAAAACATCATTAATTCCAACATTTAATAAATCCTGAAAAGCATTTCTTTCTTTGAAGTGGCAAGTAATAGAGCCATCTTTTTTGGGACTATATACATCTATATATAAATTAGGGCAAACATTAAAATCACCACCATATATAGCATTTTCTCCATTTTTTATATCTTCTTCAAATTTTTTTTGTAATCTTTTATAAAATCTCATTTTATTATAAAACTTTTCAGTTTCTGTAATATCTTCTACTTCCTCTGTGGTTCCACCATTTGGCACATAAATTGATGATATTTTAAGAGATTTTCCACTTATATCACATCTTGCCTCAATATATCTTGATTCTAAATCGCTTTTACTTATATTATACAATGGTAAATCATATACAATATCATATAAGGGGAATTTTGATAATATTGCAACACCATTGTAAGATTTTTGACCTTTTAAAACTGTATTATAATTTAAATCTGTAAGTTCTAAAAATGGGAATTGTTCTTCTAAACATTTTAATTCTTGTAGTAATATGATATCTGGTTTGCTATCCTTTATCCAATTTTTAAGGTTTGTAATTCTTGATCTAATAGAATTTACATTCCAAGTGCTAATTTTAATTATCATAAATAATTTCCATATTAAATTGTTCCAACACATTAAGTAGATTTGGAAATATGTTTTTAATATCTTCCAGATTATTTTTTTTAAAGATATTTTTTGATAATGCTATGTTACTTAAAAATAGTGGTAATATAACTTTTTCATCTATATTACCAAGATTGTCTAATACAATATTTCCATTACCTAATGAAATATTATTACAACTAATTTCAAGTATGTCTTTATTTTCTGTAAAAGATACATTAATGCTTTTTAATGTTTTGATTAAGTAGTTGTAATTTATACTGTCTGTGTTTTTTAATCCTTTAAGCCCAACAAGTTTTAATTCATTATATTTAAGAATATTTAATATTATTAATGCTGGATATAAATTCATAATATTTTCTAATCTATTTTTTGATACTGTTATTGGTTTTAAAATACTTCTTTTTATATAAAAATCTACAACTTTTATTCCATTTAATATTTTTTGATTTCTAAATTCTAGATTTACTCCATTATCTATTAAGATTTTTGTTATATCACAATTTAAATCATTTACTGATACATTTTCAATGTAAAATTCTTCAACATTTAATAATAATCCAATAAATATAGTATAAAATGCTTCTTCTATATCTACTGGGATTGTAAAGTCTTTACCAGATATTTTATTGTCTGTTTTTTGTATGAAAATTTCTTTACTTTTTTTGATATTTTTTGTAAAAATATGTTTGTTGTCAATAATTGTTTCTTTTATTTCAACACCGGAATATCTTAACAATTGCTCTAAATATTCTTCGTTTACTTCTTTGTCTAAAATAACACAATCTTTGTTATATGTAAAAAAATGAAATATTAGAGAATTTTTTTTTATTATATTTTCTGCGATTTGATTATTTTTTAATGGAATCATCTTTCCTTCTGTCATAAGTGGTAGTCTATATTCATTTTTAAAAAATAAATTATTGTTATTTTGTAGATATTTTAAACTATTAAGGTTATTTTTTATGAACTTGCTATTGCCAGTAATGAATGTTCTAATTTTATTTGAAGATATTATGCTTAAAATATAACTTAATGTATCAAATGAAGATTCAATATTAATTATGTTTTCTGGTTGTTCCCAAGAGGATATATTTTTTCCATTTATCATAATAATATCATTATTTTCTATAATATTAATGCCAAATTGTTTTAATATTGTTATAAGATTGTTGATTTCGTTACTTTTAGATATATTTTTAATATTTGAAATACCTTTATATAAACTTGATAATATAATAACTAGTCTTGATATTATTGAGCTTCCAGCTAATGTTATTTTTCCAATATTTTTTTGTGCCACCTTTTTTCTTATCTTCAAAATTAATTTTAATGTTAATTCTGCTTTTATTTTAAAGTTTTTATAACAAAAGTCAAATAAAAAACAAAAAATATTTATTATTGTAATTTATTTATTTTATATGTAAATTAAGTTTCGTTATGTTATTAAATAGTTATCAAAGTGTAATTTGTATTTACTTCTCTATTGAAAAATATTTTTTAGATGTTAAACTATGAGTAATAATTTTTTTAAATAAAATGGAAGTAAAAGGTGAAAGAGTAGCAAAAGTAATAGCAAATTGTGGTTATTGCTCCAAAAGAGAGGCGGAGCGACTTATAGCAGAAGGTGCTGTTAAAGTGAATGGTGAAGTTATAACAAAACCAACAGTTTTTATTACCGATCAATCAATAAAAATACACAACAAATTACTAAATAGAGATGTAAAAACAAAAATGTGGCTATTTAATAAACCGAAAGGCTATATAGTTACAAACAATGATCCACAAAAAAGAAAAACAATTTATGAGATTTTGCCGAAATCATTGCCAAGAGTTATTACTGTTGGTCGTTTAGATATGGATACAGAAGGTTTGTTGTTATTAACAAACAATGGAGATTTGGCAAAATATATAGCACATCCATCTACTGCTTGGTCAAGACAATATAGGGTTAAGGTGCATGGTTTTTTAGATAAAATAAATTTTGAAAAATTGGAAAAAAAAGGAATTGTTATAGATGGAATAAAATATGCGCCTGTAAAGATTGCTATTGAGAAAGAAAGTAATACTACAAATACTTGGTTGAGAGTTACGATTAAAGAGGGTAAAAATAGGGAGGTTAGGAAGATTATGGAATATTTTAATTTGAAAGTTATAAGGTTAATTAGAGTATCTTTTGGACCTTTTCATCTTGGGAAATTGCCTTCTGGAACAGTAAAACCAGTTAGTAAACAAGCATTGAAAGATGCAATAGGAAATAAGGTTAAGTTGAATATAGATTAAAAATAGTGCCGTATCGTCTAATGGTAGGACAACAGATTCTGATTCTGTTTATCTAGGTTCGAGTCCTGGTACGGCAACCAAAAATTCTTTATTTTTGGTATTTTATAAATTTTATAATTCTTACTATGTTAAGTTTGTAGTGTTTGTATTAATTTTTATAATACTTATAATGAAGATACACTGCATGTTTCATTAATAAACTATATTATAGTAAAAATTAACATGATACAAATTTCAACAAGTTTATATTTATTCAAAATATTTCATATGTTTATACCAGTGTATTTTATCAATCTTTCCATATTTAGTGTGATTTAGTATAAATCTTTGTGTGTTATTTTGTTACTTATTAACTACATGGATTTATGTTTGATAATATATTTAATTAACTTGGCGCACACGAGAAGATTTGAACTTCCAACCGTCGGATTCGCGGTCCGATACTCTATCCAATTGAGCTACGTGTGCACATTTGTTATTTTAT
>JAGAUJ010000024.1 GCA_017620845.1 Rickettsiales bacterium | reverse complement strand
GCTTTAAAAAATTGTTCTTGTGGTTGATTTTGTGTGTTTTTTACTGAAACCATGGATGCAACACATTGATTACCATTATCTGTATAATAACCATTTGGAGCATTATTACATCTATTTGATGTGCCATTATTATATTTTGTACATTGGCTACCATTATCTGTATAATAACCATTTGGAGCATTATTATTTTTAGTTACTGCGCCATTAAATTTATAATCAACTTGTGCAAACGCACTGTTAGTAACAATTATAAAACATAAAATTATTTGTTTATTTAATTTTTTCATAATATAATAACATTAACATTACCATAATTTTTATTATATTATATATTTACATTAATGTCAAAATATTTTTATTTTTGTATAAATACAAAACATATTTTGTAACATAAAACATATTAATTAATATTGTTATATAATCCACACATATATATCATAAGTAGATATTATTAGATACAACTTTAAAAAATAAAATGAAATTATTAGAATATTAAATTATTATTGTATTTTTATAAAAAACAATTTATTATATGGACAATTATCAATTATAAGTTTTAATAATATGAAAAAAATTATTCTTAGTATAATCTCACTTCTATTTATATCTACCAATGCACATGCAATATTACCATTTGGAATATATTATGGTGTAAAAGGTGGTATGACAATGCAAAATAAAGACATTAAACAAATTGTATTTAATAACGAAAAAACTAAAAATAAAAAAAATAACTATTTTGCTTCTGCTAATGTTGGTATTAAATTCTTAAAATTTAGAGGCGAGTTAGAATATACAATAAGACCAGAAACAACTAAATTAATTTCACTTATTACAGATAAAAAAATAATGGCACAAAATTTAATGGGAAATCTATATTATAATTTCTTGGAATTACCATTATTAAAGTTTTATATTAATGCTGGTGCCGGCGAAACAAAATTCACTGGTTCCTCTAGTATAGAAACAAAAAATAACTTTACTTGGTTAGCAGGACTTGGTATAAATCTCTCTTTGCTTGATGTTGTAAATGTTGATGTTGGTTATAGATATGTTGATATGGGCACTTTGGAATTTAAAAACGGCGAAAAAAATGATAAACAAGCCCACGATATCTATGTTGGTTTAAGATTTGGATTTTAATTTATTTATATAGTATAAATTAAAACTTGGAAAGAAATATATTCTTTCCAACTTCTTAACATAATCTATACTAGCTTATTTCAAGTAATGATAGAACTTATAACTTATTCAGTTTATATGATTGATTTATAAAAAATTAAATTTATAACTTAATTAAAATCTAATAAATTTACTAAGTAGTACCGAAATCTTTAATTTATATTTATGTTAATAGATATAACTTTCTCTAAGATATGGTTTAATATAATTTTTTATTTTTTAGATCAGAAAAAAAGTAAGGAGTAAAAATAGAATACAATCTGGTGTGCAATCTATATACATAAATCAGCTACAGAATGTCTTAATAAAAAGTTTAAAGCAGTTAATACCCAAAGATAAGTTGGCAAAAACTACATAAAAGTCAAAAACCAAGACTGAGAACTAATCCCCAAACACTATGATGATGGCGATTTTAGTGGTAGCATTTGAAAAAGCCTATATTAAACGACCATTAGAAGATATTGAAAATAACAAAGGTCATATAATTGTCATTTACAAAATCAACCATTTAACTTACTCTCTTCTTGATTTTTCACAATTGATTAAAATACTTGATGCTCATAACTATTTTTTGTTTCTGTAACCCAAAACTTTAACACCCATGATTCAATGGATAAATTAACCTTGAACATTTTACTATCTTTTACTCAATTCGAACAAGAAGTAAGTGCTGAACATATTCAAGATAAAATTGCTATTACAAAGAAAAAAGGCATGTAGACACAATTGAACTATTAACACTATCACAAACCCAAATATAAAAAGATCTAAACACGTAGAATAAGAGCATGTTATACAGGTAAAAACTTCAGAAAGACTTTTTTTGAATGGCGCAAAGAACATTCTGATTATATAGATAGTAAAAAACAGTCATTCAAAGATCGTAATTATACTGAAAAAATAAACTACAAACATCACTTGATGCGAGCCAATATGCATAACTTATTTCTGACCATTGACTCAATAAATGTTATACGTTCTAATTACAATTTTAATCAGTTACCTAAAAATACACCAAATACATTTGGTTCATATGCTATAAAAATAGACACTAAAAAAGATGAATCACCACTCAAAACAAGAGAAGTTATTACCAAAACATACTTCTATATAAAACAAGAATATACTTGTTTTATATTAATAAGTATATAAAAAAACTTCTTATCATTTGAGACAAACAACACCCAGTAACCAAATGGAAGTGTATATAAATAAAATATATTAAAAAGATATAAAACAATCCAAATAAAGTTGTTAATAAACACTGTAAAGAAGTAGGATTTTAATAATGTTATTTTCTTATATTGAAATTTTCAAACAGCTTGAAAAATAAATATTAAGTCTTATAATACCTTACAAAATTATTGAAAAGCTATGTAAAAATGATAGAGATACAAGGCAAAAATAATATAGCAAAGGTTTTTACTGAAGTTATGGATGATAATTCCAAGGAACAGATTAAAACCTTATGTGATCAAGAATTTGTTAAAAATAGTCAAATTCGCATTATGCCAGATGTACATGCTGGTGTCGGTTGTACTATCGGAACAACTATGACTATAAAAGACAAAGTGGTTCCAAATCTTGTTGGTGTTGATATAGGGTGTGGTATGGCTACTTATATCTTAAAAGAAAAAGACATAGACCTTAAAAAGTTAGATGAATATATTTATACCACTATTCCTGCTGGTATGAATGTACGAAAAACTCCTCACGAACACATCAATAATATCAACTTAGAAGATTTATATTGCATTAACCAAATTGATAAACATAGAGCTATTCATAGTATGGGAACGCTTGGTGGAGGAAACCACTTTATAGAAGTTGATCGTGATGATGATGGGAATATTTACTTAGTAATTCATTCTGGAAGTCGTTATTTAGGAAAGCAAGTCGCCGAATACTACCAAGAAGAAGCTTATAAGCACTTAAACAATAACTCCAATTCTCAACTTGATGAAACAATTGTTTGTTTAAAAAAAGAAGGACAACAAGTCAAGATACAAAGCACTATAAAAGCATTAAAAGATCAAGTTATTACAAATATTCCTAAATCGTTAGCTTACTTAGAGGGTAAATTGTTTGAAAGCTATATTCATGATATGAAAATCATTCAAAAGTATACTGTTTATAATCGTAAAGCTATGGCTGAAAGTATAATTAAGGCTCTTGGATTACATATTACTGAGAGTTTTACAACTATTCATAATTACATAGACACAGATGCTATGATATTACGGAAAGGCTCTGTATCTGCCAAAAATGGAGAAAAACTCCTTATTCCAATTAATATGCGAGATGGCAGTTTAATTTGTGTTGGAAAAGGAAATCCAGACTGGAATTATTCTGCTCCACATGGGGCCGGAAGGCTTTTCAGTCGTATGCAGACTAAAAAGAACTTCAGTGTTGAAGAATTTAGGCACTCTATGAAAGGTATTTACACAACCTCTATAAATAAAAATACCTTAGACGAATGCCCAATGGCTTATAAGAATATGGATAACATTATTAAAAACATCAAACCAACCGCTGAAATTGTAAAAGTTATCAAACCTATTTATAATTTTAAGGCCGGTGAAATAACTAATCGTAAAAATAAGAAAATCGATAAAAAATAATTTTTGAAAACTAACATGTTGTTTTTAATTATCCTTGAACCAAATTTGTTTTCAAGTTGATCAATAACTCACGATAGCTTATCATCTTTGTGTTTAAGTATTTCAAATAAAAAACTCTGTTGTTTTTTCCAAATGTTAATTTAGCTAAAATAATTACAGTTGCACAATAAACAGTTCACAAATAATAAAACTGATCTAAAAGTTTACAAACTATTTCTCTTAGAGTCTTTTTGAAGTTTGTTGGCTTTTTTAGTTTTATTTTGAGTTAATAAATGGAAAAATCCTTTATTTTTACTATAATAACTATTAATACTGAATAGTAACCATCACATAACCAAAGTTTTTTGAAGTATTATGTATGTATTTAGCTAAAGTAGAATGAGGATAATCAAAATCACTGAAAAAAACAAATGTTTTGCGTTTTCTTTACCAATTCTACTCACTAAACCAATAGGTTCATTACAAATTTTATCAAGAGTTACATTTTTCTCAAGATGAATAATATAAATTCCACTGCTTTTTTACCTTATTACTGGCAAGTTTTGTCAAAGTTTTAGGGAAATATGGGTCAATTGAAACTGAATAACTGTTAATTTTAAGATTTCTTCACGTATTTTTGTGATAAATCTGTATAAGATATCTAATGAAGTTTATTAAAACTAGTTACATCAGCAAAGGCTTCATCAACAGAAACAGTTTCAACATCTGGACTAAAATCACGAATAGTATTCATGACTTGATGAGATATTTCTTGATACAAGTTGTGATGTGTCAAAATACAAATTGCAGTCAGATATTCAATTTTGTTTTAAAATAAGGTTCTCCAATTTTAACTCCAAGTGCTTTTACTTCTTATGAATGAAATACAACGATACTTTTGTCTTCATAATAATCTTTATATCCAGTCATAACACAAACAGGCAATCTCTGTATTCATGGTTCTTAATCGTCTCACGAGATACAAAAAAACAGTCATAATTTATCAAAGCAATTGTCCGTTTCATAGAACAATAGTAGAGCAAGAATACAGAAAAATCAATTAGAATAAAGAGAGTCTCAAACTTCAAAATATATATTTGCGATGCTAAAAATATATGCTTTAGAACCATGTGTACAAAAATAAGAAAATCTAAAACCCCTTATAGAATAAAGCTTTTAAGGTGAGTACAAATTGTTATATTGATTTCTGATTTTAAACTAACCACCGCTTAACTGGTTGTAGAAATTTTTCTGCATACAACAATAATCAATGTTTTCAAAACAAAGACTTATGGGCAAGTAAACTGAAACAAAATGCGCACATTGGCAAGGTATATATTTTTGGACAAAAGTATGTATATAAAAGGGATAGACTTAAAAACACTCGTAATAACTTGCACAAAAATGTATTCTAAGAGTTGGTTATTCTATGACTTTGTGGGAGAATAAAACAACAAAAAAGACAGAAATGCAAATTTCTGTCTTTTCCTATATCTTGGTCGGGGCGAGAGGATTCGAACCTCCGACCTACTGCTCCCAAAGCAGACGCGCTAGCCAGGCTGCGCTACGCCCCGTATTCTTCTGTTATGCTGATAGCACTTTTCTGCCCTTTGCCCTTCTTCTGTTTATTACAGCTCTACCAGCCTTCGTAGCCATTCTTGCTCTAAAACCAAATGCTCTTTTTCTTTTTAAGCAACTTGGTTGGTATGTTCTTTTTGTAGCCATTTAGTAAAAAAATAATTAACCCATTACACTTATAATAATAGTATTGTAAATAAAAATCAAGAAAAAAATTAATTTTATAGTTTTTTATATTTATTTATAAAATATATTGTAAATAAAATAAAAAAATTAGCAATTAATTTTATATTTAATTTACACATTTAATATTATAACTTGAAAAAAACAAAAACATCATTATATTTATACACAGATATTTAATAAATTACAATATATAATGACAGAAAATAACAAAAATATAGAAACAGAAGTTGAAACAAACACAGAAGAGCAACAAAAATCACAAACAAAATGGACCGATAAGTTTAAATCAGTAAAAACCGACAATAGCAACAATAATGATAATGATTTAATACAAAAATTAACAGAAGAAAATGAATCATTAAAAGCAAAAGTATTAAGAAGTCTTGCAGAAGTTGAAAACACAAGAAGAATCTGCGAAGAAGAAAAAAGCAAAACAATGAAATTTGCAATAACAAACTTTTCAAAAGATTTAATAAATATAATGGAAAACTTTTATTTAGCGTTTGGAAATTTAGAAAAAAATACTGACGATTTAGAATCTTTTATAAAAGGAACAGAACTTAATTTTAATGAATTTAAAAAAATTTTTGAAAAAAATAATATTAAGAGAATATATCCAGTTGGCGAAATGTTTAATCCAGATTTTCACGATGCAATTTCACAAATTGAAAGTGACACAGAAACTGGGACAGTTATTGAAGTTTTGCAAGCAGGTTATACTTTAAATGATAGAGTTATAAAACCAGCGCTTGTTATTGTTGCCAAATAGTTTTGTTGAAAATAAATTAATTAATTGTAATATAGTATTGTTAAATATAAGATTGTATTATTAATAAAATAT